>NZ_CP171358.1:612100-918151 GCF_043518605.1 Agromyces sp. MMS24-JH15
GATCGGGAACGGGTGCTCGGCGCCGAGCTCGCGGAGCGCGCGCACGATGTTCTGGCCGAGCCCGAGGTCGCCGAAGTCGACGCCCTCGACCGCACCGGCCTGGATCGACTGGGCCTCGAGGCGCTCGAGCACGACGTCGTCGGCGGGAGCGTACCCGGCGCGCTGATCCTGGGCGGGGAAGTACTGCGACGGGCGGCGGTCGCCGCGGTCGTCGAATCGACGCGGCGCCCGGTCGTCCCGGTCGAACCGGCGCGGGGCGCGGTCGTTGCGGTCGTGGCTGCGCGCGGGACGGTCACCGCGGTCGTCGAATCGACGAGGGGCGCGGTCGCCGCCCTGGGGGTCGCGGCGTGCGGCGTGCTCGCGCCGATCGAAGTCGCGACGGGCCGGGCGGTCGCCGCGGTCGTCGAACCGGCGCGGGGCGCGGTCGTTGCGGTCGTGGCTGCGCGCGGGACGGTCGCCGCGGTCGTCGAACCGGCGCGGGGCGCGGTCGTCGCGGTCATGGCTGCGCGCGGGCCGGTCGGTCCGGTCGTCGAACCGGCGGGCGGGGCGGTCGCTGCGATCGTGCCGGTCGTACTGGCGCGGCGCGCGGTCGTCGCGGTCGTGGCTGCGGGCGGGCCGGTCGGTCCGGTCGTCGAACCGGCGCGTGGGCCGCTCGGTGCGATCGTTCCGGTCGTACTGGCGCGGCGTGCGCTCGTTCCGGTCGTCGTACCGACGGGGCGCCCGGTCGTCGCGGTCGAACCCGCGGGCGGGGCGATCGGTCCGGTCGGCGTCGCGACGCGGCGTGCGGTCATCGCGGTCCAACCGACGCGGCGCGCGGTCGTCGCGCTCGAACCGGCCGGTGCGCTCCGAGCGGTGCTCGGTGCGTCCGCCGGCGATTCGCTCCTCGCGGGTCCAGCGCGGTGCCTTCGCGCGGGCCTCGGCCTCGTCGGGCCGGTGGCCGCGGTGGCCCTTGCTGCGCGAGCCGGGCTTGGCGGAAGCGCGGGCGTAGGAGGGGTCGAAGTTGCGGGCCGGACGTCCGCCGGCGGGCTTCTTGTTCTTCGGCATGGGTGTCTTCCTGGGTTGCTGCTCGAGTACATGGCAGCGGGCCGCGCGGGCGCGCGACTCGACTGGGAACCCGGAACGCTGGTGGGCCGGGGCCGTTCACATACGGTGACTATCCGGAGGCGGACTCGCCTCGGAACCGGCCCTCGGGACTCACAAACCCATCCGCGCGAGCGCGCGGTGCCCAAGACCGACCCCACCACGATACCGGATGCCCCTGTGAACGCGCCGTGGGCTCGGGGTGCGCACCGATGCGCGCGAGCCGCCGGACGTGCCATCCTCGCTGCTGGGGGACCCTCGACCGAGCGGTCCGTGCGGAAGGGACCTCGATGATTCTGCGGATCATCTCGGCGCTGGCGTTCGGCGCCGTACTCGGCGGCATCGTGGGCGCGATCGCCACGGGCGACCCGCGGTACACGATCCTGTGGAGCGTCGCGCTCCCGGTCGGCATCCTGACCGGCCTGTGGAGCGTGTTCTCGTTCGGCAAGCGGCGCACGCCGCCCGCCCCCGTCGATCCGCACAAGCTCGCCCTCGCCCGGGTCGAGCGGATCACGCGCACCGGCTTCTCGGTCAACGACCAGCCGCAGTGCGAACTGCAGCTCACGGTCGCGCCCCGCCACCGCGCCCCGTACACGACGACGCATCGCCAGATCATCGACCTCACGGGCCTCGCCCAGGTCTCCCCGGGCAGCATCATCGTCGTCGAGCGACCCGACGACGCCGATGCGGGCGTGCGGATCGTGTTCGAGCCCCCGGCCGACTGGGCCGGCCTCCGCCAGGCCGAGCAGCTTCGCACGGGCGACGATCGCACGGTGCCGCTCGCCGCGGCCGCGCCCGCGTGGGAGCCGTCGGCGACGGCCGCGGCACGGACGGCGAAGCGCGCGAATCCCGTCCTCGTGATCGGGTGGTGGGCGCTCCTCGCGGTCTCGGCGGCGGTCGTCGCCTACCCGGCCTACGCCACCATCGGCCGGTCGGTCGGCGCGATCCTCGCCGGCGACCCGGCCGCGGCGGGCGTCGTCGAGGGGGACCGGCACGCCGACATCGTCGCCGCGCTCGAGGCCGAGACCGGCGGGTCGGAGTTCACGTCGATCCGCTTCTACGACTCCTACGCGCTGGCGGCGGCACCGTCCTCCCCCGGCGCGCTCACGATCGACACGTACCAGTACCGGTACGACCGGACCGAGCACCAGGGCCCCGAGCTCATCCAGCCCGAGGACCCGGCGGCCGCGCTGTTCGACACGTCCGAGGTGGACTTCTCGCGGATCCCCGCGTTCATCGAGGAGGCGAAGGCGGCGAGCGGCATCGCGGACCCCGACTCGATCATGGTCAGCGTGTCGCGCAGCATGGCCCCGGATGCCTCGGGCGCGATGCCGGTGCAGGTGATGGTCTCGCTCGATTCCGCGTACGAGGACGGGTATGCCGTCTTCGACGCCGCGACCGGCGAACCACTGCCCTGACGACGCGACACCTGGCGAAGCCGGGCCGCGGGCAACCCCGCGAAGCGAGCACCCGGGGAACCTGAGGTACCATCACCTCACCCGAAAACCGGAGCACCCGTGACCACTCGCCCCTCCGGCGGTCGCGGGCGCCGGCGCCGTCGGCCGCTCCTGGCCGCCGCCGCCCTCGCCGCGGCACTCGCCGCATCGGCCGTGCTGTCGGGCTTCCACGTCGGGCTGCAGGCGATCGATCCCGCGGGTGCCGAGGCTCGGAGCGAGATCGCGGGCATCCAGCCCGTCGGCATTCGCACGTTCACCGCGCCGGAGGGGATCCGCGTCGAAGCCGACCTCGAGTACGGCACGCGCGAGGACGGCACGCTGCTCACGCTCGACGTCTGCCGGCCGGCCCTGAGCGACGTGGCGCACGCATCCGACGCGGATGCCGCCGGCGACGACGCCGTGCCATCCCCGCGAGCCTCGCTGCCCGCGGTCGTCTCGATCCACGGCGGCAGCTGGGCGCGCGGCGACAAGGCGAACGCCGACTGGCGCAACGTCTGCCTCTGGCTCGCGAGCGAGGGGTTCGTCGCGGTGTCCGTGAACTACCGACTGGTCCCCGACGCGGTCTTCCCGGCGCAGCTCGACGACGTGGCCCTCGCCGTCTCGTGGCTGCGCGAGCCCGAGCAGGTCGAGCGGTTCGACCTCGATCCGGCGCGCATCGGCGCCTTCGGGGGATCGGCCGGCGGCAACCTCGCGGCCCTGCTCGGCGCGACCGGCGACGGTCCGCTCGACGAGGGATCTCGCGTCGCGGCCGTCGCCGAGTTGTCGGGTCCGGTCGCGCTCGACGCGCTCGACGGCGGTGACGCCTGGCTCCGCGGGATCGTCGCCGACTACGTCGCGTGCGATCCCGACGACCTCGAGACCGGATGCCCCGCCGCGGCGGATGCCTCGCCGACGTCCCGCCTCGACGCGAGCGATCCGCCCGTCTTCATCGGCCACGCGGTCGGCGAGGTGATCCCGCTCGCCCAGTCGGAGCGGTTCGCGTCGGCGCTGCGGGCCGTCGCGGTGCCGGTCGAGCTCGCCGTCGTCCCGGGCGCCGAGCACTCGATCGGCATCCTCGACGCCCAGCTCAGGGCGAGGGTCGCCGCATTCCTGCACGCCCACCTCGGCTGATCTGCGGCGCATCCTCCGGTTCCGTGTGCCCCGGAGTGGGGCGCGGATCCGAGCGTTTCGTCATTGTGCGCAGCGCGGCGCCCCTGCGAGACTGAGCGAAGACTTCGACTACTACGAGGCGAAGAGACGGATCCCCTTCATGCCGTTGCGCGATGACAAGATGAGCCACTCAACCCGAGCCGGCAGGCCTCGGCGAGTCGCCCTTGCCCTGTTCGCGATCTGGACCCTGGTCCTCGGCGTCGGCGGCACGCTCCCGGCCTCCGCGGAGGAGACTCCGACCCCGACGCCGACGGCTCCGGCGGAGACCACGCCGCCGACCGAGCCGGCCGAACCCGGCGACGGGACCACGGATCCGTCCGAGACGCCCGAGCCGACTCCGGAGCCCACGCCCGAACCCACGCCGACGCCGACGCCGACTCCGGAGCCCACGCCCGAGCCGACCCCGGAGCCCACGCCCGAACCGACGCCGACGCCGACACCCACGCCCCAGCCGCCCGCGCCGACTCCGGCGCTGCCGATCCCCGTGGACCCGTTCGCGGGCGGCGAGTACTCGCCCCTCACCGACGAGGAGCTGTTCGCGATGTTCGGCGGCGGCACGATCTTCGACGGCATGGGGAACGACCTGAGCTCGCTGATCGAGGCGCTGAACGCGATGGACCAGGCCGAACTGGACCTCGACGGCGCGCGCGGCTCGCTCGCGGACGCCCGTGAGATGGAGGACTCGGCGCGCCAGCTGGCCCAGGAGCTCGACGTCCGTGCCGAGACCGCTCGCCGTCAGGCCAAGGCCGCGGCCGACGCGTACATCGCCGCGAGCCGCCGATCCTCGGATGCGACCCTCGCGTCGCTGCCGGGCGCGTTCGGCGCCGGCAAGGACCTCCTCGCCGGGCTCGCCGGCGTGGACCGAGTGAACCGGCTCGCGAGCGACGCCGACGACCTCGAGCGGATCGCAGGTGACCTCGACGACGACGCCGCCTTCGCCGAGGAGCGCGCCGAACGCGCCTGGGCGGCCGTCGACGCGGTGCCCGCCGAGGAGTACGAGGCCCAGGTCGCCGACGCCGAGCTCGCAGTGGCCGCCGCGCACGACCAGATGACGGCGATCGAGAACACGGCCTCGCCGTCGAGCCTCGAGGCGTTCCGCAACATCCCGGTCGACTCCGGCCGGCTGAGCGGCCAAGGCTGGTCGCTGCCGGTGTCGGGCAACGTGACCGACGACTTCGGCCCCCGTCCGAACAAGCCGATCGCGGGCGCGAACGACTTCCACCGCGGCACCGACATCGGCGCCGCGTGCGGCACCCCGGTCTACGCGGCGACCTCCGGCGTGGTGGTGCAGGCCGGCGAGAACGGGGGCCTCGGCAACTGGGTCCTCATCGACCACGGCATCGGCGTGACGACGGGCTACGCGCACCTCGCGCCCGGCGGCGTGCTCGTGACCGTGGGCGAACTCGTGAAGGCGGGTCAGGTGATCGGCGTGGTCGGCACCACGGGCCTGTCGACCGGATGCCACCTGCACTTCGAGGTCCGCGTCGACGGCGTGCCGACCGACTCGCGACCGTTCATGGCGGCCCGCGGGGTGCCGATCGACTGACCGGGCTCAGCCCGCCGTCTTCGGCACCTCGATCGCGGTCACGCCCGAGAACCCGAGGAACAGGCGGTCGCCGGCGTCCACGAGCGTCGCGAGCACCTCGCCGCACGCCGCGCACCTGACGACCGTGCCCGCGGGGCTCGGGTACACCATCGCGCGCGCCAGGACGTCGATGACGCCGCAGGTCCGGCACCGCGCGGTCGCCGCCGTCATGTCGAACGCGAACACGTCGGCGAGCGCTCCCGCGAGCGAGTTGCCGTCGAGGTGGGTCATGCGGTGCCTCCGAATCGTTCCGTGCGGATGTCCCCCGGTGCGTGCCCGAGCGCGATGAGCCAGTCGGCGACCCGCTCGACGAACCCGGTCGAACCGCACACGTAGACGATCGGCCGGCTGTCGACGGGCAGCACGGATGCCCCGAGCACGCGCCGGTCGATCCGCCCGGCCGGGACCGGCCACCCCTCCGGGGCACGGCGCGTGTAGACGAGGTCGAGCCGGAACGGGGCATCCGCCTCGCCGAACCCGGTGAGCGCGTCCGCGAACAGGACGTCCTCGGGGGTGCGGACCGAGTAGAGCAGGCGCATCGGCGCGGGGTGCCCCGCGTCGGCGTGCGCCTGGGCGATCGCGACGAGCGGCACGACGCCGGACCCGCCGGCGATGAGCTGCACCGGGCGGCCGTCGGCGGCCGACGGCTCCCAGATGAAGTACCGGCCGAGCGGGCCGTGCACCTCGAGCAGGTCGCCCTCGCGGAGGTCGTCGACCAGGAACGGCGACACCTCGCCGTCGGGCAGGCGGTCGACCGCGAGCGTCACCCGGGTGCCGTCGCCGGCCGAGGCGATCGAGTACGACCGGGTCGCGGTGTACCCGTCGGGTGCGGTGAGCCGGAGGTCGAGGTGCTGGCCGGCGGCGTTCCCGGGCCAGGTCGGCACGTCGAGCACGATGCGGCGAGCGGTCGGCGACTCCATCCGGGCCGACGACACGGTCGCGACGTGCCACGCGGGCCGGGCCCTGGGGACGCCGCGCGCCGCTGTGGTCCCGGCGCCCGAGACGGCGGTTCCGGTCACCAGTACCGCTCCTCCTTCCACGGATCCCCGTGCAGGTGGTACCCGTTCTGCTCCCAGAATCCGGGCTCGTCGTCCTCCATCATCACGAGACCGCGCACCCACTTCGCGCTCTTCCAGAAGTAGAGGTGCGGCACGAGGAGCCGTGCCGGTCCGCCGTGCTCCGGGTCGAGCGGTTCGCCGTCGTACTCGTACGCGATCCAGGCCTGCCCGTCGAGCAGCTCGTCGAACGGGACGTTCGTGGTGTAGCCGCCGTAGCTGTGCGCCATGACGTAGCCCGCGTCGGTCTCGACGTCCTCGAACAGCGTGTCGAGCGAGACGCCCCGCCAGCTGGTCCCGAGCTTCGACCAGTGCGTGACGCAGTGGATGTCGGTCGAGACATCCTCGGCCTCGAGTGCGGTGAACTCGTCCCAGTTCCAGCTGTGCCGCGCACCGGACTCGGTGCGGATGACGAACTCCCAGTCCGCGGTGTCGACCTCCGGCGTCGGACCCGCGCTCAGCACGGGGAATCCGTCGACGAGCGTCTGGCCCGGTGGGAGCCGCGGGTCGGCGTCGTGGCGGCGGCCGCCGAATCCTCGGGTGACGAACGACATCCGGGCCTCCTCCGGTCGCGCGCCCGACGCCCTCGTGCGGGCGGGGTCGATCGCGATGCTACGCCGCCGACGGGTCGGGCGTCATCCCCGCGGGGTGTCCAGGCGCACGAGCGCGCCCGTGCCCTCGACCAGCTCCGCCCACGCGTCCACGTCGACGCGGCACTCCGCGACCGCGCAGGTCGGGAGGTCGGCCCACTCGCCGGTGAGGTCGCGGAGCGCCTCGCTCATGCCCGGGTTGTGGCCCACGAGCATCGCGACGCCGATCGCATCGGGCAGGCCCGCGGCGACCGCGAGGATCGAGGGTCCGGATGCCCCGTACAACCCCTCGTCCTCGATGAGCCGGTCCTCGGGCACGCCGAGGGCGGCCGCGATCGCGCGCGCGGTCGTGCGGGCGCGGACGGCCGTGCTCGTGACGACCACGTCCACCGCGGCGCCGCGCTCGGCGAGACGACGCCCCGTGGCAGGCGCGTCCCGCTCGCCGCGCGCGTTCAGCGGGCGGTCGTGGTCGGCGAGCCACGGGTCGCCCCAGTCGGACTTCGCATGCCGGACGAGGAAGAGCGTCTTCACCCCACCAGCCTCCCACCGCGAGGCGTGCGCCGCGAGACCGGAACGGCTCAGGCGCGCAGCGTCGCGAAGTCGGGGCGGTACCGCGCGTCGACGACCGTGGTCGTGCGGCCGGAGGCATCCTGCGCCCGCCGTCGATCGCGCAGCAGCGGCGTGCCCACCGGCACCGCGAGCGTCTCGGCGTCGAGCCGGTTCGCGCCCACCGCGTCGACCGTGTGCTGCGAGCGGACCTGCGCCGCACCGCGCCGCGCGAGCTCGGCGGTCACCGAGCCGGCGACCGGGTCGAGGCCGAACAGGTGCCGCCCCACGTCCGGCGGGAACACCGCGCGCTCGAGCAGCACGGGCACGTCGTCGAGCGTCCGCACGCGGACGAGCTCGACGACCGTCGCGCCCTCGTCGAGGCCCAGTGCGCCGGCCGCGTGCGAGGTGGCGGGGCGGCGATCCAGCGACAGCGTGCGCTGGCCGGCGGTCCGCCCCTCGTCGCGCGCCCACTCGGTGAACGAGCGCGCGTCCAGCAGCGGACGCGAGGGCACGACGCGGCCGACGACGGGTGCCCGCCCGCGGCCACCGACGATCGCGCCCTCGGCGCGGAGCGACGCGAGGGCGCGCCGAACCGAGCCGCGCGACGTGCCGAACTCGCGGCACATCGCCGCCTCGCTCGGGAGCGGCGCGCCTTCCGCCCACTCGCCGCGCACGATGCGGTCCAGCACCGCGAGCCGCACCCGCTGCGACACCGGGGCGGACGCGATCGTCATGTCCCGAGCCTAGGAACGGCGCGGCGACCGGCGCGGCCGCGGCGACCGACGACCCGGTGAACTCTGCGTGAACAGCGGGTTCGGTCGCCGCGGGCGGGCGCGGTCGCCGGTTACTCGACGGTCGCCGCCGAGGGGTCGATCGCACCCGGACCGTCCGCGCCGGGCTCCGCCGCGCCCGAGGCATCCGCCCCGCCCTGCCTGCGCAGGCGACGACGCTCGCGCGCGCCCTCGACGAGGTGGTACAACGTCGGCAGCACGACGAGCGTGAGGACCGTCGACGAGACCAGGCCGCCGATCACCACGAGCGCGAGCGGCTGCGAGATGAAGCCCGAGTGCCCGGTGATCCCGATCGCCATCGGCAGCAGCGCGAAGATCGTCGCGAGCGCGGTCATGAGGATGGGCCGGAGACGACGGGATGCACCGTGCTCGAGCGCGTCGCGGACGCTCATGCCGCGGTCGCGGTACTGGTTCACGAGGTCGATGAGGACGATCGCGTTCGTCACCACGATGCCGACCAGCATGAGCACGCCGACCAGCGACGCGACGCCGAGGGGGACGCCGGTGATCACCTGCAGCGCGATCGCGCCCGTCGCCGCGAAGGGCACCGAGACCAGCAGCAGGAGCGGCTGGAGGAGCGAGCGGAAGGTCGCGACCATCACGATGTAGACGATCAGGATCGCCGCGAGCAGCGCGAGGCCGAGCTGTGCGAACGCCTCGCCCTGGTCGGCCGTGACGCCGCCCAGCGACGCGGACGTGCCCGCGGGGAGCTCGACGTCGGCGAGCGCCTGCGTGACCGCCGCGTTCGCGGTGCCGAGGTCGTCGCCGGCCGGAGTGGCGGAGACGGTCGCGCTGCGGAGGCCCTTCACCGTGGTCACCGTGGCCGGGCCGTCGACCGTCTCGATCGTCGCGAGCGTGTCGAGCGGGACGAGGCCGGACGAGGTCGGCACCTCGAGCGCGCTGAGCTCCTCGACCGAGGTCGGCGGGTCCTGCGCGGCGAGGTAGATCGTGAGCGTCTGCTCCTCGATGACCACCGACCCGGCCGCCTGCGGCTGCATGGCCGCCGAGACGTAGCCGCCGAGCGCGACCTCGCTGAAGCCCGCGGCCGCGGCCGCGTCGCGGTCGACCTCGACGGCGACGTAGGGGCGCGCCTCCGAGAGGTTCGACGTCACCTGGCTGAGGGCGTCGGCGTCGGACAGCTCCGCGACGACGGCGTCCGTGGCGGCCTGCAGGTCCTCGGCGTTCGAGGCCGTGATGTCGACCTCGATGTCGTTCGAGGACCCGAAGCCGCTGGACGCGGCGAGCGTGATCTCGCCGACGTCCTCGAGGTCGTCGAGCTCGTCGCGGACCTCGGCCTGCAGCGCGTCCTGGTCGGCCGACTCGTCCGTGGTGATCGAGTACGTCACGGTCGCGCCGCCGCCGCCGAGCAGCGCCGCGAGCCCGCGGCCGCCCGATCCGATCGACACCTGCACGGTCTCGATGCCCTCGGTGTCGAGCAGCACCTGCTCGACGGGGTCGCTGGCCGCGTCCATCGCGTCGAGGCTCGTGCCGACCGGGAGCTCCTGCGTGACCTGGAAGGTGTTCTGCCCGCTGGAGCCGAGGAAGTTCGTCTTCATGAACGGCACGAGCGCCAGCGTGCCGCCCAGGACCAGCACCGCGATGAGCAGCGTCACGACGCTGTGCCTCAGGGTCCAGTGGATGATCGGCAGGTAGCCGCGCTGGAGCAGCGTCGGACGCTCGAGCTCGTCGGCGGCGCCCCGGCCGGGGCCGGTCTCGTCGACGAACGCGGCGGCCGCGGCCTCGGATGCCTCGTCGTGCTTGTGCGCCTTGGCGGGCTTCAGGAACCAGTACGCGAGCACGGGCACGATCGTGAGCGACACGAGCAGCGACGCGAGGAGCGCGATCGTGATCGTGAGGGAGAACGGCCGGAACAGCTCGCCGGTCACGCCCTCGACGAGCGCGATCGGGAGGAACACGGCGACGGTCGTGATGGTCGAGGCGGTGATCGCGCCGGCGACCTCGCGCACGGCGTGCACGATCGTCGACGCCTTGTCGACGCCGGCGACGAGGTGCCGCTTGATGTTCTCGATGACGACGATGGAGTCGTCGACCACGCGGCCGATCGCGATCGTGAGCGCGCCGAGCGTGAGGATGTTCAGCGTGTAGTCGGCCACCTGGAGGCCGATGAACGTGATCAGGACCGACGTCGGGATCGAGATCGCCGTGACCAGGGTCGCGCGGATCGACAGCAGGAAGACGAGGATGACGATGACCGCGAACGCGAGGCCGAGCAGGCCCTCGGTCGCGAGCGACTCGATCGACTGCTCGATGTAGGGCGCCTGGTCGAAGACGACCGTGAGCGTCGCGCCCGGGTTGGTCGTGTCGAGGGAGGCCTCGAGGTCGGGCATCAGGTCCTTGACGGCGTTGGAGACGTCGACCGTGTTGGCCGCGGGCAGCTTCGTCACCGAGATCGTGAGCGCCGGCTCGCCGTTCACGCGCGAGATGCTCGTCACGGGGTTCTCGGCGAGCTCGACGGTCGCGACGTCGCCGATGGTCGCCTCGACCGGCGCGTCCCTGATCGGCGAGACGCCGCCGACGAGCGGGAGGGCCGAGATGTCGTCGACGCTGCCGATGCGAGTGCCGGTCTGCACCGCGTAGGTCGAGTCCCCGTCGTCGATCGTGCCCGCCGGGATGAGCACGCCGTTCTGCTGGAGGGCGGTGCGGATGTCCTGCTGGGTGAAGCCCGCGACGGCGAGCTTCGCGGGGTCGGGCGTGATCGTGACGCGCTGGCCGGTGTCGCCCACGAGGTTCGCCTGGCGGACGCCGTCGATGTCGTTGATCTCGCCGAGCGTGGTGCGCGTGATCTCGTCCGACAGGGCGCTCACGTCATCGGCGCCCGTGACCGCGACGGCGATCACGGGGAGGTCGCTCAGGGAGAACGCGACGACCTGCGGGTCGACGTCGTCCGGCAGGTTTGCCGAGATGCGGTTCACGGCCGACAGCAGCTTCTGCTCGGCGAACGCGAGGTCGGTGCCGTAGGTGAAGCTCGCGGTTACGCGCGAGAACCCGGTGGAGCTCGTCGTGGCCGTCGACTCGAGCCCGGTGATGCCCTGGATCGCGGTCTCGATCGGGGTCGAGACATCCGCGTTCACGATGTCGGGCGACGCGCCCGGGTAGGCCGTCACGATCGACAGCTGCGGGAACTCGATCGACGGCGCGAGCTCCTGCTTCAGGCTCGTGAGCGAGATGCCGCCGAAGATCGCCACCACGATCGTGACGAGCGCGATGAGGGCGCGGTTCTTCATGGACAACTTCGCCAGCAGGTGCATGGGCTCGATTCTCGCAGGGCGGATGGTCCGTTTCGGTCACGGGATGCTGGGAGCGCCCCGGACTGGGGCCGCGCCGACCCCGCGGACGACGACGGGCGCGCGGAACGGCCCGCCGGCGGGTGGGCCGGCGGGCCGCTCACTGGGCCGCGCGGGCTCAGCCGTTCCGGCCGTGGCCCGTGCCGGGCTTCGCGTCGAAGACCTGCTTCGCCTTCCCCAGGTCGAGGAACACGGTCTCGCCCGTGGCATCCTTCAGGCCGTCGTTGTCGGTCACGGCGTAGACGCGACCGTCCGCGCCGATCGCGAGGCCCTCGAGCTTCTCCTGCGTCCAGCCGTCGACCGACCGGAGCGCGGGCAGCACGTCGACCGCGAGCCGCTTCTCGAGCACCGGCAGCGTGCCGGCGGCCGGGTCGCGCTTCGGGATCTCGACGGTGTAGACCCGCTTGATCGCGGCATCCGGCCCGTTGAGCTTGTCGCGCTCGACGACCGCGAGGGTGTCCGCGTCGACCGCGGTGATCTCCGACAGGCCGATCCAGTCGCCGGGGGTCGAGGTCGACTCGAGGCGGTAGCCGAACCAGGTCCACGCGCCCGTCGCGACGTCGTACCGGCCGATGCGGGTCACCCCCGCGCCGTCGCCGGCCTCGACCTTGGCCGCCGCGGCGGGGTCGGCCCAGAGCTGGCGCTGCAACACGACCCAGAGGTGCTCGCCTGCGCGGTCGGTGATCGACGTCACGCCCTCGAGACCCCAGTTCGCGATGTGCGAGGTCACGTCGGCCGGGAGCTGGACGGTCTTCGTGACCACCGCGACGCCATCCTGGAGGGCGTACTGCTTCAGCACGTTGCCGGCGCCCGTCGCGCCCTCGACCGCGAGCCAGCCGCCCGTCCGCGAGGTCGCGACGACGCCCTCGACGTCCAGCGCCGCGGGCGCGCCGCCCTCGGTCACCCGGATCGACTGCGTGATGCGCGCGGGCGAGGCCGTCGTGTCGACCGCGTACAGGGTCGCCGGGCTCACCGCGACGTCGGATGCCGCGAGCAGCCGGCCGGGCTGCCCGGGGATGCCGGAGAGCGCGCCGAGCGCCTGCCAGCCGATCGCCCGGCCGCCCTGGTCGCCGGAGACGATCGAGGGCTGGGCGGGCTGCGCGTTGCGCCTGCCGAGCTGGTACAGGTTGACCGCCGAGCGCACGCGCGTGCTCGCGGCATCCGTCTCGCTCGAGACGACGAGCAGGTTCCGCGACGGCACCGGCAGGATGCCCTCGGGCCCGTTGGTCGAGAACAGCACCTGCACGAACTCGGGCTTCGCGGGGTCGTCCACGTCGTAGACGGCGACGAAGTTCGAGCGCTCGGATGCCACGAACGCGAGCGTGCGCCCGTCGAACTCGGCGATCGCGAGCCCCTCGGGCTCGGCGCCCTTCTTCGCGGCACGGTCGTTGTTGTGCAGGCCGTACCGGATCGCGAGCTGCTCGTACGAGTCGCCCGCGTCCCACACCACGCCGCCCGTCGCGGCGTCGAAGACGGTCCAGCCGCGCGTGCCGCCCTTCCAGTCGCCCTCGTTCGCGGTCGCGAGGTGGTCGTCGTCGACCCAGCCGACGGCGTCGGGCTCGCGCGGCACGCCGACGAGCGACTGCGACGCGTCGATGACGCCGTCCTTCTTCAGGTCGAAGCCGGGCGCGGTCACCGACCCGGCCGAGAACACCGCGCGGATCGACCGGGTCGGCAGGTCGAGGACCACGACGCCGTTGTTCTCCTGGAGCGTCACCGCGAGCTCGTTCCGCGAGTTGATCGAGACGTACTCGGGCTCGGGGTCGGTCGGCGCGGCGAGGCCGGCCGCGGCGACGGCGGGAAGCGCCGAGCCGTCCGGGTTCACGAGCGCGATCGGCTCAGCGGTCCAGTCGGCCGGGGTGTCGTCGAGCGCGATCACCTGCACGAAGCCCGCGGGCGCCTGCGGCAGGTCGCCCGCCGCCCCCTGCCCGCCGTCGGCCGCGATGCCCTCGTTGCGCTGGTTCTCGATCGCGATCGCGGCGAACCGGCCGTCCTTCGACACCGCGATCGAGTCGGGCTGGCCGCCGAGGTCGAGGGTCGCGACGACCGCGTGAGTGGCGTCGTCGACGACCACGAGCTCGCCCGAGCGCGCCTTCGACCCCGGGGTGTCGGCGTCGTAGTCGGTCGTGTCGACGACCACGAGCACGTAGGAGCCGTAGGCGGCGACCGAGGTCGGCGAGGCGGCGGGGGCGTCCGTGAGCTCCGACAGCTCGAGCGTGCCCGCGCCGACCGGCTTCGACGGGTCGGTCACGTCGACGAAGCCGATCCGCTCGCCGAGCGCGTCGGTGTAGATGACGGTCCGGCCGTCCGGGCTGATCGCCGAGATCTCGGCGACGGTCGCGGCCGCGGGGTCGACCCCCGCGGGCACGTTCAGGTAGACGGGGAAGGTCGCCGTGCGGTCGAAGAGTCGGGCGGGCGCGTTGCCGTGGGCGGACGCCGCGCCGGGCACCGCGAGCGCGGCGACGGCGATGGCGGATGCCCCGGCGAGCGCGCCGACCGTGAGGGAACGAGGACGCAGCATCGTCGTGTGCTCCTGGGGTCGGGGGTCGTGGACTCCGCCAGCGTCACGATCCCGGGTGACCGGCCGATGATCCGCCGGTGGCCGGCCGCGGTCCCCGGCGTGAACGGGCGATGGCTACACGACCTCGGCGAGGAGCGCGGACTCGGGCGCCGGCACGCCTCCGAGCGAGGTCCAGGCTCGCCCGAGCGCGGCGATCGCGGGGGCCATCACGTCGTCGGGGGCGCAGATCGGCAGGCGGAGGAACCGCTCGAACGCGCCGTCGATGCCGAAGCGCGGTCCCGCCGCCACGATGAGGCCGTGGGTCCGCGCGGCGAGCGCGAGTTGCGAGCTCACGGGTGCGCCGAGTCCGACCCAGGTCGCGATGCCGCCGGCGACGTGCGGGACGTGCCACTCGGGGAACGATTCGGCCAGGCGCGCCTCGAGGCGGTCGCGCCCGGCGCGGAACTGCTCGCGGCGCAACGCGAGCACGTCGTCCATGCGCTCGAGCACGCGCGCGACGACGAGCTGGTCGAGGATCGGCGTGCCGAGGTCGCCGGGTGCGCGCACCGCGAGCAGGCGACGGATGAGCGGCCGTTCGGCGCGGATCCAGCCGACGCGCAGCCCGCCCCACACGGTCTTGCCGACCGAGCCGACGAGCACCGCCGCGCCGTATGCGGCGAGCGGCATGAACTCGCCGACCCGGTCGATGTCGAGCTCGGCCGTCGTCTCGTCGGCGACCACGATCGTTCCGTGCCGCGCCGCGGCCTCGGTGACGCGCACGCGGTCCTCGGGGGCGAGCGAGCGCCCGGTCGGGTTCTGGAAGTCCGGCATGAGGTACGCGAGCGACGGGTTCGCCCGGCCGAACGACTGCACGAGGGCGTCGACGTCGGCGGCCTGCCCGTCGTCGTCGCCCGCCTCGTGCGGCCGGACCGGCGCCGGGACCAGCCGCGCCCCGGCGGCCCGCAGCGCCTCGTAGGCGTGCGGATAGGTCGGCACCTCGATGACCGCCCGGTCGCCGCGCCCGACGACCGCCCGCGCGAGCAGCGCGATGGCGTGCTGCGCGCCGATCGTGACCATGACCTGGTCGGGTGTCGTCGGGAGTCCGCGCACGGCGTACCGGTCGGCGATCGCGCGGCGGAGCTCGGGCAGCCCGATCGGGTCGTAGCCGGAGTCGGCGAGGTGCCGGGGGAGTTCCTCCACGGCGGCGCGCGCGGCGTCGGCGAGCCAGGGCAGTGCGGGCGGCGCGGCCTTCGAGAGGTCGAGGTACTCGGCGGCGGGCGGAACGGGCAGGATCGCCGGCGCGCCGGGCAGGCGGACGACGCTGCCGGAGCCGCGCACGCTGTGCAGGTAGCCCTGCTCGCGCAGGCGCCCGTAGGCGGCGGTCACGGTCGCCCGGCTGACGCCGAGCCGGTCGGCGAGGTCGCGCTCGGCGGGGACGCGCGTGTCCACCGGGATGCGCCCGTCGATCGCGAGCAGGCGCACGCGTTCGGCGAGCGCGCCGTAGACGCTGTCGGCCGAGCCGGTCCGCCAGTCGCCGAGCAGCGATTCGAGGGAACGTGCCGTGAGCGAGGCATCCATGCAGGCCACTTTATGCCGATTGGACTGTTGGAGACAGGCCACTTGTGGAATTGGATGGTTCCATGCCGAACCGCCGCCTCGCCTCCTTCGACGATCCCGCCCCGATCCTGACGCGCCGCCTCGTGCAGCTGCTCGTCGGGCTGTTCCTCTACGGCACCGGCATCGCGATGATCGTGCGGGCCGACCTCGGCAGCGCCCCGTGGGACGTCCTGACGCAGGGCATCGTGCGGCAGACCGGGCTCGGGTTCGGGCTCGTGGTCGTGGTCACGAGCGGCATCGTCCTGCTGCTCTGGATCCCGCTCCGCCAGCGGCCGGGATTCGGCACGCTCATGAACGCGCTGCTCGTCGGGCCCGCCGCGGACCTCGCGTTCCTCGCCATCCCCGAGGGCCTCCCGCTATGGCTCCGCATCGTGCTGCTGCCCGCCGGCATCCTCGTCGTGGGCCTCGCGAGCGGGCTGTACATCGGCGCCGACTTCGGCCCGGGCCCGCGCGACGGGCTGATGACGGGCATCCACCGCCGAACGGGGTGGCCGATCTGGGTCGGCCGCACCGCGGTCGAGGTCGCGGTCGTCCTCGCCGGCTGGCTCCTGGGCGGCGTGGTCGGCGTCGGCACGGTGCTGTTCGCACTCACGATCGGCCCGGTCTGCGGGTGGATGCTCCCCCGGCTCCGGATCCGCCGCGCGAGCGAGCGGGTCGCCCCGGCCGATGCCGCCGCGCCCGGCTCGGCCGGAGCAGCAAGCGCGGCCGAGACGGCCGCCCCGGTGAATGCCCCGGCCGAGGCATCCACCGGCACGACCGCGACCGCCTACAGCTCCGCCTCCGCGTAGGCGCGCAGCGCGTCGCGGACGAAGGCCGCACCGGCCTCGCCGCCGTAGTTCGCGCCGAACCGCGGGTCCGCGACGTACATCTCGCCGAGCCCGATGACGTACGCCCGCACGTCGCGCCCGGCCGCGGCCGGCGTGCCCGGGATCCCCGTCAGCCACTCGACGTGGCGCTTCGCGAGCGCCTGCGCCTCGGCGCTGCCGGGCTCGATGCCGGACTCCGCCGCCGCGATCCAGTCGCGGCCGAGCTCGGCCGAGCGCTCCTTCCAGGCGCGCTGGCCGTCGGGGCCGAGTCCGCGCCACCAGGCGTCGCTCGACGCGTACGCGTCGCGACCCCAGCGCTCCTCGACCTCCTCGCGGTACTGCGTGTGGTCGAACCCGTCGAACATCTCTCCTGCCATGATCTCCTCACCTCCTTCCAATGCCGTGATGGTCCGCTCGACCGACGCGACCTGACGCGCCAGCCGATCCTGTTCCTGCCGGAGCCACCCGAGGTGGCCCTCGAGCGCGCGCGCCTCGGCCGGCTGGTCGTCGAGGACCTCGCCGATGGCGGGCAGGCCGAGCCCGAGGTCGCGCAGCAGCAGGATCCGCTGCAGCCGCACGAGAGCCGTGCGGTCGTAGTACCGGTAGCCGTTCGCGCCGATGCGACTCGGCGCGAGCAGGCCGACGTCGTCGTAGTGGCGGAGGGTCCTGCTGGTCGTGCCGGCCAGTCGCGCCACCTCCTGGATGGACCAGTCCATCGCGCCTCCTCTCGATCGGTCGTCCGGCGATACCTCCACGGTAGAGGTTGACGCAGCGTCAAGGTCAAGTCGGATTCGACGCGGCCGCTTGCGCTCCCGTCAATCGCGATATATCGTGTTTCACATCAACGCGATATAACGCGATTCACCCCAGGGAGTTCCCATCATGTCCATCGAGAAGTGGGCCATCGCTCCGGGCGAGTCCCGGGTCATCGACCTCGAACTCGTCCGCAAGCTCAAGGTGAGCCTCATCGGCGGCCGGCTCGACCTGATCGCGCACGACGAGCCCGGCGCGCGCGTCGAGATCTCGGGCGTCACCGGCAAGGAGATCACCGTCTCGATCGACGGCGACGCGCTCGAGATCGACCATCCGCAGCTGCGCTGGGACAACTTCCTCGACGTCTTCAAGCAGTGGCGCGGCAACGCGCGGGCCCAGGTCTCCATCCTCGCCCCGCGACACGTCCTGCTGAAGATCGGCATCGTCAACGGCGACGCGCTCGTCACGGGCTTCGACGGCGACGCGAAGTTCAACACCGTGTCCGGCGAGTTCGTCGTCGACAACCACGTCGGCGACATCGAGCTGTCGACCGTGTCGGGCGAGGTCTCGGCCGGCAACCACGTCGGCCGCGTCACCGCGCACTCGGTGTCGGGCGACGTGGTCGCGTCGGGCGACATCCTCGGCTTCAACGCCGACACGGTCTCTGGCGACATGATCGTCGACGCGCACGGCACCCCGTCTCGGATCGACACCAACACGGTCACCGGCAACCTCACCGTGCGGTTCGTTCCCGCCGCAGGCGCCCGCTACCGGGTCAACACCGTGAGCGGCACGATCCTCATCGACGACTCCGAGTTCCGCCTCACGCTGGGCAAGGGCTTCGAGCGGACGACCGGCGAACTCGCCGGCACGTGGCTCGACCTCGGCGCGAACAGCGTCTCGGGCAGCATCTCGGTGATCCGGCGCGAGCCGGTCGCCCGGCCCGCGGGCACAGCGACCCCGGCGGGCGCGACGAGCGCGACGGATGCCCCGAGCTCGACGGATTCCGCGAGCTCGACGGATGCCCCGGCCGCGTGGGCCGAGACCGCACCCGATGGAGAGCCGGCATGACTCCGCCGGTCTTCGCGCACGGCAGCCTGCGCCTCTACCTCCTCGCCCTCCTGGCGGAGCAGCCCCGGCACGGCTACGAGCTGATCCAGGCGCTCTCCGACCGGTTCGGCGGCACCTACGCCCCGAGCGCGGGCACCATCTATCCGCGCCTCAGCAAGCTCGAGGAGGAGGGCCTGGTCACCAAGGCCTCCGACGGCCGCAAGACGGTCTACGAGATCACCTCCACGGGCCGCGCCGAGCTCGACCGCCGTCGCCCCGAGCTCGACGCCATCGAGGACGACGTCGACGACTCGATCCGCCGGCTCGCCGAGGGCGTGCGCAGCGAGGTCGACTCCGCGATGCGGACCCTGCGCGCCGAGCTCGCGAACGCGGCCCGCGAGGCCAAGCGCTCGGCACGCGCGACGGCGGAGGCGAACAGCTGGACGACGTCGGATGCCTCGCAGCCCGGATCCTCGACGACCGGGAACGCCGCGGGCTCGGCGGTCGCCGTCCAGGAGGCCGACCTCGTGCTCACCGAGTTCCGCCAGCGCCTGCGGACCGACCTGCGCGCCCAGCCGCGCCGCGACCGCCTGACGGCCGAGACCGTCGCGCTGCTCCGCACGCGGCTCGACGAGGTGCACGCCGAACTCCTCGCCGCGCTCGACGAGTAGGAGCCCGGGCCCGCACGGCCGTACGCTCGCACCGTGCGTTCCCTCCTCGCGGTGTTCGTCGGCGGCCTCGTCGGCACCGGCCTCCGCCTCGCGGTCGAGGCCGCCCTGCCGCACGCCGACGACGACCTCCCGCTCGGGATCCTGCTCGTGAACCTCGCCGGCGCGCTCGCGCTCGGCGCGTGCGTCGGCGGCGCCTGGCGGCTCCCGTCGACGCCCGACTGGGTGAAGGCCGGCGTGGGCGCGGGCGTGCTCGGGTCGTTCACGACGTTCTCGTCCGTGATGGCGGCGCTCGTCGTGCTCGGCCGCGCCGACGCCTGGTGGACCGCCGCGGGCTACCTCGCCGCGAGCGTGATCGGCGGCCTGGTCGCGGCCGTGCTCGGCCTCCGCGCCGGGACGGCGATCGTGCGCCGACGGCTCGACGCGGACCCCGGCCGGGGCTCCGGAACCGGCGCGGGAACGGGCGAGGCCCCCCGATGACGCCGCTCCTCGTCGTCGCCGTGCTCGTCGCGGGCGCGGTCGGCGCGATCGCCAGGTACCTGCTCGCGCGGCGGTTCCCGCTGCGCCCGCACGGTCGCCTGCCGTGGGGCATCCTCATCGCGAACCTCGCCGGGTCGGCGGTCGCGGGCGTCGTGCTCGGCCTCGCCGAGCGCGCGGCGATCGGCCAGGACCTCCGGCTCGTCCTCGCGACCGGCTTCTGCGGCGGGCTCACGACGTTCAGCACGTGGACGGTCGAGTCCGTCGAACTGCTCGACGCCGGCCGTTGGCGGCCCGCGCTCGCGAACGTCGCCGTCACGCTCGCGCTCGGGCTCGCGGCCGCGGCCGGCGGGTACCTGCTCGCGCGCTGAACGCGCCCGTGGAGGGGCGGTCCTCGGGGGTGCGCGGACCGTCGACTTGACATCCGCCGCCGCAGGCGTAGTGTCATCCGCCGTGACAAGTGAGGGTGACGCGCCTCCCGCAGAGTTGAAGTCGCCGAAGAACTGGATCATCGGCGACCCCCTCCCGACGGAGCATCTCGAGGGCCAGTTGCTGCCGAAGCGCATCGCCCTCCCGGTCTTCGCGAGCGACGCGCTCTCCTCGGTGGCCTATGCGCCGCAGGAGCTGCTCATGGTGCTCACCGCGGGCGGGCTCGCCTTCCTCGCGTTCGCACCGTGGATCGCGCTCGCGGTCGTCGTGCTCCTCACCACGGTCGCGCTCAGTTACCGGCAGCTGATCCGCGCCTACCCCTCGGGCGGCGGCGACTACGAGGTCGCCCACAAGAACCTCGGCGAGAAGGCCGGCCTGGTCGTGGCCTCCGCGCTGCTCGTCGACTACGTGATGACCGTGGTGGTCTCCGTCGCCTCGGGCGTCGACAACATCATCTCGGCGTTCCCGGACCTCAACCCGTGGCGCGTCGAGCTCGCGGTCGTGTTCGTGATCATCCTCGCCGCGGCGAACCTCCGCGGCGTGCGCGAGTCGGGCGCCGCGTTCTCGGTGCCCACGTACCTCTTCGCGGCCAGCGTGCTCGTGCTGATCGTGACCGGGCTCGTGCAGACCCTCTCGGGCAACCCGCCGGTCGCCGCATCGTCGGCCTACGGCGTCGAGGCCGAGCCGATCGTGCAGGCGGCGTTCGTCCTGCTCCTGCTGCGCGCGTTCGCGAGCGGCTGCTCGGCGCTCACGGGCGTCGAGGCCGTCGCGAACGGCGTGCCCGCCTTCCGCCTGCCCAAGGTGCGGAACGCCCAGAAGACGCTGCTCATGATGGCCGGGCTCGCGGTCGTGATGTTCGCGGGCCTGACCGCCCTGGCGCTCGTCTCGGACGTGCACTACGCCGAGAACCCGTGCGACCTGATCGGCTGGGCGGAGTGCGCGACCCAACCGCAGCCGAGCCTCATCGCGCAGATCGCGGCCGCCGTGTTCGGCAACGGCTCGATCCCGTTCTACGTCATCCAGGTCGCCGCAGCCCTGGTCCTGCTGCTGGCGGCGAACACCGCGTTCAACGGGTTCCCGCTGCTCGGATCGGTGCTCGCACGCGACGGCTACGCGCCGAAGTCGCTCTCGACCCGCGGCGACCGCCTGATCTACTCGAACGGCGTCATCATCCTGGCGCTCGCGGCCTCGACGATCCTCGTCATCTTCCAGGCGAACCTGACCCTGCTGATCCAGCTCTACATCATCGGCGTGTTCATCTCGTTCACGCTCGGCCAGACCGGCATGGTGCGGCACTGGCTGCGGCTGCTCGCCTCCCGGCGGCACCCGGCGGGGAAGCGGCGCCCTCCCGCCCGGCCGGCCACGCTCGATCCCGACCGCGCACCGATCACGAACGGGGCCGCGGTCCGCGCGCTCATGATCAACTCGGTCGGGGCGACCATGACCGCGGTGGTCCTCATCGTCGTGACGATCACGAAGTTCACGCACGGCGCGTGGATCGTCTTCGTCATGATGCCGATCCTGTTCTTCCTCATGATGGGCGTGAACCGCTACTACCGCGACGTCGAGCGCGAGATCGAGGTCGACGCGCAGACGGTGTTCGGCTCGAACGGCGACCACGCGATCGTCCTCGTCGGGCGCATGCAGAAGCCCGTGCTGAAGGCGCTCGACTACGCCATCGCCGCCCGGCACGACTCGCTCGAGGCCGTGCACGTCTCGCTCGACGACGCGCAGACGAAGCAGTTGAAGAAGGACTGGGTCCGCCAGAACATCCACGTGAAGCTGCGGATCCTGTCGTCTCCGTACCGGGATCTCAGCCACCCGCTGATCCAGTACATCAAGCAGCACCGCGAGGAGCACGGCTCCGAGGTGATCACGGTCTACATGCCGCAGTACATCGTCGGGCACTGGTGGGAGAACATCCTGCACAACCACAAGGCGCGCCGGGTGCGGCAGAAGGTGATGCTCGTGCACGGCGTCACGGTCGCGCTCGTGCCCTGGCTGCTCGACTCGTCCGACCTCATCTACGGTCGCCGCTCGCGGCCGCTGCCCGGCCAGGACCGCCGCGGCGAGCCGGTCCGGCCGGTCCCCCGGCGCACCGCGCCCGGTGCGACCACGAGGCGCTGAGCCGGATGCCCCGCACGCGTCGGGGAAGCCCGCCGGCGCCGGGTAACGTCGAGGGGTGACCCGGACGCGCCTCGGCCGACTCGTCGGCGGCCCCGTCGGGGCGACCGCCCTCGTCGTGATCGGACTCGCGTGCCAGGAGGTCGGCGCGTCGATCGCGGTGCTGCTCTTCCCGACGGCCGGCCCGATCGGGATGGTGACGCTGCGGCTGGGGTTCTCGGCGATCGTGCTGCTCCTGCTCGCCCGCCCGCGCCTGCGCGGCCACGGGGCGTCGGCGTGGGGCACGGTCGCCGCGTTCGGGCTCGCGCTCGCACTCATGAACGCGCTGTTCTACCTCTCGATCGAGCGCATTCCGCTGGGCGCCGCCGTCACGATCGAGGTGCTCGGGCCGCTCGCGCTCTCGGTCGCGACGAACCGCCGCTGGTCGGCGGTGGTCTGGGCCGGCCTCGCGGCCGCCGGGGTCCTGCTGCTCGGCCAGGGCAGCTTCGGGCACCTCGACCCGGTGGGCGTCGTGCTCGCGGCCGGCGCCGGGGCGACCTGGGCCGCGTACATCCTGCTGTCGGCGCGGACCGGCCGGAGCTTCGCCGGGCTCGACGGGCTCGCGATCGCGATGGCGATCGGTGCGCTCGCGATGCTGCCGTTCGGCGTCTGGACGACGGGAGCGGTGCTGATCCGTCCCGACGTGCTGGCCCTCGGCCTCGCGGTCGCGCTGCTGAGCTCGACGATCCCCTACGCGCTCGAGCTCATCGCGCTGCGGCGCCTGCCGGCGTCGACGTTCGCGATCCTGATGAGCCTCGCACCGGCGATGGCCGCCGTCGCGGGGCTGATCCTGCTCGGCCAGTCGTTCACGTGGGTCGGCGCACTCGCGGTCGCGCTCGTCATCGCGGCGAGCATCGGCGCCGTGCTCACGGCCGCGCGCGGCGGGCGCTCGGGCGGGGCATCCGCTACAGCATCGCCATGATCTGGCGCGCGATCATGCGGCCGGCGCGATTCGCCCCGATCGTCGACGCCTGCGGGCCGTAGCCCGCGAGGAAGATGCGGGGGTCGCTCCACGTGGCGCCCTGCCCGACGGTCACGCCGCCGGCGCGCTCGCGGAGCTTCAGCGGTGCGAGGTGGCGGAGTTCCGGTCGGAACCCGGTCGCCCAGATGATCGCGTCGGCGCGAGCGGATGCCCCGTCGGGCCACGTCACCCGGTCCGGCTCGATCCGCTGGAACATCGGACGGGCCACGAGCAGGCCGCGCTCGATGCCCGAGGCGATGCGCCGGCTCCTCGGCACGCCCGTACCGCTCACGACCGACGGCAGCGCGCGACCGGACCGCGCCGCCTCGTCCTGCAGCGCGACCGCGGCCGAGGCGCCCTCGAGGTCGAGCTCCTGCCGATCGAGCCAGTCGATGGGCCGCCGGCTCACCCACGTGAGGCCGGCCGCGACGTGCTCGAGCTCGAGCATGAAGCCGATGGCGGAGGTCCCGCCGCCGACCACAACCACGTGCTGGCCGCGGAACGACTCGGCGTCGAGGTAGTCGGACGTGTGCAGGTGCCGCCCCTGGAAGTCGGACATGCCGGGGTAGTAGGGCACGAACGGCGAGCCCCACGTCCCGGTCGCGTTCACGAGGAACTGCGTGCGCACCTCGCCGCGGTGCACCTCGGGCTCGACGAAGGTCCGGCGCCGGCGCGCGAAGAACCCGCGGGTGCGCTGTTCCTCGAGCGGCTGGGGGGCGAGGTCCTCGAACTCGATCCGGAGGTCGGCGCCGTCGTTGGTGACGCGCTTGACGTCGATCGGCCGGTGCACCTTCAGGTCGAAGTGCTCCTCGAACCGCCCGTAGTAGTCGGCGACGACCTCGCGCGCGGGGGCCTGACGGTCCGCCGTGTCGAACGAGAGGCCGAGCTCGGCCATGCCGGGCAGGTCGTTCACGCGGTGCGCGGTGCCGAGCCGGAGCGAGCTCCACCGGTGCTGCCAGGCGCCGCCGGGACCCGGCGCGCGGTCGAGCATCACGAAGTCCTCGTCCGCGACGAGTTCGAACCGTCGCAGGTAGAAGGCGACCGAGAGCCCGGCCTGACCGGACCCGATCACCGCGACCTTGACGCGCTCGGGTACGGGGTTCACCCCCCTATTCCACCACCCCGCAACTGGGTGCGCGCCCACAGCCGCGATGCGCGGACGGATCCCCCGCGAGCGGCGGCGAACGGGGCCTGTGGAGGGCATCCTCCGGCGGATCGCGGGTGCTAAACTCACCTCGGGAATCATTTATCAGTGCGAGCCGGGTGATGGACATCCCACCCGGCCAGAAGTCGTAAGGGGGTCACGCATGGGGCGCGGCCGTCAGAAAGCCAAGCACACCAAGGTCGCTCGGGAGCTGAAGTACTTCAGCCCCGACACCGACTACAGTGCGCTTGAGCGCGAGCTCACGAGTTCGCACGATCACCAGTACGAGGACGAACTGTCCAAGTGGTCGGAGTACGCCGACGACGACGGTTACGTCCGAGACGACGGCCCCCAGCGCTGACCTCGACCACCGACGGCGAGCACCCCTCCGGGTGACTCTGCTTCGGGCTGCGCCCGACGGCGCGATGCGCTCGGCCGAGCCGGGCCCGCACGGCGCGGCTCAGTCGTACGAGGCGATCCATCCCGCGGTCGCCTCGACGAAGCGCTCGAGCTCCGTCAACGACCCCGACGGCGTGATCGCCCGCAGCACGAGTTCGTCCGCGGCATCCCGGTAGTCGGCGAGCCGCGAGGCATCCGTCACCGTCGCGTCGAGCGCGCGCACGCCCAGGCGCGCGAAGTTCGCGGCGTACGCCGGCACGGCCTCGTACCGCGCCGCCTCCTGTTCGAGCGCGGGTCGGGCAGCGCCGTCGGCGATCGTGCGGACGTAGAGGATGCCCCGCGCCGGCCGGTCGCCCGCATCGCGGCGCAGGTCGGCGACCGCGTCGCGCGCGGCCTCGGGGGTGAGCCAGTTGAGCAGGACGCCGTCGGCGTCGGTCGCGGCGAGCCGGCGCATCCTCGGCCCGAGCGCCCCGACGACGATCGCAGCGGCGGTGCGCGTGCGCAGCGTCGCGATGCCGTCCCGGACGAGCCCGACCGGGCGCGACTCCGCGCCCGAGCCGATCCCGAGCGTCGTCCGCGCGGCCGGGATCCCGGCCAGGTCGAGCGAGGCGGCCGGGCGCCGGTCGAGCGGGATCACGCCGGTCCCGAGGTGCAGCGAGGCGGTGACCTCGGCGGCGGCCCGAAGCGCGGCGAGCGAATCGCCGCCCGGGATGTCGTTCACCCAGAGCGCGCGGAAGCCGAGCGCCTCGACGCGCGCCGCGAGCGCGCGGACGACGTCCGGTTCGGTGCGGCCGGTGATCCCGATGGAGACCGCTGCGGGCCCGACGGCCATCGACGTCAGCCCCGGTACGACCCGACGAGGCGGACCGCGCCGCCGTCGACGCCCTTGGCGCCCTGCTCCCAGCCGGCGCCGGCCGGCACCGCGCCGAGCGCGACGGTTCCGACCTGCCACGACGGCAGGCCGAGGCCGTCGAGCGCCGCGATCACGTCGGCCGCCGCATCGGCGGCGACAACCGCGAAGAACCCGATGCCGAGGTTCCAGGTGCCCTCGGTCGACTCGAGGGTCGTGCCCGCGAGGTCGTTCAGCACGCGGAACACCGGCTGCGGCGACCACGTCGACCGATCGACCTCGACCCAGGAGCCCTGCGGCAGGACGCGCGCGAGGTTCGCGGCGATGCCGCCGCCGGTGACGTGCGAGAGCGAGTGCACGGATGCCCCGTGCGGGCCCTCGAGGAGCCGGACGAGCGGCCCCGAGTAGAGCCGGGTCGGCTCGAGCAGGGCCTCGCCCCACGTCGTGCCGAGTTCGGGCGAGGCATCCGTGTACGACAGGCCGGCGCCGGCGAGGATGTGCCTGACGAGCGAGTAGCCGTTCGAGTGCAGTCCGCTCGACTCGATCGCGATGACGACGTCGCCGTCGGCCACGCGCTCGGCGCCCAGCGCCCGGTCGGCCTCGACGATGCCGACCGCCGCGCCCGCGACGTCGTAGTCGTCGACGCCCATGAGGCCGGGGTGCTCGGCGGTCTCGCCGCCCACGAGCGCGGTGCCGGTCTCGGCGCACGCGCGCGCGATACCCGTGACGATCGCCGCGATGCGGTCGGGCACGACCTTCCCGCACGCGATGTAGTCGGTCATGAACAGCGGCTTCGCGCCGACCACGACGATGTCGTCGACGACCATGCCGACGAGGTCCTGGCCGATCGTGTCGTGGATGTCGAGCGCCTGGGCGATCGCGATCTTGGTCCCGACGCCGTCGGTCGAGGTCGCGAGCAGCGGGCGCCGGTAGTCCTTCGCGAACGAGAGGTCGAACAGGCCGGCGAAGCCGCCGACCCCGCCGAGCACGTTGGGCCCGTGGGTCTTCGCGACCGACTCCTTCATCAGTTCGACGGCGAGGTCGCCGGCGGCGGTGTCGACACCGGCCGCGGCGTAGGACGAGTTCGCGCTCACCGTTCAAGGGTACCGGCGTGTCCAGCGGGTCCCGTCGCCCGCCTCCCGGGCAGCGGACTTACAATGCGCATATGGGGGCAGGGGGCGGACCAGCCTGGGTGATTCGGGAGAACTCGAATCGGTCGGTCCTGCTTGCGCTCTACCTGCGCGAGGTGCTCTCGATCGCCTCGCCCGTCGAGCTCCCCCGGCTGCGCGACGTGGGGTCGATGGGCACCCCGACCGACACCGATCGACAGGACCGGATCGAACGGCAGTGGCGCGCGTTCTGGGCGATGACGGTCGAGCCGGAGGCGCATCCGTCGCCCGTGCCGCTGACGCTCATCGGCGCGTACGACACGGACGTCGCACTGCCGATCCAGGGCGCGGAGGACTTCGCGGTCGCGATCATCCCGCACGCCGAGGCGGCGCGCGCGTGGGCGACGTGGGCGGCCGACGGCTACCGCACGGCCGCGGCGGCGCGGCGCGGCGACTCGTACCGCGCCTACGCGGGCACCATCGCCGAGCACGAGCGCGAGGTCGGCCGACGGGCGCACTCGTTCGAGCTGAACGTCGAGGTGCTGCCGCTCACCGCGCCGGGCGTGTGGTGGATCGGCAGCATGACCGTCGCCGTGACCGACACGTTGCGCGCCGACGCGGCCGCGTTCGACGACGCGATCCACCCGATCATCGCGACGCTCGCCTGACCTCGTCCGCGTGCGAGACTCGACCGCATGAGCATCTGGTTCGGCCAGCCCAGCGTCGAGTGGGCCAACTCCCGCTGCGACGACACCCTCATCCGATCGACCGGGATCGAGATGACCGAGATCACCGACGACTCCCTGATCGGACGGATGCCGGTCGACGGCCGCACGCGCCAGCCCGGCGGGGTGCTGCACGGCGGGGCATCCGTCGCCCTTGCCGAGACGCTCGCGAGCTGGGGCGCGTCGTTCACGGTGGACCCGGAGAAGTTCTACTGCGTCGGCATGGAGATCAACGCGAACCACGTCCGCCCGGTCGCCGACGGCTGGGTCACCGGGGAGGCCCGCCCGCTGTCACGGGGGCGGACGACCCAGGTGTGGGACATCCGCATCACCGACGACCAGGGACGACTCGTGTGCGTGTCGCGCTGCACGATGGCCGTGCTCGCGAAGCCGTCCGAGTACTGAGCACCGCGCTGCGCCCCGCCGGCCGCGCGGCCGACGGGGCGCAGCGGCGTCCGGTCAGCCGGTCGCCTGGTCGGCCTTCACGATGATCCTGGTCACCAGGTCGGGCCGGCTCATCATCGCGACGTGCGAGCTGTCGACCTCGACCGTCGTCGAACCCGCCCGCGCGGCCATCGCGCGCTCGGCCTCCGGCGGGATGGTCTTGTCCTGCTTGGCCACGACGAACCAGCTCGGGATCTCGGCCCACGCGGGTGCGCCCGACGGCGTGAACAGCGCCGAGAGCGCGGCCGGTCGCTGGGATGCCCCGAGCACGGCCGCTTCGCGCTTGGGCAGGTCGGCGCAGAACAGCTCGCGGAAGTACGCGGGGTCGATGTACCCGTCCCCGTCGCCGGCCGGGGCGCCGGGGTACGGCCGGACGACCAGGTGGTCGGCGAGGTCGGAGTGGCCGCCGCCGAGCGCGTTCGCGTCGACGATGCGCTCGCCCTCGGCGAGCGCGTAGCCGGCCACGTAGACGAGCGCCTCGACGTCGGGATCGCCGGTCGCGGCGTTCGTGATCACCGCGCCGCCGTACGAGTGGCCGACGAGCACGATCGGTCCCTCGATGGTCGCGAGGATGCCCCGGAGCGCCTCGCTGTCGTACTGGATGCCCCGCAGCGGGTTCGCGACCGCGAGCACCGGGTAGCCCAGGGCCTGCAGCCGCGTCGTGACCGCGTTCCAGCCCGACGCGTCGGCGAACGCGCCGTGCACCAGCACGACCGTGGGCTTGGGGGCGCCGTGGTTCCCACCGCCGTGGGCCGCCACGGCCGGTGCCGCGTCGACGCGGCCCGCCGCGGCCGCGGGGATCGCGACGGCGCTCGCGGCGAGCGCGGCCGCGCCGGCGAGCGCGACCAGGGCGCGAAGCGGGCGGCCGCCCGTCCGCTGTCGTTGTCCGAACATGCGTGTTCCTCCTCGAGGTCGGAATGGGTTGGGCCCAGCGTCCCGCCGCGCACGGCATGGGCGCACCACGTGGCGCACGTAGTCGGGGCATCCCGCCCCCGGTCAGCCCGTCGGGTTCCCGCCGGCGACCCGGATCGCCTCGATGACGACGCCGAGCGACTCCTCGTACCGGTGCGCGGGCGGCGCCCCGAAGCCGACCACCATCGCAGGCGGGCGGGCGCTCGCGTACTCGGGTGCGGCCGCGTAGGCCGAGAGCCCGTCGACGCGGAGCCCGCGCGCGGCCGCCGCGGTGGTCACGTCCGCCTCCGCGATGCCGTCGGGGAGTTCGAGCAGGCAGTGGATGCCCGCGGCGAGCCCGACGACGCGGGACCCCGGCAGGGCCTCTGCCATGAGGTCCTCGAACCGCTCGCGACGGGCGCGGTAGCGCAGCCGCAGCGTGCGGACCGTGCGGTCGAAGTCGCCGGCCTCGATGAGCGCGGCGAGCGCGAGCTGCGTGATCGCGGCGGTCGCGGCGCCCGACCGGCGGCGCTGGGCGAGCACGTCGTCGCGCCACGCGGCGGGCACGACGCCCCAGCCGAGGCCGAGCGCCGGGGAGAGCGCCTTGCTGGCCGTGCCGCCGTAGACGACGTGGGCCGGCGCCTGCGCCTGCAGGGCGCCGATCGCGCGGTGGTCGAACCGGAACACGCCGTCGTAGTCGTCCTCGATCACGAGCCCGCCGGTGCGCTCGGCCCAGCGCACGACCTCCGCGCGGCGCGCGGGAGCGAGCGGGACCCCGGTCGGGAACTGGTGCGCGGGCGTGAGCAGGACGGCGTCGACGGATGCCCCGGCGAGCGCGTCGACCACCGCGCCGTCGTCGTCGACCGGGAGCGGCACGGGCTCGAGCCCGCACGCCGCGAGCAGCTCGCGGTGGGAGGCGTGCCCGTAGGCCTCGACGGCGATGCGCCGCCCGCCGCGCGCGGCGACCGCGCGCCCGACCAGGCCGAGCAGCTCGCCGAACCCGTGCGTCACGACCACGTCCTCGCTCGAGCCGACCACGCCGCGCGCGCGGGCGAGGTACTCGGCGAGCGCGGCGCGCGCCCGCGGCGCGCCCTCGGGCGGCGCGTACCCGAGCGCGGTCGCGGATGCCTCGGACAGCGCCCGCGCGGTCGCGCGCGCCCACGCGGTGCGGGGGAACGCCGACCCGTCCGGGAGCCCGCCGCGCAGGTCGAGGTCGAACCGGGCCGACCGGTGGACGGGCGCCGTCGTCGCGGGTCCGGGCGCGGGCCGGTCGGCCACCCAGGTCCCTGCGCCGACGCGGGCCTCGAGGCGCCCCTCGCCGACGAGTCGCGCGTAGACCTCGGCCACGCTGTTGCGCGCCAGGCCGAGGTCGACCGCGAGGGTCCGGCTCGGCGGCAGGCGGGTGCCCGCGGTGAGGCGGCCCCCGGCGATGGCCGCGCGCAGCGCATCCTCGAGCGAGGCGACCTTGCGGTCCCGATCGACGAGGAGGTGGAGGTCCATTCCAGAATCGGCCCAACGCTTCCCCATGCGATTGGACGGTACCAGCGCCGACCGACGTCCGTACCGTGGACCGCATGACCTCGACCGAAGCCCCCACCCGATCCGACGCCGACTCGACCCAGGCCGCCGCGGCCCCCGCCGCGCCCGTGGCATCCCACGCGCTCGTCGCGTCGCCCCGCCGCCTCGACATCGAGGGCATCGCGCCCGCGTTCATCCGCGCCGTCACCGCGCTCGACGACGCCGCCGAGGCGGAGGCCGACCGGGCGGAGATCGCCGGCGGATTCCGCCAGCTCGTCCGCCTCCGCGCCTCCCAATTGAACGGCTGCGCCTACTGCGTCGACCTGCACGCCCACGACGCCCGCGAGGCCGGCGAGTCGCCCCAGCGCGTGGACGCGATCACGGTGTGGCCCGAATCCGGCTTCTTCACGGCCCGCGAGCGCGCCGCCCTCGGGCTCGTCGACGCGGTCACGCGCCTGAGCGATTCGCACGTGCCCGCCGACGTGTACGCGGAGGCCGCCGCCCACTGGTCGGACGAGGAACTCTCGGCCCTCCTCGCGCTCATCACCTCGGTGAACGCGTGGAACCAGCTGTCGGTCGCGACCCGCGCCTGGCGTCCCCGCCTGCGGGGCTGAAGCCGGCGGCGAGGCGCGATCGGGCCCGCGCCTCGCCGCACCACGGCGCATCCGTCCGCTCAGGTGAGCGGCAGGGTTCGCTCAGGCGGCTCACACGCGCGGGTGTGGGAGGATTGAGCGTCCGATCGGACGACCCCCACCCACCCCGAGGAGCACTCGCTCGCATGTGCGGCATCGTCGGCATCGTCTCCACCGAACCCGTCAACCAGCAGATCTACGACAGCCTGCTCCTCCTGCAGCACCGCGGCCAGGACTCGACCGGCATCGCGACCGCCGACGGCCCGGTGTTCCACATGGCGAAGGCGCGCGGGCAGGTGCGCGAGGCGTTCCGCACGCGCGACATGCGCTCGCTGCTCGGGAACATGGGCCTCGGGCACGTCCGCTACACCACGAAGGGCGCCGCCGAGCGCGAGGAGGAGGCCCAGCCGTTCTACGTGAACGCGCCCTACGGCATCGTCCTCGTCCACAACGGCAACCTCACGAACACCCGCGAGCTCTCGCGCGACCTGTTCTCGATCGATCGCCGCCACGTGAACTCGACGAGCGACACCGAGATGCTGCTCAACGTCCTCGCGACCGAGCTGCAGGGCCAGATCAAGGGCCTCGAGCTCGACCCCGACCAGGTGTTCGACGCCGTCACGCAGGTGCACGAGCGCGTCGAGGGCTCCTACGCCGTCATCTCGATGATCGCCGGGTACGGGCTGCTCGCGTTCCGCGACCCGTTCGGGATCCGCCCGTTGATCCTCGGCCGCCGGTACACCGCGGGCGGCAAGGCCGAGTGGATCGTGGCATCCGAGTCGCTCGTGCTCGAGAACGGCGACTACGAGATCGTGCGCGACGTCGCGCCCGGCGAAGCCGTGTTCATCTCCCTCGACGGCGAGCTCTTCACGCGCCAGTGCGCGCGCGACCCGCGGCTCATCCCCTGCTCGTTCGAGTACGTCTACCTCGCCCGCCCCGACTCGGTGATGAACGGCATCTCGGTCTACGAGGCGCGCCTGCGCATGGGCGACCGGCTCGCGAGCACCGTCGCCGCCCACATGCCGCTCGGCGACATCGACGTGGTCATGCCGATCCCCGACTCGTCGCGCCCCGCGGCGATGCAGGTCGCGCAGAAGCTCGGCATCGAGTACCGCGAGGGCTTCTACAAGAACCGCTACGTCGGCCGCACGTTCATCATGCCCGGCCAGGCGCAGCGCAAGAGCTCGGTGCGCCAGAAGCTCAACGCGATGGGCACGGAGTTCAAGGGCAAGAACATCCTGATCGTCGACGACTCGATCGTGCGCGGCACCACCTCGCAGCAGATCGTGCAGATGGCCCGCGACGCCGGCGCGAACAAGGTGACGTTCACCTCGGCCGCCCCGCCCGTACGGTACCCGCACGTGTACGGCATCAACATGCCGTCGCGCCGCGAGCTCATCGCGCACGGCCGGAAGATCCCCGAGATCGCGGCCGAGCTCGGCGCCGACCACATGATCTACCAGGAGGTCGCCGACCTGCGGGCCGCGATCACCGAGGGCACCTCGATCACCGACCTCGACCTCTCGTGCTTCACGGGCGAGTACGTCACCGGCACGGTCACCGAGGAGTACCTCGACTGGGTGGAGCAGACGCAGCTCAGCTGAGCGGCGGTCCCTCCGGGGGCGCGCCGCCGGTCGGTCCCTCCGGGGGGCGGGCCGGGAACGCGTGCCGCGCGACCACGACGGCGACCAGGCCGACGAGCGCGAGCCCGGCGCCGACGAACGGCAGCCACCCGATGCCGGGCCGCGCGAGCACCGTGCCGCCGAGCACCGCGCCGCCCAGCAGGGCGCCCACGCCGATCCCGACGTTCGAGCCCGCGTTGATGAGCGCGCCGACCACGTCGGGCCCGGCGCCGCCCGTGCGGATCGCCGCGGTCTGCATGATCGACGGGACGGCGCCGAAGGCGGCGCCCCAGACCGCGGCCGCCACGAGGACCCCCGCGAGCGCGGGGAACGCCCACCCGACGCCGGCGAGTCCCACGACCATCGCGCCGAGCACGACGAGCGTGCTGCGGCGAGGCGCCCGGTCGAGCGAGACCGCCGCGAACCAGGTCCCGAGCAGCCCGAGCGCACCGATCCCGAGCAGCACGGGTCCGAGGCCCGCGACCGGCAGCCCCGCCGCGAGCAGCAGCACGGCGACGTACGAGTAGACCGTGTACTGCGCGAGGAACACCACGCCGTTGGTGCCCACCACGATCCCGAGCCGCGTGCGCCGCGCCCGTTGCGCGTGCGCGGCCCGGCCGGCGTGCGCGAGTGCGCCGCCGGCGACCGCCGGCAGCATCGCCGCGACGACGATCGCGGTCACGACGCATCCTGCCGCGAGCACCCAGAACGCCGTCCGCCACCCGACCGCCGTGCCGAGCGAGGTCGACAGCGGCACGCCGAGCACGAATCCGGCCGACGCGCCGGCCGTGACCAGCGCGAGGGTCCGTCCGGTGTGCTCGGGACGGACGAGCCGCGCGCCGTACCCGATGCTCACCGAGAAGAAGAGCGCGTGCGCGACGCCCCCCAGCGCGCGACCCGCGGCGACGAGCGCGAAGCCCGGCGCGATCGCGACGAGCGCGTTGCTCGCGGCGTACGCGAGCACGGTCGCGACGAGCAGGGCCTTGCGCGGCACGCGCGCGGTGACGAGCGTCAACGGCAGCGCGAGCACCGCGACCATGAGCGCGTAGACGCTGACGAGCAGTCCCGTGGTCGCGTCGTCCACGCCGAGGTCGTCGCCGATGAACGGCAGCAGCCCGACGGGCAGGATCTCGGTGGTCACCGCGAGGAACGTCGCGACGGCGAGCGCGAGGATGCCCCCCGCGACCTCGCGGACCCCGCCGGGCCGGAACCCGCCGCGGTCCCCGCGAACGCGGCCGCCGCGCGCACGATCCCCGTCCGCCCCGGCGGGCGACGGACCGGGTTCGCCTCGACCGGTGGCCACGTGCCATCGTCGCACGCGGTCGGCCCACGCGGTCGGCGCGATGCCCCCTGAACCGGGGGCTGAGGCGCGTCGGCCCGATGGCTAGCCTGACCCCGACCGGCAAGTCTCGAGGGGGAGACGAGCATGGCGCGACGACGCGGCACGGGTCCGGACCCGCGTGGCGGACGCACGGCGGCGGCCGTTCGCGTGTCGGGGTCGATCCTGATCACCGCGGCGATCGCGCTCGCGCTCACCGGGTGCGCCGAGCTGCAGACCGTGCTCGCGTCGACCAGCGGCACGCCGTCCCCGTCCCCGTCCGCCCCCGCGCTGCCCGCGTCGTCGCCGGCCGAGCCGGAACTGCCGTCCGTCGTCGCGTGGGCGTCGGGCGCCGAGTGGAGCTGGTCCGACGACGGCCTTGCGGCGCCGGTTGCCGTGACGTTCACCAAGGGGCGGTCGACGGACGCCGCCGGCGGCGTCACCGAGGTGGTCGACGCCGTCCTCGGCGACGCGAACGCCGACGGTGTCGAGGACGCGGCGATCCGGGCGCGCCGGACCGCCGAGGCGGGCGTCACGGAGCTCTGGTACGTGTGGCTCGGCATCCCAGGCGCCTCACCCGGCACGGCGATGGCCGAGCAGGTGGTCTACCCGATCGCGCGGACCATCGCGTGCGGCGACCTCACCGACTCGGTGACCGCGATCTCCGGCGGCTTCCGGATCATCCAGACGCTGCGCCTGCCGTACACCGACGACGGCCTCCGGTGCTCGGCGCCGGGGAGCGGCCGACAGGTGCGCGACGTCGCGATCGAGCGGTTCGAGGATGCCTGGTACCCGGTGCAGACCGCACCGGTGCCGGCCTGGGGCGGCATCTGCCCGCGCACGACGTGGCACGACGGCCTCGCCGACATCGGCCTCACGCTGCGCGCTGCGGCGCCCGCGTCGGCACCGGCAGTGACGGATCCGCTCGCCCCGCTCGTCACGTACGAACTCCCCGATGCGCCGCTCCTGGCCGCGTCGGGTGCGCGCTTCTTCGGGTTCGCGCAGGCCGAGACGAACGACCTCGTCCGCCAGCAGTGCGCGTTCTACTGATCGAGCCGTCGCCTCGTCAGTCGTCGATGCGGTGCGTCTCCTCGTGCTCGGCGATCGCCGCGCCCGCGCGCTTCGCGAGCGCACGATCGAATGCGAGCGCGACTCCCGCGCCGATGGCCACGCCGACGGCGCCGAGCCCGAGCAGCAGGAACCCGAACACCTGCCCTCGGTCGAACTGCTCGTTCTCGGGGAAGGCGAAGGTCAGCACGAGCGCGACGAGCACGCCGACGATGCCGCCCAGCAGCATGAAGTTCGCATAGCGCGGCGCGCGGCGGACCTTCACGGCCTCGTCGTCGACCGCGGTCTCGAGCACGGGCTCGTCGAAGACCGGCTCCTGCAGGATCGGATCGGTCGGCTCCCCCGTCTCGACCGGATCCTGGGGGTCGACCGGATCCCGGGGGTCGACGGGCTCGGGGGGATTCGGGGCGGTGCTCACGCATCCATTGTCCCCCACTACGACGGAGGGGCCACCCGATCGGGCGACCCCTCCGTGTTCCGAACCGAGCGGATGCCCCGCGCTACGCGCCCGCGGACGCCCGACGGCGTCGGAGCAGCAGCGCCACCGCGGCGAGCAGGATCGCGACGAGGACGATCGCGCCGAGCAACCGGGCGATCCACGAGGCATCCGCGGCCACCTCGTCGGCGGCGTCGGCGCCGGTCTTCGCGAGCGGCTTCGCGCTCGAGTCATCCGACTCCGCCGCGGTCGCCGCCGGCGCGCAGTCCTCGGCGAAGGCCGCCTCGAGGTCGAGTGCGTCGAGCTCCTCGCCCGCGAGGTAGGTGCCGAACACGGCCGCGCCGTCCGCGGTCAGCGTCGCGGGGACGTCGCGGAGCACGACGGCGTCATCGGTCGCGGTGTCACCGGCCGGCGCGGGCAGCGCGAGCTCGGCGAACGGCACCGCCTGGCGCGTCACCGCCTCTCCCGACTGGGTCGTCCCGGCGACGTCGAGCAGCAGGGTCGCCGTGCCGTCGCCGTCGAGCTCGATCCGCGGGTTCGCGATCGTGGTGTCGAGCGCGCCGTCGTGGCCCGTGAACCGCACCGAGCCGGTGAAGGCGAGCACGCCGCGGGCGGTGCCCGGGTCGAGCGATCCGGTGCCGCCCGCGAAGCCGAAGGCGCCGTCCGCCTCGGTCGCGCCGTCGGCGAGGGTCCACTCGCCGTTCGCGATGCCGCTCGTGAGGTAGCTCAGGAAGCTCTCCTTGAAGCCCCACTCGAGCGAGGCCGAGGTCGCCTCGCAGCGGTACTGCGCCGGCCACGCGACCGATGGGGCGGCCTGCTGGTCGACGATCGCGGCCGTCGAGACGACGGCCGCCGACGTCGTCGCCGTGCTGCCGGCGGGAGCCGCGGCCGGCGAGCCGATCACGACGGTGAGGGGGTCGAGCGCCCGGCCGGCCGAGTAGTACCCGCCGAACGTGCTCGCTCCGGCGGCCGTGAGCGTGACCGGGGCATCCGCGAACCGGGTCGCGCCATCGACCGTCGACCGGGTCGCGCGAGCGAGGTCGACCGTCGCGAAGTCGACGCGCGTGCCGATCGCGGTGAGCACGAGCATGGCGCTCGAGGGCCCCGTGACCCGGAGGGTCGGGTTCGCGAACGTCAGGTCGAGCGTTCCGCCGTGCCCCGTGAAGCGCACCGCGCCGCCGAAGTCGGCCGTGCCCGTCGTCGCGGCGGCGTCGAACGCGCCGCCGGTCTGACCGAACTGCAGGAGCGCCCCGTCGCGGGTGGCGCCCCCGGAGACCGAGATCGCGCCCTGCGCGATGGAGCCGAGGATGTACCCGCGGAAGTCCGCGCTGAGGCCCCACACGAGCGAGCCGCCGGCGGCGGGCGCGGGCGCCGGGGCCGTGCCGGGCGCCGTCGGGGTCTCCGGCACGGTGGGAGTCTCGGGCTCGGACGGGGGCTCGGGCTCGGTGGGCGTCTCGGCGAAGGCGATCGGGATGGCGAGCTCGTTCGCGGCCTGCACCACACCACCCGCGCCGAGGGAGAACACCGACAGCGTCGCACCCGGACGCGACTTCGCATCCAGCGCCGCCTTCGTGACCGTGATCGTCCACTCGACGTTCGCCGTGCCGTCCGCGTTCACCGTCCACTTCGTCGGCGCGACCGTGTTCGCCGCATCCGCGACCCACGTGTTCACCGCGTTCGACCGCGCCGACGATGGAGCGCCTTCCGACGCCTTCCACGCCTGGTCCAACCAGCCGACCTGCAGGTAGAAGCCCGCCTCACCCGGCGTGTACTTCGACGCGAACCCCGTCGCGTAGTTCCTGGCCGTGATCGTCAACGTCGCACCCGCCGGGTCCAGGCCCGCCGTCTTCGACACCGACAACGACGGCGTCTCGGCGAAGGCGATCGGGATGGCGAGCTCGTTCGCGGCCTGCACCACACCACCCGCGCCGAGGGAGAACACCGACAGCGTCGCACCCGGACGCGACTTCGCATCCAGCGCCGCCTTCGTGACCGTGATCGTCCACTCGACGTTCGCCGTGCCGTCCGCGTTCACCGTCCACTTCGTCGGCGCGACCGTGTTCGCCGCATCCGCGACCCACGTGTTCACCGCGTTCGACCGCGCCGACGATGGAGCGCCTTCCGACGCCTTCCACGCCTGGTCCAACCAGCCGACCTGCAGGTAGAAGCCCGCCTCACCCGGCGTGTACTTCGACGCGAACCCCGTCGCGTAGTTCCTGGCCGTGATCGTCAACGTCGCACCCGCCGGGTCCAGGCCCGCCGTCTTCGACACCGACAACGACGGCGTCGGGACCACGGGAGGATCGGTCGGCCCGGTCGGCCCGGTCGGCCCGGTCGGCCCGGTCGGCTCGGTCGGCTCGGTCGGCTCGGTCGGCTCGGTCGGCTCGGTCGGCTCGGTCGGCTCCGTCGGGGCGGCCGCGTAGACCACCGTGGTCTTCGTGTCCTGCGTCCGGTCGGCGAAGGCACCCTTGCCGTGGGCCTTCGACGTGAACACCGCGAGGTCGCCGCCCGGGGCCGGCACCGTCAGCTCGACCCGGAACGAGCCGTCGGCGGCGAGTGGGGCGCGTGACGCGGTCGACTCGAGGCCCGCGGCGATCCAGACGGTCGACTCGGCGGTGATGCCCGCGGAGTAGAAGCCGGCCGCGCCGGCCGGTCCGATGCCCACGTACACGCCGTCGGCGTCGGACGTGAATCCGGTGCCCTCGACGGTGACCGCGCCGCCTGCGGCGGGCGCGAGCGAGACCGTGACGCTCGGCGCGTCGGCGGCTGCGGCGGGCGTCGTGGCGACGACGCCGCCGCCGCCGATGGCGACGAGCGCGGCGGCGACGGCGGCGATCCAACGGCGTGCGCGCACGGCGGGCGCGGGTGGGCGAGCGTCGCTGCGCTCTGGAGACGGTGTCGTCACGACATGGTCCTTCTGGGCAGGGTGCGTCACGGCTTCGCAGGCGGTCGCGACGTCACGGGGATGGGTGAGCAGTTAGGTTAGGCTCAGCTAAGTAACCTACGAAGGCCCGGCCGTCGGTGTCAACTTTGAGGTTAGGCTAACCTAATTTCCATGCGCTTCCCCCGCCCCCCGATCCGGCGCGCCCTCGCCCCGCTCGCCGCCGCCGTCGCCGTGATCGCGGTCCTCGCCGGCTGCAGCAGCGGGGCCTCGAACGCCGCACCGGCACTCGGCCCGACCGCCGAGCAGGCCTGCCCCGGCTCGGAGATCCCCTTCGCGGACGTGACCTTCACCGAGGACCCGCGCGCCGTCGAGGGCCCGGCGACCGCGTGCCTCGCCGATGCCGACCTGCCGATCGTCGAGTCCGACGAAACACCCGCACTGCCGACCACGGTCACCGATGCGGCGGGCGAGCAGGTCACCGTCGCGGATGCCTCGCGCATCCTCGCCCTCGACATCTCTGGCACGCTCGCCGCGACCGTCTTCGGCCTCGGGCTCGGCGACCGCGTCGTCGGGCGAGACGGGTCGACCGGATTCGCCGAGGCATCCGACCTCCCCGTGGTCACGCAGGACGGCCACTCGCTCTCGGCCGAGGCGATCCTCGCGCTCGATCCGTCCGTCGTGCTCACCGACACGACGCTCGGCCCGCGCGACGCGCTCGAGCAGCTCCGCGACGCCGGGATCCCGGTCGTCGTCACGACCTCGGAACGGCGGGTCGACAACGTCGACCAGGTCATCGCCGAGGTCGCCGAGGCGCTCGGCGTCCCCGAGCGCGGACGCCTGCTCGCCGAGCGGGTGGGCGACGACCTCGACGCCGTGCTCGCGCGCATCGCCGCCAGCGTCCCGGCCGATCCGGCCGACCGGCCGCGCGCGATCTTCCTCTACGTGCGCGGCAGCGCGAACGTCTACTACCTCTTCGGCGAGGAATCCGGTGCCGACTCCCTCATCGAGGCGATCGGCGCCTTCGACGTCGCGGGCGAGATCGGCTGGGAGGGCATGCGCCCGGTCACCGCGGAGGCGATCGCGGCCGCGCACCCCGACCTCGTACTCCTGATGACCGGCGGGCTCGAGTCGGTCGGCGGCATCGACGGCCTGCTCGAGCAGGTCCCCGCCCTGGCGAGCACCCCGGCGGGCGAACACCGACGCTTCGTCGATATGGCCGACACCGAGATCCTCGGCTTCGGTCCGCGGACCCCCGCGGTCGTCGAGGCGCTCGCGCGCGCCATCCACGCCCCGGGGGCCGGCTCGTCCGCGGCGGAGGCGACCGATGGCTGAGTCCGCAAGCCTGGTGCACCCAGCCACTGCGGGCACCCCGGATGCCCCGCACGGCGCCGCCCGCGATGCATCCATCGCCGGCCGCCCGCGCTCGCCGCGCGGGCGCACCGCCCTGCTGCTCGCCGCGCTCGGCGTCGTGCTCGTCGCCGCGGTCGTCGCTTCGGCGACGGCCGGCCAGCTCGCGATCCCGCCGCGGGACGTGCTGGCCTCCTTCCTGCGCGCGCTCGGACTGAGCGACGCGCCGGAGTCGGTGCCGAACGCGGACGCGGCCCTGTGGACCATCCGCTTCCCGCGCATCGCGCTCGGCCTCCTGGTCGGCGCCGCGCTCGCGGTCGCGGGCGCGGTCATGCAGTCCGTGTTCTCGAACCCCCTCGCCGAGCCGGGCGTCGTCGGCGTCTCGGCGGGTGCGGCGCTCGGCGCGGCGCTGGCGATCGTGCTCGGCCTCACGACCGTGGGCGACTGGACGGTCGCGGTGTTCGCGTTCGGCGCGGGCATCGCGACCACCGCCGTCGTCTACCTGGCGAGCCGCGCATCGGGTCGCACCGAGGTCGTGACACTCGTGCTCACGGGCATCGCGGTCAACGCGTTCGCGGGCGGCGCGCTCGCGCTGCTCATGTTCCTCGGCGACCAGGGCTCGCGCGAGGAGATCGTGTTCTGGCAGCTCGGCTCGCTGAACGGTGCGCGGTGGCCGGAGGTGGGCGTCGCGCTGCCGCTCGTCGTCGCCGGCGGCGCGGTGTCCTTCGTGCTCGCGCGCCGACTCGACCTCTTCTCGCTCGGCGAGCGCGGCGCGCGCCACCTCGGCGTCGACGTCGAGCGCACGCGCGTGATCGCGATCGTCGCGGTCGCGGTGCTGACCTGCGCGGCGGTCGCGTTCGCGGGCATCATCAGCTTCGTCGGGCTCATCGTGCCGCACCTCATGCGCATGGTGATCGGCCCCGCGCATCGCGGCCTGCTCGCCGCGAGCGCGCTCGGCGGAGCCCTGCTGCTCGTCGTCGCCGACCTGGTCGCACGCACCGCCGTGCCGATGGCCGACCTGCCGATCGGCGTGCTCACCGCGCTCGTGGGCGGGCCGTTCTTCTTCTGGCTCCTCCGACGCACGCGCCGCCGCGCGGGAGGCTGGGGATGAGCGGGGTGTCGCTGCGGGCCGAGGGGATCCGGGTCGTGGTCGACGGCACGGAGCTCCTCTCCTCGGTCGACCTCTCGGCTGCACCGGGGCGCGTGCACGCCCTCATCGGGCCGAACGGCGCGGGCAAGTCGACGCTGCTCGCGGTCCTCGCGGGCGATCGCGTGCCGACGGCCGGCCGCGTCCTCCTCGACGGCCGGCCGATCACCGGCCTCGCGCTCGGGGAGCTCGCCCGCGCCCGGGCGGTGCTGACGCAGGAGCACGCGGTCGCCTTCCCGTTCCCGTCGCGCGAGATCGTCGCGATGGGACGGCATCCATGGGCCCCGACCACGGCGGCCGACGAGGACGAACGGGCGATCGCCGAGGCGATGACGCAGACGGATGTCTCGCACCTGGCCGAACGCACCGTGCCGTCGCTGTCCGGCGGCGAGCGCGCGCGCGTCGCGCTCGCTCGCGTCCTGGCGCAGCGCACGCCAGTGCTGCTCCTGGACGAGCCGACCGCCGCACTCGACCTCCGCCACCAGGAGGACGTGCTGCGCCTCGCGCGTGCGCGCGCCGCGGCGGGCGGCACCGTGGTCGTCGTGCTCCACGACCTGAACCTCGCCGCCGCGTACGCCGACGACCTCACGCTCCTGCGCGGCGGAGGCGTGCACGCGACCGGCGCACCGGCCGACGTGCTCACCGCGGAGGCGATCGCCGAGGTCTACCGCCAGGACGTCGAGGTGCTCCCGCACCCGCGCACGGGCGTACCGCTCGTGCTCCCGGTCCGGTAGCCGGCTCAGACGACCGGCAGGAGTCCGTCGAGGTCGGCCCGCTGCCCGGAGGCGGAGACGCGGCCGCCCGCGCGGCCCTCGTCCCACGCCAGCGACCCGGTCGCGAGCGCGAGCCAGGTCGCGGCATCCGTCTCGACCACGTTGGGTGGCGTGCCGCGCGTGTGCCGCGGCCCCTCGATGCACTGCACCGCCGCGAACGGCGGCACGCGCACCTCGACGGTGCCGCCGGGCGCGCGCTCGGCGAGCACCTGCAGCGTCCACCGCACCGCGAGCGCGAGCGTCGGCCGGTCGACGGATGCCCCGGTCGCCTCGGCCGCGTTCCACGCCGCCACGGCGGCCCGCCCCTCGCCGTCGTCGATCCTCGTGCGCGCCATGCCTCCATCCTCGCGCGTCGGGAGCCCGACGCCGGCCCCCCGGCCGCGGTCGCGGGCCCGCGAACGCCGATGCCGGCCGGATCGGCGGACCACCGCGCCCGCACGGCCGCGCGTTCGCAGAAGGTAGCCTTGAGCGGTGCGAATCCTCGTCATCGGCTCCGGCGCGCGCGAGCACGCCATCATCCTCCGCCTCCTCGACGAGGAGGCCGGGCATGAGATCCTCGCGGCCCCCGGCAACGCCGGCATCGCGTCGTCGCCGACGTCGGCGTCCCGCGGCACGGTCTCGACCGTCGGCCTGGACCAGACCGACGGGCGGGTGATCCGCGACTTCGCCGTCGACAACCAGGTCGACCTCGTCGTGATCGGCCCCGAGGCCCCGCTCGTCGCGGGCGTCGCCGACGCGGTGCGTGCGCGCGGCATCCCCGTGTTCGGCCCCGACCGCGCGGCCGCGCAGCTCGAGGGCTCGAAGGCCTTCGCGAAGCGGATCATGGAGGCAGCCGGCGTCCCGACCGGTCGCGCGGTGCGCGCGACCACGGCCGACGAGGTCGCCCGCACGCTCGACGAGTTCGGTGCGCCCTACGTGGTGAAGGCGGACGGCCTCGCCGCGGGCAAGGGCGTGCTCGTCACGGGCGACCGCGGCGCGGCGATCGAGCACGCCGACTTCTACCTGCAGCAGGGCTCGGTGCTCATCGAGGAGTTCCTCGACGGGCAGGAGGTCTCGCTGTTCTTCCTCTCCGACGGCACCGACGTCGTGCCGCTGTCCCCCGCGCAGGACTTCAAGCGCCTGCGCGACGGCGACGAGGGCCCGAACACCGGCGGCATGGGCGCCTACTCGCCGCTGCCCTGGCTGCCCGACGCGGTCGACGGCCGCGGCGGCACCTTCGGCAGCGAGCGCGCGTTCGTCGACGAGGTCCTCGAGACCATCGCCCGCCCGACCGTGCGGCAGCTCGCGGCCGAGGGCACGCCGTTCGTCGGCCTCCTCTACGCCGGGCTCATCCTGACCAGCCGGGGCATCCGCGTCATCGAGTTCAACGCCCGGTTCGGCGACCCCGAGACGCAGGTCGTGCTCCCGCGCCTGCGGACGCCGCTGTCCGTCCTCCTGCTCGCGGCCGCGACCGGCGGGCTCGCCGCCGCGCCGCGCCCCGAGTTCTCGGCGGACGCCGCGGTCACGGTCGTGCTCGCGAGCGAGGGCTACCCGGAGTCGCCGATCACCGGCCGACGACTCGACGGGCTCGCCGAGGCCGCGGCCGTCCCGGGCGTCCGGCTCGTGCACGCCGCGACCGCGGTCGCCGGCTCCGGCGACGAGGCGTACCTCGCCGCGACCGGCGGCCGCGTGCTCAACGTGGTGGCCCTCGGGCACGACTTCGCCGAGGCCCGCCGCCAGGCGTACGCGGGCCTCGAGCGTATCCGCCTCGAGGGCGGCCAGTACCGCACCGACATCGCGGCGCGCGTCGCCGGCTGATCGGGCCGGGGGTCCGTCGGCGTGACGCGACGGGATCGCCGGGCACGGGGCATCCGCCTCACCGCACCGCATCCGAAGGGAAGACGAACGAGATGAACACGACCGAGGCCGGATCGCTCGACGGCTGGATGCACGTCTACTCCGGCAAGGTGCGCGACCTGTACGTGCCCGAATCGACGCCCGTCGACGACGATTCGTGGACGAGCAGCCCGCTCGACCGCGCGCCCGTCGTGCTCGTGGTCGCGAGCGACCGCGTGAGCGCGTTCGACCAGGTGCTGACGCCCGCGATCCCCGGCAAGGGCGCCATGCTCACGGGGCTCACGCGCTGGTGGTTCGGCCAGCTCCAGACGATCCCGAACCACCTCGCCTACGCCGAGGACGACCGCTTCGACGTGCCGCCGGTACCCGCCGAGGTCGCCGACCGCGCGACCCTGTGCCGCACGCTCGACATGTTCCCGATCGAGTGCGTCGTGCGCGGCTACCTCACGGGCAGCGGGTACCAGGAGTACGTGGCGACGGGCGCCGTCGGCGGGCTCGCGCTGCCGCCCGGCCTGCAGAACGGCGACCGCCTGCCCGAGCCGATCTACACGCCCGCGTGGAAGGCGCCGGCGGGCCAGCACGACGAGAACATCTCGTACGAGCGCACGGTCGAGCTCGTCGGCGAGACGGTCGCCGCGCAGCTGCGCGAACTGTCGCTCGACGTGTTCCGTCGCGCGTCGGAGATCGCCGAGGCGCGCGGGCTGATCCTCGCGGACACGAAGTTCGAGTTCGGCGCCGACCGGGAGACCGGGATCGTGACGCTCGCCGACGAGGTGCTCACGAGCGACTCGAGCCGGTACTGGGACCTGGAGCAGTACGCGACCGCCGAGACGCCCGCGCTGCGGATGGCGAGCTTCGACAAGCAGATCGTGCGCGACTGGCTCGCGGCGAACTGGGACCAGGCCCACGTCGAGTACCCGCCGACGCTGCCGCACGAGATCGTCGCGCAGACCGCGGCGCGCTATCGCGAGCTGCTGGAGCGCCTGACCGGCCGCGCCTAGGTTCGCGTTCGAAGCACGCGTCGGCATTCGAAGCATCCCGTGGATTGCTTCGGCTGCCACAGGTTGCTTCGAATCGGGCGTCGCGGGAATGCCGGACGTCGCGCACCGGTTTTACTTGCCATGGCAACTGATTTGACGGCACACGGACGCGCCGACTCGACGCCCGCGCACGACCTGCTGGCGGCCGACACCGGCATGGGCGCCGTCACGCTGCGCGTGGCGGACCTCGACGGCATGATCCGCTACTACCGGGACGGCGTGACGCTCGAGCTGCTCAGCCACGACGGCCCGGTCGCGGTGCTGGGCCGCGGCGCGACGCCGGTCGTCGTCCTCGTGCACGCGCCCGAGCTCCGGCACGCCTCCCCGCGCGACGCCGGGCTGTACCACACGGCGATCCTGTTCGACTCGCGCGCGGCGCTCGCGACGGCGCTGCGCTCGGTCGCGAGCCGGTACCCCGGCACGTTCACGGGCAGCGCCGACCACCTCGTGAGCGAGGCCTTCTACTTCACGGACCCCGAGGGCAACGGCGTCGAGCTCTACTTCGACCGCGATCGCACGACGTGGAGCTGGGTGCACGGACGCGTCGAGATGGCCGCGATCTTCCTCGACCCGAACGGCTACCTCCGCGAGCACCTCACCGAGGAGGGCGCGAACGCGGCGGCCGGCGGGGTCGGGCTCGGCGAAGCGGTGGTCGGCCACGTGCACCTGTCGGTCGGCGACATCGGGAGCGCGCGCGAGTTCTACGTGCGCCGGCTCGGCTTCGAGACGACCGCCGAGTTCGGCCCGCAGGCGCTGTTCGTCTCCGCGGGCGGCTACCACCACCACATGGCCATGAACACGTGGGGCAGCGCGGGGGCCGGGCGCCGGCGGCTCGCACTCGGGCTCGGGAAGGTCGAGATCGTGGTCCCGACGGCCGACGACCTCGGCGAGCTCGGCGAGCGGATGCGTCGTTACGACGTCGCGACGCGCGACGACGGCCGGAGCCTGGCGTTCGACGACCCGTGGGCGAACCTCGTCGAGGTGCGCGCGGCCGGCTGAGCGCGGCGGCCGCGCGGGAACGCCGCCGCGGGACGCCCTCGCGGGACGCCCACGCCGATCACTCGGCGGCGGGAGCCCCCTCGGTGCCGCGACGGTGCACGACCTCGTGGAACTCGCCGAAGGCGAGGCCGGGGCCGGGCAACGGCTCGAGGTCCGGGCGGGCGCGGAGCCCGTCGAGGACGATCGCGAGCTGGCGGCGCCAGAACGGCATCGCCTCGGCGCCGTACTGGCCGAAGGCCCCGAGCAGGTCGACGAGCATCGCGAGGTCGACGACCGTGACATCCGTCCGCAGCGAGCCCTCGGACTTCGCGCGATCCAGCACGGACTCGAGCGTCGCCTCGAACTCGAGGCCGGGTCGGTGCTCGGGATCGGCCTGCGCGACCCGGCGCATCAGCGCGGAGAGGTACGGCGTCTCGGCGACCCACTCGCCGAGGCGGGTGAGGTAGCGGACGATGCCGTCCCAGCCCGTGGGCGCGCCCACGACCTCGGGCTCCAGGTCGTGGAACATGCGGATGGCGTCGTCGTAGACCTCGCGCAGCAGGTCGGTGCGGGACGGGAAGTGACGGTACACGGTGCCGGCGCCGACGCCGGCGCGGGCGGCCAACTCGTCCAAGGGCGCGTCGATGCCCCGCTCCGCGAAGAGCTTCTTCGCCTCCGCGAGGAGTCGTTCGTGATTGCGCCGCGCATCGCGCCGCGTGGACGTTGCCGAACCCATCCAAGAAAGCCTAGCGTTTCGCGCTGGGAACGATAGGATACGGATGACGCGTTCCGATTCCCTGAGACGAACGCGGGTGCCCTATCGGGGAACAGGGCACGCATCGGGTGTTCGTCCGGTGGGGGCCGGACGGGCACCCGATCTGCGTCCGCCGCCTGACGGCCGACTCGCAGTGCCGCCGCAGGCCGGAACCGCACGACCGCGCGACCGGCGCTCTAGGCTGGGTTCGTGGGCGAGGGCGTGCAGGGGAACACCCGGGACATCGAGGCATCGGTCGTCACGGACTTCGCCGACCGGATGAGCTACGGCGGCTACCTCGACCTGGACACGCTGCTGCGGGCGCAGCGCCCGATCTCCGACCCGGTGCACCACGACGAGCTGCTGTTCATCATCCAGCACCAGACCACCGAGCTCTGGCTGAAGCTCGTGCTGCACGAACTCCGCGCCGCGTGCGACCTGCTGGCCGCCGACGAACTCGCGCCGGCCCTGAAGTCGCTTGCCCGCGTGAAGCACATCCTGAAGACCCTCACCGAGCAGTGGTCGGTGCTCGCGACCCTGACGCCGTCCGAGTACGCCGAGTTCCGCGGCGTGCTCGGGAGCGCGAGCGGGTTCCAGTCGTACCAGTACCGCGCAGTCGAGTTCGTGCTCGGCAACAAGCATCCGGGCATGCTCCAGGTGTTCGACGCCGACCCGACCGCCGCCGCGATCGTGCGCGAGGCGCTCGAGCGACCGAGCCTCTACGACGAGTTCCTGCGCCTGCTGGCGCGCACGGGCTACCCGATCCCGCAGCACGTGCTCGACCGCGACGTCACGACGGCCTGGGTGTTCGAGCCCGAGCTCGTGCCGGTCTTCGCGAGCATCTACGCCGACACCGACACGCACTGGGCGGCCTACGAGACGTGCGAGGAGCTCGTCGACCTCGAGGACGACTTCCAGCTCTGGCGGTTCCGCCACCTGCGGACGGTCGGTCGCATCATCGGCTCGAAGAGCGGAACGGGCGGCTCGAGCGGGTCCGCGTTCCTCAAGCGCGCGCTCGACCTCACGTTCTTCCCCGAGCTGTTCGCGGTCCGGACGGAGCTGCCGGGATGACCGGCGCCCCCGACCTCGGCCCGCTCGCGGTCCCCGCGAGACGGTCGCTGAACGGCGACCACACCGGCGAGGTCGGCACCATGCTGCCGCCGTTCGTCGACCACCACGTCCACCTCATGCTGGTCGGCGTCGACGCGCTCGCCGGCTCGCCGATCGCGGCGGTCGTCGACCTCGGTTCGCCGCTCGCAGTGCTGGCCGAGACGCGCGCGGAGCGCGTCCCCCGCGTGGACGGCGCCGGGCAGTTCCTCACCGCGGTCGGCGGGTACCCGACGAATCGCCCCTGGGCGCCCGCGTCCAGCATCCGCGAGATCCCGGCCGAGGCATCCGGTCGCCGCGCGCACCTCTCCGCCCCCGCGGAGGTCGCGGTGTCCGAGCTGCACGCGTTCGGGGCATCCGTCGTCAAGGTCGCCCTCAACGCGGACGCCGGGCCGGTCTTCGACCGGTCGACGCTCGACGCGATCGTCCACGCGGCGCACGCGCGCGGGCTGCCGGTCGTCGCGCACGTCGAGGGCGAGGGGATGACCCGCCTCGCGTCCGAGGCCGGCGTGGACGCGCTCGCGCACGTCCCGTTCACCGAGCGCGTCGACGACGACCTGATCGCCGAGTCCGTCGCGAGCGGCCGGCGCTGGATCTCCACGCTCTTTGTGCAGGGCCACGGCACTCCGAGCGCCGACCACGACCGCGCGCTCGACAACCTCGCGCGGTTCCACGCCGCCGGCGGGCGGGTCCTCTACGGCACCGACCTCGGCAACGGCGACCAGCCGCTCGGCGTGAACGCGGGCGAGCTCGCCGCGCTGCAGGCGGCCGGCCTCGGGGCATCCGAGCTGCTCGACGCGCTGGCCGACCCGTGGCCGCGGGCCGACCGCGTGCCCGGCGTCGCGACGTTCGTCCCCGGGCCGCCGCCCGAGGAGGACGCCGACCTGCCCGCCTGGCTCGCCCGGGCGGTGCTGCTCGCCGCAGAGGACCTGGAGCCCTTCGACGCATGACCCTCGACGCACGCCTCGCCTACGCCCGACGCATGGACCGTGCCGACGGGCTCGCGCACCACCGGAAGCGGTTCCAGGGCGCCGACGGCGACGTCGTCTACTTCGACGGGAACTCGCTCGGCCGGCCGCCGGTCTCCGCGATCGAGCGCATGCAGCGCTTCATGGCGCACGACTGGGGCGGGCGACTGATCCGCGGCTGGGACGAGGCGTGGCTGCAGCTGCCGACCGAGATCGGCGACCGCATCGGCCGGTCCGTCATCGGGGCCACGGCCGGGCAGACCGTCATCGGAGACTCCACGACGGTCCTGCTGTACAAGCTCGCGCGCGCGGCCGTCGACGCGCAGCTCGCACGCGACCCCCGCCGGCGCGAGATCGTGGTCGACACCGACAACTTCCCCACCGACCGGTACGTGCTCGAGGGCATCGCGGCCGAGCGCTCGATGCGGCTGCGCTGGATCCGGACCGACCCGACGGGCGGCGTCACGTCGGAGCAGCTCGCCGCGGCCGCCGGGCCCGACACCGCGCTCGTCGTCGTCTCGCACGTCGCGTACCGCAGCGCCTACCTCGCCGACGCCGTCGAGCTCACGCGCATCGCGCACGACGCGGGCGCGCTGATCCTCTGGGACCTGTGCCACTCGGCCGGGTCGGTGCCCGTGCGGGCGGACCTGTGGGGCTTCGACCTCGCGGTCGGCTGCACGTACAAGTACCTGAACGGCGGCCCGGGGTCGCCCGCCTTCGCGTACGTGCGGGAGGACCTGCACGACGTGCTGCGCCAGCCGATCCAGGGCTGGTTCGGCACCGACGACCAGTTCGAGATGGGGCCCGCGTACCGCCCGGTGCGGGGCATCCGCCGGTTCCTGTCCGGGACCTCGCCGATTCTCGCGATGCTCCCGATGGAGGAGACGCTCGACATGATCGAGGACGCCGGGATGGACGCGATCCGCGCGAAGTCGATCGCGCTCACGACGTTCGCGATCGAGCTCGCCGAGGAATGGCTCGCGCCGCTCGGCGTGCGCCTCGCGTCGCCCGCCGACCCGGACGAGCGCGGCGGCCACGTCACGCTGCACCACGACGCGATGCGCGAGGTGACCGCGCGGCTCTGGCAGCGCGACGTGATCCCCGACTATCGCGACCCGGGCGGGTTGCGCATCGGCCTCTCGCCGCTCTCGACGAGCTTCGAGGAGGTGCACCGCGGGTTGGATGCCACGCGCACGTGCCTGCGCGAGGTGCTCGCCGAACGCGCCGGGCTGGGCTGACGCGCGTCGCGCCGGCCAGACGCAGTGCTGTCGCGGTAGCTCCTCGTCGGGACCGTGCCGACTACGCGTCGGGGCCGTCGAGACGCTTGTCGTCGGCGTGCCGCGCGAGCCCTCGGGCGTACCGCTCGGTGAGCTGGACCATGAGGTCCGGGGTGTCGCGGTCGACGCCGAAGACGTAGCCGGGGAAGTCGAGCTCGCGCTGCGCCTCCCAGATCGCCTCGTGCTCGTGCGGCGGCAGGATGCTCAGCGGGTCGCCGACCGCGACCCAGCCGATCGGCACGGTCGTCCCGGCGGGCAGGCGCGTGCGCAGGTGCACGATCGCGTTGATGCGCACCTCGCTGCGGTCGCCGATCACCGCGCCGTTGAAGATGCGCACGCCCGTGGCGAGGAACACCTCGTCGCCGATCGTCGCGCCCGACACGCTCGCCATCGGGCCGACGAGCGTGTGGTCGCCGATGTGCACCGAATTCACCGACGTCGCGCGGACGAGCGCGTTCTCCATGACGATGACGTGCTCGCCGATGACGATCGGGCCGCCCTCCGCGGAGAGCACGGCGCCGTGCAGCACCTGGCTCCCCGCGCCGATCGAGACGTCGCCCGAGACCACGGCGGTCGGCGCGACGACGGCGTCCGGGTGGATGCGGGGCCCGGCCCCGAGATGCTCGAACCGCATGCGTGGAGCGTAGACCGCGCGGCGCGGTCGGGGCGAGGGCGGATTCCGGGGAGAGCGGTGGATGCCCCGGCGGCGCGGCGGCCGGCGGGGCATCCCCTGTTCGATCAGGCGTCGGCGGCGGCTCTCGCGCGCTGGGCCGCGGCCGGGGAACCGGGCTCCGGGGCATCCAGGTCACGGCCATCCGCGACCGGGGCATCCGCTCGCACCTCGGGCGCGCCCCACGCGACCGTGACCTTGGGCCGCGCGAACCAGAGCGCGACGACCGCCGCGACGAGGAATCCGGCGACCGAGAGCCACACCGACTGCGACATGGCGCGCGCGAAGCCGTCGAGCACCTGGTCGGGCATGGCGCCCGCGCCGGCCTGCGCCATGCCGGCGCCGGACGCGTCGATGCCGGGCAGTTCGGCGGCGATCCGCGCGGTGATCAGCGCCGTGATGGCCGCACTGCCGAGCACCGAGCCCACCTGGCGGGTCATGTTGTAGACGCCCGACCCGGCTCCGGCCTGCTGCGGCGGCAGGTTGCGGTTCGCCGTCGAGGCCAGCGGCGCCCAGACGCCGCCCATGCCGAGACCGAGGAACGCGGCTGGGATCAGCACCCACGCGACCGGGATGTCCGGGTTCACGAGCAGCGCGATCGTGCCGAGCGACGCGGCGATGATCACGAGGCCGGTGGCCGCGATCCACTTCGGGTTGACGCGGTCGGTGAGGCGCCCGGCGAGCGGCGACGCGATGCCCGTGACGACCGCCATGGGCGAGAGCAGGAGCGCCGCGACCGTCGGCGAGAGCCCGAGTCCGAGCTGCGCGTAGAACGTGAGCGGCAGCGACATCGCGACGACGCCGAACCCGACGAACGCGATCGCGATGTTCGCGAGCGAGAAGTTGCGGTCGCGGAACAGGCTGAGCGGCAGCAGCGGCTCGGCGGGGTTGAACCGCTGCCAGACCACGAAGGCGACGAGCACGAGGATGCCGGTGATGATGAGGCCCCACACCGTGATCGGCCCGGTGATCGTGCCCCAGTCGTAGGTCTCGCCCTCCTGGATGCCGAACACGAGGAGGAACATGCCGACCCCGCTCAGCACCACGCCGAGCCAGTCGAACCGGTGCGCATGCGTCTCGAGGTCTGGGACCAGGCGCCAGGCGAGGATGAGGCCGACGATGCCGACGGGCACGTTGACGATGAAGATCCACTGCCAGCCGAGCGTGTCGACGAGCACGCCGCCGAGGATCGGGCCGATGAGCGTCGCGACGCCCGAGGTCGCGCCCCACAGTCCCATCGCCGCCCCGCGCTGGGTCGGCGGGAAGATGCGCGTGATCACGGCCATGGTCTGCGGCGTCATGAGCGCCGCGCCGAGGCCCTGCACGACGCGCGCGATGATCAGCAGGGTGATGGTGCCGCTCAGTCCGCAGCCGAGCGATGCGGCGGTGAACAGGAACAGGCCGACGAGGTAGACGCGCTTCGGACCGAAGCGGTCGCCGAGCCGGCCGGTGATCAGGAGCGGCACCGCGTACGCGAGGAGGTACGCGCTCGTCACCCAGAGCACCTCGGTGATGCCGGCGTCGAAGTGCTCGAGGATGGCGGGGTTCGCGACCGACACGATGGTCGTGTCGACGAGGATCATGAAGAAGCCGATGACCAGCGCCCAGAGGGCGGGCCAGGGCTTGCGTTCGGTCTGCATGGGCGAGGTCCGTTCGGTCTGCGGGATGCGGGGATCGGTGGATGCGGCACGGCCCGCGCGGCGGGTCGCGACCGGTCGGTCGGAGTCGGTGGGGTCGGTGGGAGTCGGTGCGGTCGGTGGAGTCGGGACGCGTCAGTGGGTAGGGCCGGCACCGGGCTCGCCGGGGTCCGGCCAGTCGATGCGGCCCTCGCGGAGGTCGTCGAGCAGGGCGACGAGCCAGGCGTCCTCGGCGCCGAGCATGGCCTGCCAGTAGTGGACGTTGAGGACGTACCGGCGGGGCACGCCGCGCTCGGCGATCCGGCCGAGCGACTCGTCGACGAACGCGCGGAGTTCGCCGAGCGACGCACGCCGCGCCTGGAGGAGGGCGACGATCTCCTCGCGCGGGAGGTTGTGCGCCTCGCCGATGCCGAGCGGGAAGCGCGGGTACTCGTTCTCGTAGGTGCGGATGAGATCGGCGATGCCGGCATGCAGCGCCTCGCGGCCCGCGTCCGTGATCGCGTACACGGTGCGCTCCGGCCGATTGCCCGAGCGTTCGACGCCGACGGTCGTGATCAGGCCGTCCTGTTCGAGGCGCTCGACGGCGCGGTAGAGGCTGCCGGCGGTGACCTTGACGACGCGGTCCTCGCGACGCGCGAGCATGAGTTGGTACATCTCGTACGGATGCATCTCGCCCTCGGCGAGCACCGCGAGCGCGGCGAGCGCGACCTGGGTGAGCGACTGCGGGGCGGTCATGGGGGTCCGTTCGTCCGGCCCGGGCGAGCGCCCGGCGCGTGGCGTCGTGGGGATCGGAACGATTATTCCGCTCGGAATACTACGTACGGAACGATGCTCGCCGCAAGTCCGCCTCGCGAACGCGCAGGCCGGGCCGCCGCGGCGGATAGAATCGAGGAGTTCCCACAACTTCCGACACCGGACGGAGATCCACGGTGCCCAAGATCGTCGTCGACGTGATGCCCAAGGCCGAACTGCTCGACCCGCAGGGGAAGGCCGTCGCCGGCGCCCTCGCCCGTATCGGCAGGTCCGGGATCAACGGCGTCCGCGTCGGCAAGCGCTTCGAGATCACGGTCGACGGACCGATCGACGACGCGCTCAAGGCCGAGGTCCAGCAGATCGCCGACGAGATCCTCTCGAACTCGGTCATCGAGGACGTGGTGGCGATCCACTACGAGCAGTCGAACGCCGAACTCGCCGAGGTCGCCGCCGCGAGCGGCGAGACCGCGCACGAGGGCTTCGACGCCCCCGCGGGCGAGACCCACTGAGGCCCGCCATGCGCATCGGCGTCATCACCTTCCCCGGCTCGCTCGACGACCGCGACGCGCAGCGCGCCGTCCGCCTCGCGGGCGCCGAGCCGGTCGCGCTCTGGCACGGCTCGCACGACCTCGAGGGCGTCGACGCGCTCATCCTGCCGGGCGGCTTCAGCTACGGCGACTACCTGCGCTGCGGCGCGATCGCCTCGCTCTCGCCGATCATGACCGAGGTCATCGACGCCGCGAACCAGGGCCTGCCCGTGCTCGGCATCTGCAACGGCTTCCAGATGCTGGTCGAGGCGCACCTGCTCGAGGGCGGGCTCATCCGCAACGACCACGGCGCGTTCATCTGCCGCGACCAGGTGCTCCGCATCGAGAACGCGTCGACCGACTGGACCAACGGCTACGAGGTCGGCCAGGAGATCACCATCCCGCTGAAGAACGGCGAGGGCGGCTTCATCGCGTCCGAGGAGACGCTCGACCGCCTCGAGGGCGAGGGCCGCGTGGTCTTCCGCTACGTCGACGTGAACCCGAACGGGTCGCTCCGCGACATCGCGGGCATCTCGAACGCGCGCGGCAACGTCGTCGGCCTCATGCCGCACCCCGAGCACGCGGTCGAGCCCGGGTTCGGTCCCGACACCGCCGCGGCCATGCGGTCGGGCGTCGACGGGCTCACCTTCTTCACGAGCGTCATCCGCCGCTCGCTCGTCGAGGCGTAGGCCGCACGGCGGCGCTTAGGCCGCACGGCGCGGCCGCCGCGTCTGCCGCGTCGCTCCCCGACCTGGCTCAGTCCCAGAGCGTCGGGACGTCGGATGCCTCGGCCCGCGGCGCCTCCGCGCGCCGCGCGAAGTCCGGTCCCTGCCGGGTCGACGGCGGGGCGACGGGGGCCCGCGGCGCCTCGACGGGACGCGTGTCGCTCGCGGCATCGAGCCCCGCGCGCTCCGCGGCCACGAGCGTCGCCTCCATCGCGAAGCGCGTGCTCTCGACCTGGTCGGGGGTCGCGCCGTGCGCGGTGCGGAGTTCGAGCGCGGCCGCGAAGTCGGCGAGCGCCTCCGAGAACTCGCCCTGGTCGAACCGGACCTTGCCGCGGTGCTGGCGTCCGATCGCCTCGAGCAGGTACCAGTCGTGCGCGTGCGCCTCCTCGATGCACGCGGAGAGTTCGCCCGCCGCGGCGTCGAGGTCGCCGTTCGCCTGCAGGACGGTGGCGCGGAGCATCCTCGGCCGCTGGATGTCCCGCCGCTCCCCCGTGAACCGCGCGAGCCGCAGGGCCTGGTTGGCCTGGTCGAGCGCCTCGGCGGTCCGGCCGGTCACCTTGTAGAGCCACGCCCGCTCGCAGAGCGCGTCGCGGCTGCGGAGCTGCCCGAGCTCGGCGAGCCGCACCGCGACCGCGTCGGGATCGACGCGCTCGCGGAGAGTGTCGGGGTCGTAGCCTGCGATGAGAGTCATCGCGGCCATGCTAAACACCGGCTCAGCCGGTTTCGGGATGCCCCGCCGGGGAGTCGCATCCCGCGTGCGTCGCGGCGCCATCCCGCGGCGCCATCCCGCCGCGCCATCCCGCGCGCCATCCCGCCGCGCCATCCCGCCGCGCAATCTCGCGGCGCCATCCCGCCGCGCCATCCCGCCGCGCCATCCCGCCGCGCCATCGCGCCGCGCCATCACCCGCGCGGACGCAAATAGTCGCTCCCCGGTAGCGAGAGCGACCATTCGCGTCCGCGCGGCGAAGGATGCACGGCGAGGCGAGGCGAGGCGCGAGGCAACGCCCCGCGCCACGCCCCTGGCTGGACTAGGCCGCGGCCTCGTCGTCGGTCGCGGCGACCGCGTGCGCCGCGCGGAGCGAGGCGCCGAGACCCGAGTCGACGCTCGTCCAGTACTGGAAGAACCGCTCGCGGATGTCGTCGACCGTGATCGCGTCCGCCTGGCCCGCGAGGGTCTCGAGGAAGCGGGCCTTCGCGTCGGCCGTGAACACCTCGCGGTACAGCGTGCCGGCCTGGCCGAAGTCGCTGTCGTCGGCGTGCAGGGTCGCGGCGGCGCGGACGAGGTCGCCGTCCTGCTCCCACGAGCCCTCGGCCGCGCGAGCCGGGTCGGCGTGCGGGCCGCCGAAGCTGTTCGGCGCGTACACCGGCGTCGTCGGCGCGTTGAAGTGGTGGCGCTGCGCGCCGTCCTGCGAGTAGTTGTGGACGGGCGCGGCGTGCGGCGCGTTCACCGGGAGCTGGTTGTAGTTCGTGCCGACCCGGTAGCGCTGCGCGTCGGGGTAGCTGAACACGCGCGCCATCAGCATCTTGTCGGGGCTGATGTCGGTGCCCGGCACCTGGTTCGCGGGCGAGAAGGCGGCCTGCTCGATCTCGGCGAAGTGGTTCTGCGGGTTGCGGTTCAGGGTGAAGTGGCCGACCGGGATCAGCGGGTAGTCGGCGTGCGGCCAGACCTTCGTGAGGTCGAACGGGTTGAAGCGGTAGGTCTTCGCCTCGTCGTACGGCATGACCTGGACCTTGACGTCCCACGTCGGGAAGTCGCCGCGCTCGATCGCCTCGTACAGGTCGCGACGGTAGAAGTCGGCGTCGGCGCCCGCGATCGCCGCGGCCTCGTCGGCCTCGATCGTCTCGACGCCCTGGCGCGCGATGAAGTGGTACTTCACCCAGAACCGCTCGCCCTCGGCGTTGATCCACTGGTAGGTGTGCGAGCCGTAGCCGTTGACGTGGCGCCACGACTTCGGGAGGCCGCGATCGCCGAGCAGGTAGGTCACCTGATGGGCCGACTCGGGCGAGAGGGTCCAGAAGTCCCACTGCATGTCGGCGTCGCGCAGGCCCGAGCCCGGCAGGCGCTTCTGCGAGTGGATGAAGTCGGGGAACTTGATCGCATCGCGGATGAAGAACACCGGGGTGTTGTTGCCGACGATGTCGAGGTTGCCCTCGGTCGTGTAGAACTTCAGCGCGAAGCCGCGCACGTCGCGCCACGTGTCGGGCGAACCCAGCTCGCCGGCGACCGAGGAGAAGCGCAGCAGGGTCTCGCTCGTCGCGCCGGGCTGGAACACCGCGGCACGCGTGTAGGCCGAGACATCCTCGGTGATGACGAACTCGCCGAACGCGCCGCCGCCCTTCGCGTGGACGATCCGCTCCGGGATGCGCTCGCGGTTGAACTGCGCGAGCTTCTCGACGAGGTAGCGGTCGTGGAGCACGGTGGCGCCGTCGGCGCCGACGGTGAGGGAGTGCGCGTCGCTCGCGACCGGGGTGCCGGTCTGCGTCGTCGTGAAGTCGGTCATTCGTCCTCTTCCTTCGTGGTGGGGTGGCGTGCGGGCACGCCGATCACCGCCCCGGTGGGGCGGGCGTTCGGGTGGTCCCGGATTCGGGACCGGGTCAGGTCAGGCGGATGCCTCGGGAAGCGCGGATGCGCCGAGCGGGTCGGGTGAATCGAGCCGTTCGGATGCGTCGAGCTGCCGCCGGCAGTCGGCGCAGAGGCCCCAGAACGTGACCTCGGCGGTGTGGATGGCGAAGCCGTTCGCGTCGCCCGGCTCGAGGCACGGGGGCTCGCCGACGACGCAGTCGATGTCGGCGACCGCGTGGCAGCGCGTGCAGACGACGTGGTGGTGGTTGTCGCCGGTGCGGCTCTCGTAGAGCGCGGGCGAGCCGGCGGGTTCGATCTTCCGCAGGAGCCCCGCCTCGGCGAGCGCGCCGAGCACGTTGTAGACCGACTGGACCGACGTGCCGGGCAGTTCGTCGCGCAGGCGCGTGTGCACGGCATCGGCGTCGAGGTGGCCGGTGCCGGTGAGCGCCTCGAGCACGGCGACGCGGGGTGCCGTCACCTTGAGGCCCGCCGAGCGGAGTCGCTCGGCGGTGCGCTCGCGCGAGACATCCGGCGTGGTCATGCGGATCAACCTAGCAGGTTGTTTTGATTCATTCAAAACAACGAGGATGTCACGTTTCCGGGCATCCCGACGGACCGATTCAGGGCGCGCGCATAGGGTCCCGAGGGTGCCCGCATAGGCCCGGATGCCACCCTTCCGGCATGACCACGACGCCGCTTCCCGAGCAGGCCCCGCCGCAGGACGCGGCGCCGCAGGCCCAGCCGTACCAGCCGTACCAGCCGTACCAGGCCGCGTACGTCCCGCCGCCCGGGTACGTCCCGCCGCCCGGCTCCCCCGCCGCACCCGCCGCGGGGTCGCGCCGCCCCTGGTACCGCCGCACGTGGGTGATCGTGGTCGGCGCCGTGCTCGCGGGCGGCCTCATCTTCGCCGGCGGGTTCGCGGCGGGCGCCGCGGTGACGACCGCGCTCACGCCGGCCGGGCAGTTCGGTCCGGGCGGGTTCCCCGGCGACGGCGACTTCCCCGGCGACGGCGGATTCCCCGGCGGCGGGCAGCGCCCCGACGGCCCGCGGTTCCAGGACGGCGACCAGGCCCCGTCCGGACAGGACGGCACGGGCACCTGAGCGGCATAGGCACGTGAGCTGACGGTTTCCCGATCGGGGCGGGATCGCGCATGATGGTGCGCACGCCCGATCAAAGGAGATCAGATGGCCCACAGCCCGTTGCCCGACGTCGAGATCCCGGACCTCCCGATCCACGACTTCCTCTTCGGCGGACTCGACGAGCGGCAGCTCGACGAGATCGCGCTCATCGACGGCGCCTCCGGCGCCACCACGACCTACCGCCGGCTCATCGCCCACGTGGAACTGTTCGCCGGCGCGATGGCCGCGCGCGACGTCGGCGTGGGCGACGTCGTCGCGCTGCTCTGCCCGAACGTGCCCGCGTTCGCGACCGTGTTCCACGGCCTGCTCCGCTCGGGCGCGACCGTCACGACGATCAACTCGCTCTACACGCCCGACGAGATCGAGAACCAGCTCCGCGACTCCGGTGCGCGCTGGTTCGTGACCGTCACGCCGCTGCTCGCGGGCGCCGAGGTCGCGGCCGAGCGCGTCGGCATCCCCGCCGAGCAGCTCATCGTGCTCGACGCGGCGCCCGGCACGGGGCATCCATCGCTCGCGCAGCTGCTCGGGGAGGGGCATCCTGCACCCGACGTGAGCTTCGACCCGGCCACGCACCTCGCCGTCCTGCCCTACTCGTCGGGCACCACCGGGCGCCCGAAGGGCGTCATGCTCACGCACCGCAACCTGGTCGCGAACGTGTGCCAGTCCTCTGCGAACATCGCCCTGGACACGGGCGACCGCGTGCTCGCCGTGCTGCCGTTCTTCCACATCTACGGCATGACCGTGCTGCTGAACTTCGCGCTCTTCCGCCGCGCCGCGCTCGTCACGATGCCGAAGTTCGACCTCGTCGAGTTCCTGCGCGTGATCAGCGAGCACCGGGCGACCTGGGTGTTCATCGCGCCGCCGATCGCGGTCGCGCTCGCGAAGCACCCGATCGTCGACCAGTACGACCTGTCGAGCGTGAAGGTCGTCTTCTCGGGAGCGGCGCCGCTGGACGGCGCACTCGCCGAGGCGGTCGCCGAGCGGCTCGGATGCCTCGTCTGCCAGGGCTACGGCATGACCGAGACGAGCCCCGTCACGCACGCGATCCCCGTCGACCGCACCGACATCGACCGCTCGAGCGTCGGGCTCCTCCTCGCGAACACCGAGGCTCGCCTCGTCGACCCCGAGTCGGGAGCCGACCTCGAGGCCCCCGCCGACGGCTGGAGCGAGCCGGGCGAGCTGCTGATCCGCGGCCCCCAGGTGATGCAGGGCTACCTGAACAACCCCGAGGCGACGGCCGCGATGATCGACGGCGACGGATGGCTCCACACGGGCGACGTCGCGACCGTCAACCATGACGGGCACTTCCACATCGTCGACCGGCTGAAGGAGCTCATCAAGTACAAGGGCTACCAGGTCGCCCCGGCCGTGCTCGAGGCCGTGCTGCTCGAACACCCGGCGATCGCGGATGCCGCCGTCATCGGCGTACGGGACGCCGATGGGCAGGAGATCCCGAAGGCGTTCGTGGTCGCCCAGGCCGGGGCATCCATCTCGGCCGAGGAGGTGCAGGCGCACGTCGCCGCGCACGTCGCGCCGCACGAGAAGGTGCGCGCGGTCGAGTTCGTCGACGCGATCCCGAAGTCGAGCTCGGGGAAGATCCTGCGCAAGGACCTGCGGGCGCGGGAGGCGCAGACGGTGTAGCGCCGGCGCGACCGCCCCGGTGGTCGAGTAGCGCCGGCGTGAAGCGACGCCCCCACTCGGTGGTCGAGTAGCGCCGGCGCGAAGCGCTGCCCCATCGGTGGTCGAGTAGCGCCGGCGCGAAGCGCTGCCCCATCGGTGGTCGAGGAGCGCCGGCGCGAAGCGGCGACGCGTATCAAGACCCGGCGACCCGAGGCTGGGTGCCGTGGTCTCGATACGCGTCCGACTCCGTCGGGCGCTACTCGACCACCGGGGAAGTCCGACTCCGTCGGGCGCTACTCGACCACCGGGGAAGTCCGACTCCGTCGGGCGCTACTCGACCACCGGAGGAGTCAGCGGCGCGCCCGCGCCCGCGTCCGAGTGGGGCGAACGGATGCCGCGGCAGCGGCGAGCGCGCCGGCCGCGAGCAGCCCGACCGCCGCGATGATCAGCCCGGTGGGATCATCCGTGCCGGTCTTCGCGAGGGGCGAACGCGTCTTCGCCAGCGGTGCACCGGTGATCGCCAGCGGCGCGGCAGGCACCACGGGGGCTGCGTTGGTGCGGAACGAGTCGGCCGGTGCGACGCCGATCGCCACCTTGCCGGTGTAGGCGACGACGCCGAACTCGTAGTCGGTATCCGCGTCGAGGCCTCGGATCACGAAGGCGGTTCCCTCCGAGGCCGACACCTCCTGGGTCCAGTGCCCGCCGGGCTTCCACCAATGCACGACATACCTGTCGGCATCGGCGTCCGGATCCCAGGCGATCGTCGCCGTGTCGAGCGTCACGCCGATCAGGTCGGTCGTGATGCTCCGCAGGGTCGTGACGGTGAACTCACCCGAATCGGCGCCGCCGCCGGTCACCCTGATGGTGTACGCGTGCGCCGGAAGCAGGCCGGTGATCGTGTGGTGCCCGACCCCTGCTGCCGGCGCTGAGGCCCACTCGCCCGAACCCGCGACTGCCCACTTCACCACGTACTCGGTATCGCCGACGGGGTTCCAGGCAAGATCGATCGTGGTCGCGTCGAAACTGGTGGCGTCAACCTCGATCGGCTCCGCCACCGGCTTGGCCACCACGTCGAGGTTCCCGATCGCGACGCGATTCTTCCCGTTGTACGCCTTGACTGCGAGGGAGTTCGTCGAGCCGGGAGTCAGGCCCGAAACCGTGAACGACCCGTGCTGCGCGACCGGCGTGATCTCGACCGGGTTCCCGGTGCCCACCTGCCAGAGGATCTTGGTGACTCCCGCGATCGAATCGAGCGAGTAGCCGATCTCGGCCGTCGTCGTGCCGACCTGGTCGGCCGTCAACCGGATGGGCCCGTTCACGACGACCGTCGCGGCGTTGGAGCGCGGGTTCCCATGGCCGTCCTTCAGCTGGTACCGATGGCTTCCCGCGATCGCGGCGGAATCGACGTACGTCGCCGCGCCGACCGTGGTGGACCCGATCCGGACGTCGTCGCGGTAGACGTCGAGCGCGGTGTCCATCGCACCGGACAAGCTCAGCGTCACCTCGGTCTTGGCGGTCTGGACACCGGCGACCTGGATCGGGATCGGCAGCGTGACGGTCATGGTGCCCGAAGCGAGCGTCGTCTGTTGCGGCGCTCCATTCAGCCGTGCGACCAGCGCGACCGTGACGGTGTGGGTCGATCCGGGCGCGTAGCCGGCGAAGGGGCCGGCAGCCGTCGGGTCGTACTCCACGGCGATCGCCTGAACATGCTGGCCGTCGATCCCGATGAGCCATTCGACAGAACTGCGGTTGGGCGGCAGCGGCAGCGTCGGTCTCGTCCACGTGATGCCGAAGGCCGACGCCGTCACGCCGGACGCCGACACCGTGAGCGGCTCGGGGGAGCCGGTGGTCACCGCGATCGTCGTGCTCGTGCCCTCGTCGGCCGACCGGGTCGCCGTTACCTTGACCTCGTAGCCGGTGTTCGGCTGAAGGCCGGTGAGCGTCTTCGCGGTGACGTCGGCAGCGACGTCGACGCCACTCCAATCCGCCGTCCCGGCCTTCCGGTAGCTCACCGTGTAGCCGGTCGCGCCGTCGACCGCCGGCCAGGTCACATCGACCGAGGTCGGGGTCGGGCTGGTCGCGGATGGCGTGAGTGCCTGCAGCCTGACCACTTGCCGCGCGCTCAGGAGGAATGCGGTATCGCTGTAGTACTGGACGGAGATCATGGTGCCGACACCCCAGAGGTCCGGCGGAATCGCGATGTCGATCGACTGCGAACCCCGACTCACCTGGATGCCGCCAGTCGGCCCCCAGATCAGGTTCGTCGTCGCCCCGGGGTACTCCGACCACGAGACGCGGATCCTGCCGACTGCCGGCTGCTCGACGGTCATGGTCGGCTCCGCCGGGAGCTCCGCCAGCCGCGCCGACGGGGCCGTCGAGGATGACGCGGCCTGCTTGAGTCCAGCGATCGCGGACGTGCTCGCCCCTGCATCGCCGGTGGCGGCCTCGGTCGACGCATCCGCTTCGACCGGCGCTTCCTCGGCCGGCGGCAACTCGTCGGTCGGCGGCAGATCCTCTACCGGCGGCGCCTCGTTCTCGGTCGCGCCCGACGGCGCATCCAGATTCAGGTCGTCAGCGGATGCCCCGACCGCTGCGCCGCCGAGCACCATGCCCAGCGCGACGAACGTCGAGACCATCCCCAGCCCCGCCCTGCGGACGGCCAGCCGGTTCCTCATGTGAATCATCTCCTAGCGGATGCACCGCCGAAGAGCGCCGGCAGCGTCTTCGATGCTGTAGACGCAATGAAAAAACCCTGAATGCGGTGGGAAAGTTCACTGAGTGCTGCATGCGTATTGACTGAGTGTGAATAGGCCCGCACTCAGGGAACGCCTCGGTGGTCGAGTAGCGCCAGCGCGAAGCGACGCCCCCACCCGGTGGTCGAGTAGCGCCGGCGCGAAGCGACGACGCGTATCGAGACCAAGGGACCCGAGGCAGGGTGCCGTGGTCTCGATACGCGTCCGACTCCGTCGGGCGCTACTCGACCACCGGGGAAGTCCGACTCCGTCGGGCGCTACTCGACCACCGGGGAAGTCCGACTCCGTCGGGCGCTCCTCGACCACCGGGGAAGTCCGACTTCGTCGGGCGCTCCTCGACCACCGGGGAAGTCCGACTCCGTCGGGCGCTCCTCGACCACCGGGGAAGTCCGACTTCGTCGGGCGCTACTCGACCACCGGGGGTCCGACGCCCGGCGGGTGCTCCTTGTCCACCGGACCCACCAGAACCCTCAGTACTGCAGCAGGCTGAAGACCTCGTAGCGGTCGTCGAGCGCGGCCCGGCCGCCCAGGCCCTCGAGCTCGACGGCGACGGCGATCCCGGCGACGTGCCATCCGGCCCGCTCGACCAGGCGCGCCGCGGCACCGACCGTGCCGCCCGTGGCGAGCACGTCGTCGACGATGAGCACGCGGGACCCGGGCGGGATCTCCCCCTCGTGCACCTCGAGGGCGGCGGTGCCGTACTCGAGCGCGTACTCCTCGCGGAGCACCTTCCGCGGGAGCTTGCCCGCCTTGCGCACGGGCAGCACGCCCGCGCCGCAGAGCACCGAGGCGGCCGCGGCGAGCAGGAACCCGCGCGCCTCGACGCCCGCCAGCACGTCGAACCGGCCCGCGAACGGCTCGGTCATCGCCTCGGCGAGTGTGTGGAACGCGGGCCCGTCGGCGAACACCGGCGTCAGGTCGCGGAAGACGATGCCCGGCTCGGGGAAGTCGGGGATGGTCGCGATCCGCCGTTCGACGATCGCGCGGGCGTCTGACTCGTTCACCGGGCAAGGGTACCGCCGCACCCGTCGGCGCTCGGCGAGTTCCGTCGGGCCCGGGCGCCGGGCGAACGGCTCGCGCGAGCGCGACGGGTAGACTCGTGGGGTCAGGCATCCGCTCGCGGCATCCGCTCGCGCCATCTTCTGGAGCTCGCCCTCGTGACCACCGAAACCACCGCCACGACCGCTGCGCCCAGCGGGCAGATCCTCGACACCGTCGAGGTCGCCGCCGCCACGCCCGAGAAGGAGCAGCCGTACGCCGCACTGGGCCTGAAGCCCGACGAGTACGAGCGGATCCGGAACATCCTCGGCCGCCGCCCGACGAGCGCCGAGCTCGCGATGTACTCGGTCATGTGGAGCGAGCACTGCTCCTACAAGTCGTCCAAGGTGTACCTCCGCCAGTTCGGCAAGAAGGTCACGCCCGACATGAAGAAGAACCTCATGGTCGGCATGGGCGAGAACGCGGGCGTGCTCGACATCGGCGAGGGCTGGGCCGTCACCTTCAAGATCGAGTCGCACAACCACCCCTCCTACATCGAGCCGTTCCAGGGCGCCGCGACCGGCGTGGGCGGAATCGTGCGCGACATCATCTCCATGGGCGCCCGCCCGGTCGCCGTCATGGACGCCCTCCGCTTCGGCGCCATCGACCACCCCGACACCGCGCGCGTCGTGCACGGCGTGGTCGCCGGCATCAGCTTCTACGGCAACTGCCTCGGCCTGCCGAACATCGGCGGCGAGACCTGGTTCGATCCGGTGTACCAGGCCAACCCGCTCGTGAACGCGCTCGCGGTCGGCGTGCTCCGCCACGAGGACCTGCACCTCGCGAACGCCAAGGGCCAGGGCAACAAGGTCGTGCTCTTCGGCGCCCGCACCGGCGGCGACGGCATCGGCGGCGCGTCGATCCTCGCGTCCGACACGTTCGCCGAGGGCGGCCCGGCCAAGCGCCCCGCGGTGCAGGTCGGCGACCCGTTCGCCGAGAAGGTCCTCATCGAGTGCTGCCTCGAGCTGTTCCAGCAGGACCTCGTCGAGGGCATCCAGGACCTCGGCGCCGCCGGCATCTCGTGCGCGACCTCCGAGCTCGCCTCCAACGGCGACGGCGGCATGGCGATCGTGCTCGACGACGTGCTGCTGCGCGACCCCACGCTCACGCCTGAGGAGATCCTCATGAGCGAGAGCCAGGAGCGCATGATGGCGATCGTGAAGCCCGAGAAGCTCGACGGCTTCCTCGAGGTCGTGAAGAAGTGGGATGTCGAGACCAGCGTGCTCGGCGAGGTCACCGACACCGGCCGCCTCTCGATCATGTGGCACGGCCAGGAGATCGTGAACGTCGACCCCCGCACGGTCGCGGTCGACGGCCCGGTCTACGAGCGGCCCGTCGCGTACCCGACCTGGATCGACGCGCTCCAGGAGGACACCGCCGCGAAGCTCGACCGCCCGGCCACGCCCGACGAGATCCGCGCGCAGTTCCTGCAGCTCGTCGGCTCGGCGAACCAGGCCGATGCCGCCTGGGTCACCAACCAGTACGACAAATACGTGCTCGGCAACACCGCCCTTTCGTACCCCGACGACGCGGGCATGATCCGCGTCGACGAGGAATCCGGCCTGGGCGTCTCGGTCGCGACCGACGCGAACGGCCGCTACTCCTACCTCGACCCGCGCGAGGGCGCGAAGCTCGCCCTCGCCGAGGCGTACCGCAACGTCGCCGTGACGGGCGCCGTGCCCGTCGGCGTCAGCGACTGCCTGAACTTCGGGTCGCCGGAGAACCCCGAGGTCATGTGGCAGTTCTCCGAGACCGTCGAAGGCCTGAGCGATGGATGCCTCGAGCTGGGCATCCCCGTGACGGGCGGCAACGTCTCGTTCTACAACCAGACCGGCGACGTGCCGATCCACCCGACGCCCGTGATCGCCGTGCTCGGCGTGATCGACGACGTCGCCCGGCGCATCCCGAGCGGCTGGCAGGACGACGGCCACAACATCTACCTGCTCGGCGACACCCGCGCGGAGCTCGACGGCTCGGCGTGGGCCGGCGTCGTGCACGGCCACCTCGGCGGACGCCCGCCGGTCGTCGACCTCGCGCACGAGCAGTCGCTCGCCGAGCTGCTGCGCGCGGCCGCGCTCGAGGGCCTCGTCGACGCCGCACACGACCTCAGCGACGGCGGCCTCGCGATCGCGCTCGCCGAGGCGGTCTCGCGCTTCGGCGTCGGCGCGCGCGTGTTCCTCGACGAGGTCGCGCAGGACGCGGGCGTCGACCTCGCGACCGCGCTGTTCAGCGAGTCGGCCGGCCGCGTGATCGTGTCGGTGCCCCGCGAGGACGACGTGAAGTTCCGCGGGCTGTGCGACGGCCGGGGCATCCCGGTGCGCCGGATCGGCGTGACGGATGCCTCGTCCGAGGCGCTCGAGGTGCAGGGTGCGTTCACCGTCTCGATCGACGAGCTCCGCGGCGTGAACCGCGCCCCGCTCGCCGACGCGTTCGGCCCGATCGTCGGGTACTGACCCGCCCCTCGTTCCCCAATTCAGGAAGAGAGCCCTCATGAGCCCGTATGGCGCTCATGGGGGCTCTCTTCCTGAAATGGGGCGAGACTGAGCACGTGAGCGACGAGCGCGAGTCCTATTCCGACGCGTATGCGGCACGACACGGCGGGTTCGCGCTGATCCCGGCGGCGCACGTGTTCCTGATCGAGCACGGCGCCGACGGCGACCGCGTGCTCCTGCAGCGCCGGAGCGCCACCGACTATTACGACGGCTGGTGGGCGGCGTCGGCCGCGGGGCATGTCGAGCCGGGCGAGACCGCGTACGAGGCTGCGGTGCGCGAGACCGCCGAAGAGCTCGGCGTCGTGGTCGAGCGGCTTCGGCCGCTCACGACGGTGCACCGGCGGGGACCGACCGCGCCCGACGGCGCACAACGGCCCGCCGAGCAGCGCGTGGACTTCTACTTCCAGGCGACGGGGTGGGCGGGCGAGCCGCGACCGGCGGACGGCACGGCCGACGCGCTCGCGTGGTTCGACCTCACCGAGTTGCCCGAGCGGACCGTGCACCACGAGCGGCACGTGCTCGAGCTGTTCCGCGCGGGCAGCCTGCCCGTCATCACGGACTTCGGGTTCTGAGGGGCCCGGTCTCGATACGGCTGCTCCGCGGCCTACTCGACCACCGGAGTGGGAGGCGGCCACCCCGGTGATCGAGTACCGCCACCGGAGGCGACCACCGGAGTGGAAGGCGACCATCCCGGTGATCGAGTAGCGCCGCCGGAGGCGACGCGTATCGAGATCGCGGCGACCTGGTCTCGATACGGCTGCTCCGCGGCCTACTCGACCACCGGAGTGGGAGGCGGGCATCCCGGTGATCGAGTAGCGCCGCCGGAGGCGACCACCGGAGTGGACGGCCGCTCCGCGGCCTACTCGACCACCGGAGTGGGAGGCGACCCTCCCGGTGATCGAGTAGCGCCGCCGGAGGCGACGCGTATCGAGATCAAGTCGACCTGGTCTCGATACGGCTGCTCCGCGGCCTACTCGACCACCGGAGTGGACGGCTGCTCCGCGGCCTACTCGACCACCGGAGTGGACGGCCGCTCCGCGGCCTCCTCGATCACCGGGCGGCGGTTACTTCCCGACCGCCTTCAGCGCGTTCACGATGCCCTTGCCGTAGAACCCGTTCGACGCCTTCGTGCCCTCGCAGGTGTGCGTGGCCGTGAGCGTCGCGCCCGCCGGCGTGATGCGCGTGTACGTGTACGCCGGCGGCACCGGGCACGCGGTGTCGACCGCGGACTGCTCGAGGCGCGCCTGCGTGAGGGCCGGCGGCAGGTAGAGCCCGCCGCGGAAGACGTCCTTCACGCCGTACTTCGCGACGATGAGCGCTGCGACGCCCGCGGCGTGCGGCGACGCCATCGACGTGCCCTGCAGGTACTGGTAGTACCCGCAGGTCTTGCCGGAGGCGTCGCAGCTCTTCACGACGTTCGAGACCGTCGGCTCGCCGTTCTCGTCGATCTCGCCGTTCGCCTCGGCGAGCGCCTTCGGGTACGCGGCGAGGATCGTCTTGGTCAGGTCGCGCGTGTTCCCCGCGGTGTCGTAGGCGTCGCCGCCGGGGGCGGCCACGTCGACGTACCCGTTGCCGTAGTCGGAGTAGTACGCCTTGCGCGACGAGATGCCGGTGCTCGACACCGAGATCACGCCGTTGCCCTCGGAGGGCATCGAGGTGCACGACGCCGGGTCGAGCAGGTCGCGCGTGCGCTCGATCTCCTCACCCGGGACATCCGCGAAGTCCGGGCTGGAGACGTCGCTGATCACCTTCGTGTAGTCGGTGGCCCCGTTTCCGGCCGCGGACACCAGCGTCACGCCGCGCACGCGCGCGAAGTCGAGCGCTCGCTGCATCGCGGTGATGATCGTCTGCTGCTCCTGCTGGTCCTCGGGCGAGTCGGCCGGGTGGGACGTGCAGTTGAACAGCCACGGGTCGACGTAGTAGCTCATGTTCACGACGTCGACGCCGATCCTCCCGGCGTAGGTGAGCGCGTCGATCGAGGGCTGGAGGAAGAAGTACCCCGAGTCCTGGCCGGCGCGGAGGTTCACGATGGTCGCCTTGGGCGCGACGCCCGCGATGCCGATGCCGTTCAGCGGCGCCGCGATCGTGGATGCCACGTGCGTGCCGTGTCCGTCCTCGTCGACGTTCGCCGGGTCCTGGCAGGACTGGTCGGGCTCGTCCTCGCAGGGACCGTCGACCTCGTCGCCGTTCGCGTCGACCGGGATGTCGACCGTGAAGTTGCGGCTGCGCGCGGCGTCGAAGTTCGGTGCGATGTCGGGGTGCGTGCCGTCGACGCCGGTGTCGATGATGCCGACGACGACGCCCTTGCCCTGCTCGACCTTGTACGAGCCGTCGGCGGTCGCGCCGATCGCGGCCATGTCCCACTGCTGCGAGGAGAGCGGGTCGCCCTTGGGCCCCTGCGCCTTTCCGCTGGACTTCGCGGCGGCCGCGCCTGCGGCACCGCCGGCGGCCTTGACGTCCTGCTCGGCGGCATCCTGCTTCTCCGCCTCGCCGTTCACCCGATGCGCGTCCGGCACGTCGGCGATGACGCGGTTCTGCGCGGTGCCCTCGATCACGGCCTGGCCGGCGGCATCGGCGGCGAAGTCGGCGTTCGAGGTGGTCACGGTCGCGACGCCCACGTCGGCGTTGCTCGTGACCACGGTGCCGCCGGCCGCGGCGACCGCGGCCTGCTGGGCGGAGGCCGAGGTGCCCTCGGCGAAGAGGACGACGAACTGGCGTTCGCCGTCCCCGGTGGCGGTCGTGGCTCCGGCGGGTGCGGCCGCGAGGGCCGTGAGTGCCAGTGCTGCTGCGGAGATCGCAGCGATCGTGCTTGCTCTCCTCATTCGGATTCCCATCTCTGTTGACGGATCACGTCGTCCAGACGGACAGCGCCCCGGTCGGGGCGCGCATGTCCGCGATCCTGACAGGTGCCGCGAACGGGGGTCAAGGGATTGCGCGGAAGCCGCGCACGACCTCTACGAACCCGCCGGCGGCGCCGTCGCGAGGTCGACGCGCTCGGCGAGGTACCGCTCGAAGGGGGCGAGCGCGGTCGGGTCGCCCGCGCTCCAACGGACGAGGACGGCGCCGTCGGCGCCGAGCACGAGCGGTCCGGATGCCCCGAACGCGCCGAGCTCGTCGGGGTCGATGCGCTGCGCGCCGAAGTTCACGGTCTCGTCCTCGCGATAGCCGCCGCGCACGGCCGCGGCACGGTAGGCGCGCTCGACGGCGACCGCGTTCGCGGTGACGCTGCGCCGCACCTCGCGCTGCGCGCGCACGACGCGGCCGGTGCCGAAGAGGCCGCCGACGGGTGCGACGAGCAGCACGCCGAGGCGCCAGACGCGCCCGGCGGGGGTCATCCTCGCGGCGCGCGGGATGCCGAGCACGCGGCGCGCCGGCGCGAAGTCGGCGAGCGCCTCGTCGCGCGCGCCCGCCGCGGCGAGCGCGCGGGCGGCCTCGGCCGCGAGCGCGCGCACACGCGACGGGGCATCCGAGCGCTGGTCCATGCTGGAGATGCTACGCAGCCGGATGCCCCGACCGGGACGTCAGTACTGCATGACGATGCGGCCCTCGACCTTCCCGGCCTCGAGGCGCTCGAAGATCGAGTTGATGTCGTCGAGCGTCTCGACCGACGAGACCGTGGGGTGGATCTTGCCGCGCGCGTAGAACTCGATCGCCTCGGCGAGGTCCTGGCGGGTGCCGACGATCGAGCCGCGGATCGTGATGCGGCGGAGCACCACGTCGAAGATCGAGGCCGGGAACTCGCCCGGCGGCAGCCCGACGAACACGGCGGTGCCGCCCCGGCGGGCCATCCCCACCGCCTGGCCGAAGGCCGACGGGTGCACGGCCGTGACGAGCACGCCGTGCGCGCCGCCGATCTGCTCCTGGATCGTCGCGACCGGGTCCGCGGTCGCCGCGTTCACGACGACCTCGGCGCCGTGCTTGGTCGCGAGCGCGAGCTTCTCGTCGTCGACGTCGACCGCGGCGACCCGCATGCCCATCGCGATGGCGTACTGCACGGCGATGTGGCCGAGGCCGCCGATGCCCGAGATGACGACCCACTGGCCGGGTCTGACCTCGGTCTCCTTGAGCCCCTTGTAGACGGTGACGCCCGCGCAGAGGATCGGCGCGATCTCGACCGGGTCGACGCCGTCGGGGATCCTCGCGGCGAACCGCTCGTCGACGAGCATGTACTCCCCGAAGCTGCCGTCGACGAAGTAGCCGCCGTTCTTCTGGTTCGGGCAGAGCGTCTCCCACCCGGTACGGCAGTACTCGCACACGCCGCACGCGCTCCAGAGCCAGGCGTTGCCGACCTTGTCGCCGACCTTCAGTTCGAGGACCCCCGGCCCGACCGCCACGACCTCGCCGTAACCCTCGTGCCCCGGGATGAGGTCGGACTTGGGCGCGACCGGCCAGTCGCCGCGCGCGGCGTGCAGGTCGGTGTGGCAGACGCCCGAGGTGATCAGCTTCACGAGCGCCTCGCCGTGGCCCGGCTCGGGGATCGGCACGTCCTTGACGACCAATGGTGCGCCGAGCTCCGTGACGACGGCAGCGCGCATGGTGTCGCCCATCGAATTCCCCCTTCGATCGGGCCGGCCGATCGCCGGCCTCCGAGGGGTCACGCTACTCCGAGGGGGTTGCGACGGGTTGCGACGGGGTACGCCCGGTTCGGTCCGGGGTGACGGGCGCTCGGCCGGTCAGGCGTGCGTGAAGATCAGCGAGACGTTCTGCCCGCCGAAGCCGAACGAGTTGCTCGCGACCGCCTCCTGGATGAGGTCGCGGCGCTCGAGGACGACGTCGAGGTCGACCTCGGGGTCGATCGTGTCCCCGGTCAGGTTGCGCGTCGGCGGCACGGCGCCGTGCTTGACGCTGAGGATCGCGATGATCGCCTCGACCGCGCCGGCCGCGCCGAACAGGTGGCCGAGCGCCGCCTTGGGCGCGGTCACGGTCGTGCGCCCGAAGACCTCGTGGATGGCGCGCGCCTCGGCGACGTCGCCCACGGGGGTCCCGGTCGCGTGCGCGTTGACGTGGCCGATCTGCGCGGGGGCGAGCCCCGCCTGCAGGAGCGCCTTGCGCATCGCGGCCATCTGTCCGGCGCCGTCGGGCGCGGGTGCGGTCAGGTGGTGCGCGTCGGCCGCGATGCCGGCCCCGGCGAGGACCGCGTGCACCCGGGCGCCGCGCGCGGCGGCGTGCTCGGCGCTCTCGAGGACCACCATGCCGGAGCCCTCGCCGAGCACGAACCCGTCGCGGTCGACCGAGAAGGGACGCGACGCGTTCGCGGGGTCGCCCTCGTAGCGGGAGAGGGCGCGCGCCTGGAGGAATCCGGCGACCGTGATGGGGCTGATCGCCGCTTCGGTCCCGCCCGCGATGACGATGTCGGCCTCGCCGGCGCGGATGAGCCGGGCGCCGTGCGCGATCGCCTCCGCGCCCGACGAGCAGGCGGACACGGGCGTGTACGTGCCGGCGCGAGCACCGAACTCGATGCCGACGACCGCGGCGGCCGCGTTCGGCATGAGCAGCGGGACGGCGCGCGGGGACACGCGACGGACGCCGATGGCCTTGAGGGTCTCGTCCTCCTTCAGGAGGGTGAGGAGCCCGCCGACGCCGGTGCCGACCGCGGTCGCGAACCGGTCGGGGTCGACCACGGGCGATCCCGCGTCGAGCCAGGCCTCACGGGATGCCGCGAGCGCAGCCTGCTGGGAGCGGTCGAGCCGCTTCGCCTCGACGATGGCGAGCAGGCCCGCGGGGTCGACGGCCATGGTGCCGGCCGACGTCGCGGGGACGTCGCCGCCGTCGGCGTCGCGCAGGACGTCGCCGCGGATGCCGGATTCGGACGCGAGGAGGGCGGCCCAGGTGGATGCGACGTCGGCGCCGAGCGGCGTGACCGCGCCGAGTCCGGTGATGACGACCTCGGTGTGCGCTGGCATGGCGGGCCCCCTCCGCTTGTATGGCGTACAAACGCCTGAGACCCAGTTGTATCACATACAATCGACGAATGGTACGGGGTGCGGGGGCTTCCAACGGAACACTCGACGACACCGACCGTCGCGGGCGGTCGACGCGCCACCGGATCCTCGACACCACGACGCGGCTCGCGATCAGCAGGGGCAACGCCGAGCCGAGCGTCGCCGAGATCGCCAAGGCGGCCGGCGTCTTCCCGAACCAGATCACCTACCACTTCGGCTCGAAGCAGGCGCTGCTGATCGATGCGGCGTTCCTCGGCCTGCTGCGCGACGCCGGTCGCATCGAGCTCGTCGGGCGCCGGGCGCCCACGCCGTCGGCCTTCCGACGCGGCATCGCCCGGGCCGTGCTGTCGATGCCGACCCTGCCGGGCGTCGCGCGCGTGCTCGCCGCGGAGATCGCGAAGCCGCAGCACGGATCGACGATCGACGCCCACATGCAGTTGCTGTTCAAGCACTCGGAACGGTACGTCCGGCAGGTCGCCGAGGCGCGCGGCTGGGCCACCGACCGCGCGCTGCCCTCCGAGGTGCGCACGTTCTGGAGCACCGCGCTCGGCGCGGTGCTGCTGTTCGGCGCGGGCGTCAGCGGGACGACCGCCGACCTCGACCTCGCGGGGACGCTGACGATCCACGAGATTGCTGGCACGAGCGACGGGCCGGCGGCCGGCGGCGTCAGGGGCTGATCGCCCGTTACTCCGGCGCAGATCCGCGCGACTCGGGGACCGAGGGCGGCTTGGGTACGAACGTGCAGGGCTGGCCGTTGAGCTTGAAGTCGGTGGGGATGTCACCCCAGGAACTGGACTCGCTGGTGACGGTGAACCCGACGCTCTGGAAGCTGTCGGGCCACAAGTCCGCCCAATCCGCAGAAGTGTATGTCACGTCCGTGGACTCCGACTGCTTGATCTCGCCGTTCCAAGCCCCCACGACCCGCCAATCGCCGGCCCATCGCCAGGTGAGAACCCATGGTGCCTTGATAGGCGTTGCGATCGTGCGCACCTTGAAGTCCGGCCATGCCTGCGTGCCCGACGGGCTGTGCATCTGCCAGTCCGTGATCGTGCAGACCGGCGGCGCATCTGTGCTCCACGACGACACGCCCGTCGCGGTCTGCGACGTGAACGCCGCGGATGCACCGCGGCCTGCGGCGGCGAAGACAAGGAGCACGCCGAGCGCGACGACGAGTGCCGAGGCGGTCACCTCGAGCGCACCCCGGGCTCGCCGGCGCGTCGAGCGCGCGCCCTCGCGGTGCGCGGGCACCTGCGGCAGGGACATCCCGCGCAGTGCGAGCGCACTGACCGCCACGAAGGCGGCGACGCCCAACCACGATCCGTCCGCGGCCCAGACGACCGGCAGGCCGATGAGCGGGACGAGGAGACGGCCGATGCCGACCACCTCGGACGGGTCGACCGGCGTCGAGTCGGCGTCCGCGTTCGCGTCGCCCTTCGTGACGAACGCCCCGTCGGCGCGCACCTCGTCGACGCGGTGGAACATGAGCCGCGCGTCGGCATCCGAGTCGGCCGCCGGGTCGTGGAAGAGCACGACCTGGCCCTCCTCGATGTCCGCGGGGTCGATCGGCGACGAGAGCGCGACATCGCCGGCCCGGATGACCGGCGCCATCGAGTCGCTCATCACGGTGGTGCCGACGAGCAGGAACGCCTGCGGCAGCACCGCGAGCACCGCGAGGGTGCCGACGAGGGCGACGTACGCGCGGCACAGGGCCACGCGGACGACCGTCGGCCAGGGCAGCTGGGTGATCGGCACGCGGCGAGTCCGCTGCCGAGAACTCGCCGCCCTGGCCGTGACCGTGGTCAGCTCGGACCGACTTATCCCTGGGCTTCCCAGACGAAGACGACCGAACCGGTCGCCGCCTGCGGAGCATTCGACGCGACCGACCATGCGATGTGGTACACCGCGGTCTTGGCGCCCGGGTTCATCGGCACATCACCGAGTCCACTGTTCCAGTCGGTCTTCGCCTGGAACTGGGCGAGCGTGCCCGTGAATACGGGAACGGCATCGTCGCGCGTGATGGTGAGCGTGAGGGAGGAAGCCAGCGACTGCGTTTCCCCGCCGGCGGCTGCGTACATCTTCACGGTCGCCGCGTTCGAGCCGGAGTACGTCACCGTGATGTCCTTGCCGCCCGTCTGGCCGGCCGTGAGATTCGTTTCGGTGAATGCGGCCTGGCCGGACTTCGAGTTCGTCAGCAGGACGGTACCCGTCTCCCAGTTGTTCTGGGCGGTGTCCGTCTTCGCGGTGAACGCCGCGAACGACGCCTGGTACACGAGGAGAGCTGCCATGACGATCGCGAGGGGGATCGCGATCGCGACGACCCACGCCTTCGTCGAACCTCGCCGAGCGTTCGTGGGCTCGGACATGGTGTTGATGTCGGTCGACATGACCGGACCTTCTCTTTCTCCGGATGTTTTCGGGGGATCCGGAACTTCGGGGGAACATTGCAGAATATTCCTCGGTTCCGAGAACGCGATGAAAGAGCGCTGTGATCGCGCTTCCATACGGACTATTTGCTCCGTTTCGGCCCGCCGGCCGCCGGGATCAGGGCCCACACCCGTCGGAGCGCGGCGCGGCGCGGCCGCGCTACCGCTCAGTGGGTCTTCGCCTCCCAGACGAACGAGACGGAGGCCGAGGCATCCTGCGGCGCGTTCTCGAGCACCTTGTAGTCGATGACGAAGAAGGCGTCCCGCGTCGCACCGTCCGCGGTCGGCGCCATCTCGAAGGGCACGACGCCCGTCCCGTAGTCGGTGAGCTTCGCGAACTGGTCGAGCGTGCCCTTCCATGTCGCGCCGCTCCCGGTCTCGCGGAACGACAACTCCACGTACGGGGCGAGGTCCTGCTCGGCGTCGCCGTCGACCTGCGCGTACAACTTCACGGTCGAGGCGAGGCTCCCGGCGTACTCGACTCGAACCATCGCCCACGCATGGTCGCCCGGGGAGAGGTCGGACACGTCGAACACGGCGTGGTCCACGTGGTCGTTCCACAACCGGACGGTGCCCGTCGAGAAGGAGTTCACGGCGGTCTCGGACTTCGCCGAGAACGCGGCGAACGAGGCGTTGTACACGAGCAGCGCCGCGAGCAGCAGCGCGACGGGCGTCGCGAGCGCGAGCACCCAGGACCGGGCGCCACGCACGTCGACGCTCCTGCGCCCGATGAGCGCACGCATCATTCCTGCCTCCGAATGGGGTCGCCGCCGGGCGGGGAACCGGGGGCCCTCAGAACCGAGGATATTTCGGAACCCTGCGAGGAAGCTGGCGTCCTCCCGTGAGCGTCCCGACCGTGGGCTGGACGCGCAGAGTCGGTCAGTTCGCGCGGCCGATGAGCTCCAGCAGCGCCATCGCGTACGCCTCCGAGGCATCCGGATGCTCGAAGCGGAGCCGGGCGCCGCTGATCTCGACCTCGACCTCGAACGCGTCGGCCAGCCGGCGCAGGCTGCGGAACGTGCCGCGCAGCAGATCGCGAAGCTGGTCCTCGCGGGGCAGCCACACCGCGTCGGCGATCGTGAGCGAGTCGAGCGCCCACTCGGTCGTGCCGTTGAAGCCGAGCACGGTCCCCGTCGGCGTGCGCTGCGACTCGATGGTCATCTCGCTCACGGTGTAGACGTCGGCCTCGACCTCGGGCTCGACGTGGTCGGGCAGGTCGAGCTGGAAGCGGTCGCCCGAGGCGGGGTGCCAGACGAGGCCGGCCCCCTTGAGCGCCACGGCGAGGTCGCGCGAGATCATGCGGCCAGTCTGCCGTGCGGTACCGGCGAGCACGAGGGCGAGCGGAGGCTCCGTCACGACACGCGATGCGGGGCGGTCACAATACCCGGAATCCAGCTCACAGCAGCGTGCAGAGCGTGCCGTTCCACCGAACCTCCGTGATGGTGCCCGGCGGGCCTTCGAAAGGAGCGAAAGAGCCGCCGATCCATGGACCGTTCCATTGTCCGTATTCCGTTCCGGCAGTGTCGGTGAACGTAACCTGCTGACCGTCCTGCGACCAGGCCATGCCCCCAGACCAGAGTCCGGTGACCTTCCGGGCCTCGGTGAAGCTCCAGGTCACCGTCCACCCGGGGCCGACGACCTCGGGGCCGAGATTGACGATATTGACTCCGAAGTTCGCCGAATCGATTGCGACGTTGAGGTACCCGCAGGAGGTCGGCCCCGTGCTCGGGGGCGGCGTGGGCGTCGGCGTCGGCGTCGGCGTCGGCGTCGGCGTCGGCGTCGGCGTCGGCGTCGGCGTCGGGCCTACCGCCATCGCCCACGTCGATGACCCCGTCCGCGTGCCGGCGACGAATGCCGCCGTCGATCCGCGCGCAACGCCCAGCGCCACGATCAGCACCCAGATCGCGAGCCCGCCGATGATCGCAGTCCACTCGACGAGGGCCTGCGTCCCTGCGCGCTTGCGCGTCGCCGGGAAGTACTCGATGGAGAGCGCGCCTCGCACGACGGCGATGCCGACGAGGAGCGCGGCGATCGTGAGCAACCACAGCCCGGTCGACGCCCAGACGATCGGCAGCCCGATCGACGGGACGAGGACCCGGCCGACGCCGATGACGGACGCGGGATCGACGGGCGACGAATCGGCCTCGGGGTTGGCGTCGCCCTTCGTGACGAACGATCCGTCCTCGGCCACCTCGACGATGCGGTGCAGGATCCGCTGTTCGGGGCGCGCGGGGTTCGGGAACAGGATGACCTGGCCGGGCACGTACTCCTCGGGCGCGAGGGCGTCGACGAGCACGACGTCGCCGGGCTGGATCGCCGGGCGCATCGATCCGGTGAGGATCGTCGTGCCGGTGAATCCGAACGGCCGCGGCAGGAACGCGACGACGAGGAACGTCACGATCATGACGAGGATGCCCCGGCACAGCGCGACCCGGATGAGCACCGGCCACGGCAGGTCGTCGATCGGCGTGCGGTGCCACCCCGGCGCTCGGGAGGCGGGCGCCTCCGCCGTCTGCTCGATCAGGTGTTCTGCGCCTCCCAGACGAAGGTGACGTCGGCGGTGGCGCCCTGCTCGACACCCGGGAGCACCTCGTACGCGACGGTGTAGGTGATCTCGTCGCCCTCCGCCACCGCGATGGGCAGGATGCCCGACACGTAGTCGGTGGCACCGGTCTGGAACTCCGCGAGCGTGCCCGACCACGAGCCGGTCGCCTGGCCGCCGGTCGGCGTGATCGTCAACTGCAGGTGCTCGGCGAGATCCTGGTCGACGCCTGTCGTCTCGGCGAACAACCGGACCTCGGCGTCGAGCGAGCCGCTGTACGTCACGACGACGGGCTCCTCGTCGGTCGACCCCTCCTTCAAGTTGGTCGCGGTGAAGACCGATGTGCCTTCCTTGTCGTTCGTGATGTCGACCGTGCCCACCGAGAACGCGGTCGACCCGGCCTCGGTCTGCGCCGTGAACGCCGAGTACGACGCCTGGTAGATCAGCACGCCCGCGACGATGATCGCCAGGCCGATGATGATCGCGAGCACCCAGAACCGGGCTCCGCCTCGCCGTCGCTCCTCGGCCGGACCGGGCGCACTCGTGGACTCCGACATCGCGTCTCCCCCTTCGCGAAGGCGGCGCGCCGTCCCCCCGGACGACCGATGGCCGCATCTGGGTTCAGCGTATCGCCGGGATCCCCGGAACAGCAGGCCGTGCTTCGGCCCGCGTGTCAGCGCTTCCGGATCCTCGCAGGCCCCGCCGTCGCGCCGAGCCCGATGACGACGACGGCGACGAAGAGCCATCCCCACCGCGCGGTCGCGAGCGCGAACAGTGCGATCGCCGCGCCGAGCACCACGAGCGCCAGCGCGACCCGCCGACGCACGCGCGGCGTCGCCCACCAGCGGTCGAACGCGCGGCGGATCATCCGACCAGCCCGTGCCGTACGCCGGTCGCCTGCTCGACGAGGTCCCAGACCCGCCTGCCGATCGCCGGGTCGAGCGAGGTCCGCGTCGGCCGGCCGAGCGCGGGTGCGCCCTTCGTGCGATGGCGCGGCCCCCAGAACTGGCCGCCCGCGACGTCGTCCGCGGTCAGCGCGTGCAGCACGGGCTCCGCGCCGCGATGCTTGCCCTGGGCCATCGCGCCCTGGAGCTCGTCGGCGAACCGCGTGCCCCGGGTCGGCTCGTTCACGCCCGGGACGAACGGGGTCCGGCCCGAGATCGAGTAGCCAGGGTGCGCCACGACGCTCAGCAGCGGGGCATCCTGCGCCCTGAGCCGCCGGTCGAGCTCGAACGCGAGCACCTGGTTCGCGATCTTCGACTGCGCGTAGGCGCGCCACGAGTCGTAGCCGCGCTCGAGCTCGAGGTCGTCGATGCGGAACGTCGACAGCTGGGTCGACAGCGAGCCGAGCGTGACGATCCGGCCGCCGGGGCGCACGTGCCCGAGGAGCCGCGCGTGCAGGGCGAACGCGCCGAGCACGTTCGTCGCGAGCACGAGCTCGTGCCCGTCGACGCTCGTCTCCCGGCGGCGCGGTGTGTGCACCATGCCGGCGTTCAGGGCGATCCCGTCGAACGGCTCACCCGCGGCGAGCGCGGCGGCGCCCGCCGCGACGGACTCGAGCGACGACTGGTCGATGACGAGCGTCTCGACCGAGCCGCCGAGCTCGTGGCCCGCGCCCGCGTCGAGGCGTTCGCGAATCGCGTTCGCGGCCCGCTCGAGCCGCTCGGCGCTCCGCCCGGTCATCACCACATCGGCGCCCGCGCCCGCGAGACGTGCGCTCGTGAAGAACCCGATGCCCGCGTTGGCCCCGGTCACGAGGAACCTGCGCCCCTCCTGCGAGGGCAGGGGGGCGGGATACCAGTCGGCCATCAGGCTCCGGCGGGCGAGGACCCGGCCGGTGCGGCCCCGCTGTTGCCCGCGAGCTCCTCGTGGTGCTGGATCACCTCGGCGACGACGAAGTTGAACCACTTCTCGGCGAACGCGGGATCGAGGTGCGCATCCTCGGCGAGCGCCCGGAGCCGGGCGATCTGGCGCTTCTCACGGTCGGGGTCGCTCGGCGGCAGCCCGTGGGTCGCCTTGAGCCGCCCGACCTGCTGGGTGAACTTGAAGCGCTCGGCGAGCAGGTGGATGAGCGCGGCATCGATGTTGTCGATGCTCGAGCGGATGCCGAGCAACTCCGTCATCGCGGCGTCGCGATCGTCGATGGCAGTCATGCAATCGACCATAGGCGACGCGGCGGGGCATCCATGATCGGATGTCCCGCCGCGGTCGCCGCCGGAACCGCGCTCAGCGCGGGGTCGCCCGCCGGATCACGCTGTACCCGAACACTCCGAAGGCCAGTGCCAGGACGACCAGGATGGTGAATCCGCCGTTCAGCCCGACCGCCGCGAACCACTCGGCGAACGCGCCCCACGACTCGGTGAAGGTGAGGAGCGCGATCGCCCCGAGCACGAGCGCGGCGGCCGAGGCGCCGAGCACGAGCATGCCGGGCATCCGCCACCGCATGTAGACCGTGGTCGCGGCCGCGCCGACCGTGAGGACGAACAGCTGCAACGCGAAGGTCGTGTAGGCCGCCGTGATCCAGTCGGCCCCGACGTACCAGAGCGCGTCGAACATCGCGGCGCCGACCCACCAGTGGTCGGTCGCGCGCTCGATCATCACGAGCGTCGCGATCGCGATCGCGTTGACGATCGACACGAACAGGAACATCAGCCAGGTGCCGAGCCAGTAGTCGCGCCGGGTCGCGCCGAAGCCGAGCGCGAACTGGAACGTGAACGCGATGGCCTGCACGCCGACGACGACGAGGTACCACTGCGGCGAGAGCACCGCCCAGCTGTACTGCATGCCGACGGTGACCTTCTCGACGGGTGCGCCCGCGGCGCCGATGATGAGCACGAGGACCACGCTGATCGCCCAGGCCCCGGCCATGATCACCCACGGCACGATGAAGAAGACGCCGGGATTGACGGTGTGCAGGCGGATGATCCGCCAGATCTCGCCGGGGCGGACCCGGCGTTCGGGCGCGGCCGGTGCTGCGGGGGCCGGCCCCGATGCGGTGACGGCGTTCATGCTGCGGCTCCCTTCCTGATGGACACGACGTTCGATTCGGATGCCTCGGCGGCGAGGTCGCCGCCGGTCAGGTGGATGATCAGCTGCTGGAGCGAGACCGGTGCGAGCTCGAGGCCGAGTTCGGCGGCGTGGATGCGCTCGGCCTGGTCGAGGCGGCCGTCGATCGTGACGGATGCCAGGCCGCCGAGCCCCTCGCGCCCGATGACCGGGCGGTCGGCGACGAACGCGTCGACCGAGGCTCGGGCGCCGGCGACCGTCGTCGCCGACCCGCGGACCTCGTCGGCGTCGCGGTCGAGCAGGATCCGCCCCTGGTCGATGAGGATCACGTGCTCGAGCAGGTTCGCGACTTCGTCGATGAGGTGCGTCGAGAGCACGATCGTGCGCGGGTGCTCGGCGTAGTCCTCGAGGAGGCGGTCGTAGAAGATGTGGCGTGCGACCGCGTCGAGGCCGAGGTACGGCTCGTCGAAGAACGTGATCGGCGCGCGCGAGGCGAGCCCGACGATGACGCCGACCGCCGACAGCTGGCCGCGGCTCAGCTTCTTGAGGCGACGCTTCACCGGGAGCCGGAAGTCGGCGATGAGCCGCTCGGCGAACGCCGCGTCCCAGTGCTCGAAGAACCAGGGCGCCGCACGGAACACGTGCTTCGGCGTGAAGTCCTCGGGGTAGCGCTGCGACTCGGCGATGAAGCAGAGACGGCGCAGCACGTCGGCGTGTTCGGCCGGCGCGCGCCCGAACACCTCGAGCGTGCCCGCGTTGGGGAAGAGCTGGCCGGTGAGCAACTGCATCACGGTCGTCTTGCCGGCACCGTTGCGGCCGAGCAGGCCGTAGATGCGGTGCTCCTGCAGGTCGAGGTCGATCGCGTCGACCGCGGTGAACGAGCCGTAGCGCTTCGTGAGCCCGGTCGCTCGGACCACTGTGCGGGTCATGACTGGATCCTCTCCTCGCGGAGCATCCCCGCGAGTTCTTCGACGCCGATGCCGAGCTTCTCGGCCTCGACGATGAGCGGACGGATGTATTGGGCGGCGAACTCGGCCCGCCGACGTTCGATGAGGCGCTCCCGGGCCCCGGAGGTCACGAACATGCCGATCCCCCTCCGCTTCTCCACGATGCCGTCGTCGACAAGGCGGTTCACTCCCTTCAGCGCGGTGGCCGGATTCACGCGCAGGAACGCCGCGAACTCGTTCGTCGACGGGATCTGACTGCCCTCGGGCAGCGCTCCGTCGATGATGTCGTTCTCGACCTGTTCCGCGATCTGGATGAAGATCGGGCGCGATTCGTCCATGCCGGCCTAACCTCGGTGGTTCATTACTTAGCTAACTAACCACTGAACCGAGGGGGTGTCAACCCTTGTTCTCCAACCGGTTGTGAAGCTGCAGGCTTTGTTCCTTCGCGCAGGTTGGTTGAGACCGCAGCCGTGACCCCACTCGTGATGACACCCCCTGAACGGGGCGGTATCTGAGCGCTTTTTCGCACCGATATGCTCACGCACAACCCGTGGCCGCACCCGAAGGTCTGGCGCGCCGCCGGCCGCCGCAGCGGATCCACCCGAAAGGACCGGCTGTGCCCATTCTCACGTTGGCTGTCGTCGTCGTTGGTCTCGCCCTTGGCATCGTCGGACTGGTGCTTGCAGTCCGACGAAACCGTTCCGGGCTGGGGTTCGGTATCGCAGCGATCGTGACGACCATCGTCGGCATCGCGCTCGGCTACCTCGCGTTCGATCTCACCGCCTGGGCGGGCCTCGTCGGCCTCGTCGCGGTCGCCCTCGGTGTCATCTCGATCCCGTTGGCCCGACGCGCTCCGGCCACCAGCCAGGGGGCGGTCGCACCGGCCGGGCTCGGCGCTGGAAGGACGAACGGGTTGGCGCTCGCGTCGATCATCGTCGTGTGGTTCTCCTCCATCGTCGGCCTCATCCTCGGACATGTCGCGCTGTCGCAGATCCGGAAGACCGGGGAGGACGGCCGCGGCATGGCAGTGACCGCCGTCTCCGTCGGATGGGTGTTCACCGCCCTCAGTGTCATCGGCGGGATCATCGTCGCCATCGTGTACGCGAACGCATTCCGCGGCTACTGATCATGACGACTCCGAAGCCGGACTGTTCGTCGTGGCTTCGAATCGTTGCCGCCACGGTCGCTGCCTTGCTCGCCGCCGCGGCGCTGTCAGGGTGCGCGCCGGAGAAGCCTGATGCCGCGTCGTCGATCACGGTCGAAGTCGACGGAACCGCGAAGAAGGCGACCTTGTCAGCGGGCGAGCTCACCGAGGTGTCGCTCGCCGGGTTGCAGGAGGTGACGGCGGCGGGGGCGATCGTCGGTGTTCCCACCGAGATCGAGTTGGCGTTCGACATGCCCGAAGCCGGTGTGACGTTGTCCCGGGTGTACGTCGACCCGGTCCCGGAGGATGCGGCCGCGTCGTTCATGTTCTTCAACGAGAACCTCGGAGCGTGGGAAGCGGTTCCGTCGGAACTGTCGGAGGACCGGCGAACGCTGACCGCAACCGTCCACCACCTGTCCGTGTGGAACGACGTCATCGCCGGAACCCAGCAAGCGGTGATGAGCGTCGTGGCCGGCGCGAAAGCCGCAGGACAGAAGGTCGCGGAAGCCAACGCTGCGATCGGCAAGGCTCTCGACGAGACGAACAAGACGATCGGCAAGGCATTCGCCGACGGCGCGGACGCCCTGTACTTCGGGGTTGGGAAGATCTTCGACACCCGTGTGGATGACCCCGTCTGCGACGGGCCTGCCACACCCACCTGGGTCCAGTCGACGGTGATGATCGACTACAACGCCAACAACCCCATCCTGTTCTGTGTCGGACGGGACGCGAAAGCACCAGACCTGCTGGTCGTGAAAGCACGGGTGAACCGCGGGTTCGGGTACACGGTGACGACCGCCGCGACGCCGCGATGGTCGTACAACTCCACCGCCGAGCAGAACGTGGTGGACGCAGCCCTCGCCGCCGTCGGCGACCTCGACGGAACCATCGCCAGGTCCGTCGCCGACCTGACCGCTGGCGGCACCCTGGTCGGCGCCGGGCAAGAGATCAGCTACGGATTCACCGCGGCGTCAGTGAACAGTGCGCCGGTCGGTGAGCCGCTCGTCATCCTGCACCCACCCACCGTGAGGCAGTTCCTGGCAACGGCGATCGCCGGAGCGCTTGTCAAATGGGGCACCTCAGCAGTCGAAGGGCACCTGGCGGCGGTCATCGCCGTGGGTTCCTGCACGAACGACATCAAGGACACGACCGACGTCCTGGCCGGAGCGAAAGCCGCGCTCACCTGCCTCGGTGCGGTCGACGAGAAGGTCGCCCAGAAGCTGGCGTTGGCGTTCCTCTCCACCGGGAAGACCCCGAAGGAAGCCGGGGCGGCGGCCGGATCCTTGGTCGCAAAGGCGAGTCTGGCGTTGGCGATCGTCGCACCCGCCACCAGCGCCCTCAATTTCGTCGCCGAATCGGCCACCCCGGACAGCGCCCGCTCGGTCACCGTATTCACCGCCACACCGGCCGCCGGCGGCGGGCTGGAGGATCTCTCCTCCTGGGTGATCGGCTACGGCGCTGTCGGACCGTTGACCGTCGGGACGAGTCTCGACCAGATCCACGGGGCGCTGTCCGAAGCGGCAGGGGAGGACGTGGAACCGGGATCGTTCGACGACTTCGGCGGGCAATGCCAGCAGGGGAACCTGACCGCGACCGGCACCACCGCCTACATCGGCTACCTGTCTGCGTCCGCCGGGTCCACCGGGCCAGTCGACCGGTTCTTCATCCACGGGCCGCAGACGGATGAGCAGGACTTCACCATCGATCAGCTCCCGAGGACTGCCGGCGGGGTCGGTGTCGGATCCAGCGAAGCTGACGTGAAAGCGGAGTTCGGTACCGGGATGCAAGAGGAACCGAACCGGTATGTCGAAGGCGGGAAGGAATTGTTCACCCTCGGGCCGAACAACACCGCCATCGGGTTCATCACCGACGGGACCGGGACCGTCACTAGCATCGTGACCGGGACTCTTCCCCAGGTGTACTGGCCGGAAGGCTGCGCCTGAGCGGAGGCTCACGATTGCGCGGATCAGAACCCGAACCCCAGCGCGACCGTCTCGATGCTGGTCACCCGGGGTCGAGGTGCTCCTGCACGAAGGGCTCAGCCCGTGTCGAAGCGTCCGGTCAAGAACGACGTCGTCAGTCCGGCGACCACCGAAGACGTGAACGCGTCGATCCGAGATCGCGCCGGTTCCCAGCGGTCCTCGCGCACAACGGCGAAGACGGATGTGTGGGTCGTGTCGGTCTTCTCGAGTGCGGTCGAGATGCGCTCGATCGCCTCCGGGAGGCTGAGCGTCACGGTGCCGATCGATGGATCCGTGAGCACGCTACTCCTCGAGGTACCAGTCCCAACTCGAAGGCGGCTTCACATCGTCGTTGTGAAACGTGGCGGACCACCTCCCACCGGGAGTAAATTCGGAGCCATTCCCTCACTTGGAACCGGAACTACCGTGTGCCGCCAAGACAGGCCCCCAAAGCCGTTCGAAGGGAAGATGATGGATCACCTCAGAGAGAAGCTCGCGGTCGCTCTGGCCGTCGGGGCGTTGACCATCGCCGCACAGGCGGGATGCGCACCGTCCGCACCCACCGGCGGAACAACGGACGACACCGGCGAAACCCAGCAGGAAACCACGGAACCGGAACCCGCCCCCGACCTGACCGGCGAATGGGTGCAGCAGAACTCCAACTCCCCGGACAGCTTCCAGCAGGCGACGATCACCGCAGACACCATCGAGGTGTTCTGGGTGTCCGACGGCGGTGCGACGACCGCCCTGTACTGGTCCGGCACCTTCGTCGCGCCCACCGAAGCGGGCGACTACTCCTGGGATTCCGCGAACGACACCACGAAAACCAGCAGCGCGCTCCTGGCATCGAGCGACCCGACCAAGACGTTCACCTACTCAGGCGACATCATCAGCTACCCGCTGACCGCGATGGGCGTGACAATGACCGTCGAACTCGCACGGAAGTGACGCCGGCTGGCGCCCCAGCCGGCACCGGTACGTCGAGGACCACTGTGGACCTTCACCCGTTGAGGGCTGCCTCGTACTCGGCTGCCGCCTGCATGATCTCCTCGTACTCGATGAACGAGTCGTCCGGAAGCAGAACCGGCCGGTCGCTCGCCATGCCGTTCGTGCACAGCACGTCATCGTGCCAGTTCTCGTTCATCGTGGGGTCGTAATAGCAACTCCACCGCGCCGTTTCCGCCATCGACTGTTCGTACGCAGCCTCCCCCTCGGCCTGCAACTGCTCCTCGGTGGGTTCGTACCCGTTCTCGAGGTGCTCTTCGTACTCGCCTTGCGCCATCTCGTATTCGCTGATGCCGGTTGAGCAGCCGGCGAGCGCGAGCATCGCAGCGGATGCGGCGAGTGCGCAAGCGAGGCGTCGACCGGGATGGGACTTCGTCATGCGTACGCGCACAGTTGCCTCCTCTGGCGTGGCGGCGGATTCGACCTCTTCCGAATCCGCGAGCTGGACCGGCAGATTCTCGCCGCCGGTCGCCGGATCCCGCGTCCACAACAAGCCGCAGCACCCGGACTCGACCCTCGGGCCAGAGGCGAATCTATCGATGACCTCCCCATCCGGCGCGGCGACAGGTTCCCCCAATACGGGTGCATCGGGCTGCTCCTAACAGTCGCCTTTGAGGCTGCTATGAGAACCTCTTTTCGCCCCAATGATGGGGATATCACTGCGGGTCGAATAGCCCTTCGCCGCGCCTCTGGAACGAAAGTCCACATCAACATGAAGAAGACGGCCATCACGGGCCTCATCGGCTTGGCCTGCGTGGGAGTGCTCACGGGCTGCTCGGCTGCTCACGCGACTCAGCCTGCGGGAGGGAGCACGCCTACCCCGACGCAGGAGGGTCCGGTGGTGCTCACTATCGAGGAGGCGGGCGATCGCTACCTCGATATCGTGTGCCCCTCCAACGCGGCGGTGAACGCGCTCACAGCGGCGTTCACGGCGACGGAAGGCTCATTCCTGAACGGCGAGGCCGCTGACCTGGCGCCTGTCAAGGCAGCAGCGCAGGTGAGGATGGAGTCGACGTCGGTCGAGATCGATCTGATCGAGGACGAGTCGGTGATCTGGCCCGAGGAGGTCACGGCGCACCTGACCACGCTGCGTGACTACTCCGTCGCCGAGCTGGCCACAATCTCGTCCATCGTGAACGCCGCCGATTACGAGGAGGCGTACTACGCCGCCTGGCCGGACGGAACGAACGTAGCCCCTGCTGCGCAGGAGATCCGACGCGCGCTGGAGCTCAGCCCGGACACTGCAGCATCCTGCGTCGGCCACGAGGACGGTCACGGCCGTCTGCTCGCCGCCCAAGGGTAGGACTCGGTGGTGACTTGGGCCGCTGTGAGGGTCCCTTCTCATGAGTGAGCAAACGCCCGCCGGGTGGTTTCCTGATCCGTTCGGCCGGCACGAACATCGCTACTGGAACGGCACCCAGTGGACGGAGCATGTCGGGTCGCAGGGGCGCCAGCTGGTCGACGCCCCGGTCGTTGCTCCGCCCGCTCCGAGGATGGCCCACGCGACGCAAGTCGCTCCGGCTCAGGTCGCAACGCGGGCTCCCGTTGCCAATAAGAAGGTGCAGCGCCAACTTCAGAAGCTCGGCGTCGGTGATCCGACTCGCGTCGGCAGCGGGACGCTGTTCACCGAGCAGGTGCTGGTGGTCAACCAGAAGGCAAAGCTCTTCGAGAAGAAGGCCGAGTATCAGGTCTTCAACCAGCACGGCCACAAGGTGGGCGGCGTTCGCGAGTATGGGTCGAGCATGTCGCGGGTGGTGGTCGGACGCGAGAACTCCACGAAGCGCCTGCAGATCGTCGATGCAGACGGTCGTCCTGTTCTGACGCTGACTCGGCCGGCGACTGTGCTGAAGTCGAAGGTCATCGTCATGCGTGAGGATGGCAGTCACGTGGGCCAGATCGCGCAAGAGAATCTCGGCGTCATGGCATCGGTGCTCGGCGGAAGATTCAACATCCGATTCCGAATGGAGTCGGGCGGCGAGATACTGGGCACGATCAACGCTGAGAACTGGCGCGCATGGGACTTCAGCATCCAGGATCCGCAGGGAGCCGAGATCGGTCGGATTACGAAGACCTGGGCGGGGTTCGGCAAGGAGAACTTCACCAAGGCCGACAACTACGTCCTCGAGATGTATCGGCCGCTGGAGGATCCGTTGTTGTCCTTGGTGGTGTCGGCTGCGCTGGTGGTCGACACGGTGCTCAAGCAGGACGGCGACAACAAGCGCAACCGGTGAGCGGCTACGGGGCGCTGTCGCGCTCCGATGCATCGGTCTTGGAAGTGGCGTCGTTGCGGCGCTGGTGCAGCCGCTCTGCCACCGCAGTCGAGAGCGACTCGGCGCCGGCCTTCGCGCCCTCGAACGTCTTCGCGCCAAATTGGGCGACCGCATCCGCAGCCTTGCCACTGGTCTCGATCGTCGTGTCCTTAGCCTCACCGACGGCTTCGCGCCATCGCTTCGCCTGGATGGGTTCGCGCTCGGCTTCGATGCCGAGTCGTTCGTGGAAGACGATCACATCCGTGGCGACTTCGTTGCCGGACCGCACCACCGTGCCGGACTTGAGCGGGTGAAACAGCACCTGCCGGTTCGCGCTCAGCGCCGCAGCATCCATCCGCGCGAGGAGTCGGTCGGTGCTCTTCGAGATGAGGTCCCGACGCTTCGTGCGAGCCGCCCGGATCGCAGCGCGGTGGAGGCCGACGTCTTCGGGATCGGTTTCGAGTACGCGGTCGAGTTCAAGCACGGCGAGACCGTCTTGGAGCTGGAAGCAGCGCGCGAGGACCGCGAGCCATTCCTCGACAGTCGCTTCGGCGCTTCCCGCCAGCTTTGCGAGATCGCCGACCTTGGATTTCCGTTCCATCTTCTCGGCCAACGCGTCGAGCTGGCGAAGCGCGTATGCCTGCGTCGTGGCGATGGTTTGAGCGGAACCGTGCAGGCTCGACCAAGTCACTTCGGATACGCGGCCAACGTGGTCCCTCTTGAGCATTGCGTCATCGATAACCATGCCGACCCCGATCATCTCTGCGATGGCAGCGTCCTTCTGGGCGCGGAGGATGTCGTCGACCTTCTCGTCGATGGTGGCGAGATACTCGGTGATCTCCTCCATGGTCTGCTGCAACGCGAGTTGGGCCATGATCCCCGCAGCGCCGGCGAGCATGGCCGGATTGGTGAGCATCGAGCCGACCGACCCGGGCTTGGTGAACTCAAGGATCTTCGTCACCTTGCCCTTGCTCGTCGTCGCGACGGCGCGGCTCACCCCGTCCGACGAGCCCTTCATGAGCTTGCCGACCTTCATCGCCTTGGCGGACTCCTCGGTGAGCTTGACCCAGCGGCCCGAGTTCGCAGCGATCTGAGACCCGGCTTGAGCGACGCCCGATCCGGTGTTGAGCGCATTTCCAAGCGTCTGATGAAGCCGGAGTTCCTTGGACTGCACTCCAGCAGACGAGAGGAACCGCTCGACCGCTCCGGGCTCGCCGATAACTGCGAGTCCATCGCCGTCACTGAAGAGCTCGATCTCGTCGCTCACATCGCCCTCGCCTACCACGGCTCAATCCGAGCCCCGATTCCGCACTCACCGTAGCCCACACATCAGACAAACGACTCCGCGTCCTCGGGTGGGCGGGCTGCCGACTGGGCGAAGCCCCTATGCGCGCGACCGCAAGCGATCGAGTTGGACCGGCCGACCGACTCCCTGGGGCGAGGGCAGCATCGCCCTTAGCTCATCGCGCGCCGGCATCGGGAAACTATCCCAAGTAGCGTGCGAGAAGCCCCGTTCGCAGCGAACCCGAGATCCCCGGAATCATCGGTCCCAACTAGGGTGCGAAATCTCAACTAGCCTGCTGCTTCACAGCGTCCAAGAGGTTCGCGCCCATCACGAATGCCACCGCACCGAGCAGGGAGACCACGCCGGGCAGCCGCGTCCGCTGGCACGCGGACGACGATGCGGTGCCTGCCGCCGGTTGGCGCGGCGCGGACCCTGTCTCGGTTACGCTTCAGGCCGCGAGCTCTGGTGCTGCGGCGCGGTGCCCGGGGGTGCGGCGTCGCAGTGCCGTGTCGGCGAGGGCGGGCGGGACGTAGGCCATGTCGAGCCGGCCGACATCAGTGCCGGGCGAGACGATCTGGTCGATCTGGTCGAGGAGGTCGTCGCTGAGCGCCAGGGCGGCACCGGCGAGATAGTCGTCGAGATGTGCCATCGTGCGCGGACCGACGATCGCGGAGGTGACGGCGGGGTGCGTGATCGCGAATGCGATGGCGAGGTGGGTGAGCTTGACACCGGCCTGTTCCGCCAGGGGGATGAGTTGCTCGACGATGTCGATGCGGCGCTCGTCGCTGAGGTGGGTGAGCATCCGCGCCCGCCGGAGATCAGTCTGCTGCCCCTTCCGCACCCGTCCGGTGAGCATGCCCTGAGCAAGGGGGCTCCAGACGAGGACCCCCATACCGTGGCGTTGGGCGACGGGAAGGACTTCCCGTTCGATGCCGCGGTTCAGGATCGAGTAGGTGGGCTGCTCGGTGCTGAGCGGTTCCAGTCCGCGCAGCTGAGCGAGCCACTGCGTCTCGACGATGTCCGAGGCGGGGAGGGTGGAGGTTCCGAACGCTCGGATCTTGCCGGCGCGGACGAGGTCGGTGAGCGCCGAGAGGGTCTCGCCGATGTCGGTCGCCGGATCGGGGCGGTGCATCTGGTAGAGGTCGATGTAGTCGGTCCCCAAGCGTCGTAGTGAGTCTTCCACCGCGGTCGTGATCCACCGGCGCGAGCCGCCGCGCCGGTTCGGGTCCTCTCCGAGGGGCAGGCCGAACTTCGTGGCGATGACGAGGTCGTCGCGACGGCCCTTGATGGCCTTGCCGACGATCTCCTCAGACTCGCCGCGAGAGTAGACGTCGGCGGTGTCGATGAGGTTGACGCCGGCGTCCAGCGCCTTGTGGATGATGCGGATCGAGTCGTCGTGATCGGGGTTACCGATCGCACCGAACATCATGGCGCCCAGCGCGTACGGGCTGACCTGGATACCGGTACGGCCGAGGGTGCGGTACTGCATGGTCTCTCCTTTTGCTCGCATGCCAGCGGATGCCGTGCGAAGATGAAAGCGGAACGTTGTCCCATATGACTATATGGAACATTGTCCCGCTTAGCAAGCAGAGCCATCCGTGAGGAACCCGTCCATGCCCAGAGCCGATGCCCAGCGCAACCTCGATGCGTTACTCACTGCAGCCAGGGAGGAGTTCACGGCCCAGGGAGTCGACGTCAACGTGCGCGCCATCGCCGCCCGCGCCGGCGTGGGAACGGCGACGCTGTATCGGCACTTCCCGCAGCGTTCCGACCTGGTGGCGGCCGTCTTCCGCCGAGAGCTGGACGAATGCGTGGCCGATGCCGCCACGATCGCCGCACAGCACGAACCTGGCGAGGCCCTCGACCTCTGGGTGCAGCGATACCGCGAGTTCCTGGAGACCAAGCGCGGCCTCGCCGGCGCACTGCATTCCGGCGACCCTGCCTATTCGGCCCTGCCCGAGTACTTCCACTCCCGCGCAGCGCCTGTGCTCGGTGCTCTCCTCCGCGGGGCCGAACAAGCCGGCGTGATACGCGCAGGCACCGACCCCATGGACATCCTCGGAGCGATCGCGAACCTCTGCGTGCCGTTCCCCGGCAGCGACAACGACACAGCGACCCGTATGGTCTCACTGCTCCTCGACGGTCTCCGCTATCGAGCTCGGTCGTAGCGCTCAGCCTCGCATCACAGAGCTACTGACGGCGCTCCGGTCACGCCGCCCGAGCCGCAGGCGCCCCTGCGCGAAGAGGATGCCCACGAGCACCAGCGCCGCGCCGACCGGCTCGTGCCAGCTCAGCCGTTCGCCGAGCAGGAGCATCCCGAGCGCGACGCCGACGACGGGCGTGACGTACGTCACCGTCGACGTGCCGGTCGGGCCCCAGGCCCGCAGCACGTTGATGTTCCAGATGTACGCGAGGCCCGTGCCGAGCACGCCGAGCGCGAGGAGCGACCCCGCGATCCGCCAGTCGACCTCGCCCTCCCCCGAGCCGAACGCGACGGGCTGAAGCGCGAGCACCGGGGTCAGCGCGAGCATCACCACGGCGGACACGCCGATCGAGAGGAACGCGAACGTCGCGGGTGCGATCGGGCGCTGGCTCAGGAACCGCCGCTGGTACCCGAATGTGAACCCGTAGCAGAGGGTCGCCACGAGGCACGCGAGCTGCCCGGCCACGCTGCCGGTGAGCGCGGCCACCTGCCACGGACCGATCACGACGAGGACGCCGAGGATGCCGAGTCCGACGCCGAACCACCGGCTGCCGCCGAGCCGCTCGACCCGGAACACGAGCGTCGCCATGAGCGCGGTCATGATCGGCGTGGTCGCGTTGTAGATCGACGCGAGGCTCGACGACACGTACTGCTCGGCCCACGCGAAGCACAGGTACGGGATGACGCAGGTCGTGAGCGAGACCACGAGGAAGTGCCCCCACACGGCCTTCTCGCGCGGCAGGACCGGGCCGGCCGTGCCGGAGGCATCCACGACCCGCGGCCGTGTGACCAGCACGATGATCCCGAGCGCGAGCGCACCGAGCACCGTGCGGCTCCACGCGACCTGCCCGAACGACACGCCCTCGAGCGCGACCTTCATGAACAGGAAGCTCGATCCCCACACGAGCCCCATCGCGAGGAACTGCAGCCACGCGGAGAGCCGGCCCGTCGTCCGGCCGGCGCCGTCGGGCGCACCGGCGCCGTCGCTCGCGGCGGGAGGCGCGGCAGCGGGCTGCGCGGGTGCGGATGCGGATGCGGTGCGGGTCACCGGTCGAGCGTACGTCGCGGCGGATGCCGCCGCAGGCGGGTTCCGGACACGATGGCGGGAATCGCCCGAACGTCGGCAGCCGGGGCGCCGGGCATAGGCTCGGAGCATGACCACCCACTTCGACGTCATCGTTCTCGGCGCGGGTCCCGGCGGCTACGTGGCCGCCATCCGCGCCGCCCAGCTCGGCCGGAAGGTCGCCGTCATCGAGGAGCGCTACTGGGGCGGCGTCTGCCTCAACGTCGGCTGCATCCCCTCGAAGGCGCTGCTGCGCAACGCGGAGCTCGCGCACATCTTCCACGCCGAGGCATCCACCTTCGGCATCTCGGGCGACGTGCACTTCGACTTCGGCGCCGCGTTCGACCGCAGCCGCCAGGTGTCGGAGAAGCACGTCAAGGGCGTGCACTTCCTGATGAAGAAGAACGGCATCGCCGAGTTCGACGGCCGCGGCTCGTTCACCGGCCCGAACGCGATCGACGTGCGCAAGGCCGACGGCACCGTCGAGCAGCTCACGTTCGACAACGCGATCATCGCGACCGGTTCGAGGGTGCGGCTGCTGCCGGGCGTGCAGCTCTCGCCGAACGTCGTGACCTACGAGACGCAGATCCTCACGCGCGACCTGCCGCGCTCGATCGCGATCGTCGGCGCGGGCGCGATCGGCATGGAGTTCGCGTACGTGCTGCGCAACTACGGCGTCGAGGTCACCGTCGTCGAGTTCCTCGACCGCGCGCTGCCGAACGAGGACGTCGAGGTCTCCAAGGAGATCACGCGCCAGTACCGCAACCTCAGCGTGCCGATCCTCACGTCGACGAAGGTCGAGACCGTCACCGACCAGGGCACCCAGGTCACCGTGACGTACACGGGTGCCGACGGGCAGCCCGGGCAGCTCGTGGTCGACAAGGTGCTCATGGCCGTCGGGTTCGCGCCGAACGTCGAGGGCTTCGGCCTCGAGACCACGGGCGTGCAGCTGACCGAGCGCGGCGCCATCGCGATCGACGAGCGGATGCGCACGAACGTGCCGCACATCTACGCGATCGGCGACGCGACCGCGAAGCTCATGCTCGCGCACGTCGCCGAGGCGCAGGGCGTGGTCGCGGCCGAGACCATCGCCGACGCCGAGACCATGGAGCTCGGCGACTACCGGATGATGCCGCGTGCGACGTTCTGCTCGCCGCAGGTCGCGTCGTTCGGCCTCACCGAGCAGCAGGCGCGCGACGAGGGCTACGACGTGGTCGTCGCGAAGTTCCCGTTCACCGCGAACGGCAAGGCGAACGGCCTCGGCGACCCCGTCGGGTTCGTGAAGCTCGTCGCCGACAAGCACCACTACGAACTCCTGGGCGGCCACCTGATCGGACCGGACGTCTCGGAACTGCTGCCCGAGCTCACGCTCGCGCAGAAGTGGGACCTCGGAGCGCTCGAGCTCGCGCGCAACGTGCACACGCACCCGACGCTCTCGGAGGCGCTGCAGGAGGCGTTCCACGGGCTCGTGGGGCACATGATCAACATGTAGGCGGATGCCGCGACGGGCGGGGCATCCGAACGGAAGGGATGGGCGATGAACTGGTTCCTGATCATCCTCGGCGCGCTGCTCGTCGCGGTCGGCGCCGTCTGGACGCTCCAGGGCGTCGGCGTCCTGCCGGGCTCGGTGATGAGCGGCGTGACGACCTGGGCGATCGTCGGCCCGATCGTCGCGCTCGGCGGCATCGGCCTGCTCTGGTTCGGGCTCGCCAGGCGGCGCCGCGGGTCGCGGTCGTAGAGACGGACGGGCGGGCGGGCGGGCGGGCCTGTCGGGCCGCGGCCGCGCCCCCGTCGCGTCCCCGGGATCAGCCGGTCGGGAGCGGGTCGTAGCAGTCGTAGGCCTCGACCCGCCGGATCCGGTCGCCGTCGATGCCGAAGCTGATCACGCTGTTCGAGTGCAGTGCGGTCCCGACCGGCACGTCGCCCATCGCCTGCGCCACGCGGCCGTGCCAGTCGACCTGGACCACGAGGTCGTCCCCCGACTCGACCACCCGGCGCACGTCGTACCGCTGGTCGTCGATCATGCCGGCGCCGGCCGTGCTCGCGGCGAGGATCTCCGGGAGGCGGCGGCGGCCGCCCGCGGGGTTCATCAGGCTCGGGTAGTCGACCTGCTCGACGTCCGGGTGGAGGAACTCGAGGAGCGCGTCGCCGTGCACCCCGCCCTCGATCGCGCGGATGAACCGCTGCACGAGCTCGAGATTGCGTGAGGATGTCTCGCCCATGCGCCCAACCTACGACCCGAACCCACCGGTGGTCGAGGAGGGCCGGCGGAGCCGACGCGTCTCGAGACCACGCGAGGCCGACCGGGGTCGGAGCGGGTCTCGAGACGCGTCCTCGCTCCGCTCGGGCGCTCCTCGACCAGCGGAAGCGGCCCACGCAGCAGGACGGGGTCGGATGCCACGTGGCATCCGACCCCGTCCTCGTTGTTCGATGCGGCCCGGGCAGGCATTCCTGGCCGCATCGATGGGTTCCGGCGACGGGTTCTCCCCACCCGCCGCCGGCGCCTGTCAGCCGGTCCCCCTCGGCTCCCGGCTGGACTAGTGCTGCGTCGCCTTCTCGGCGCCGACGCCGGTGAGGGCGCGCACCTCCATCTCGGACTGCTTGGCCGGGTCCTCCGTGCCCTTGTCGAGCACGGTGCCCAGCCAGCCGAGGAAGAAGGCCAGCGGGATCGAGATGATGCCGGGGTTCGACAGCGGGAAGAACGCGAAGTCGATCGACTCGGTCTTCAGCATCGAGGTCTCCGACCCCGACACCACGGGCGAGAACAGGATCAGCAGGATCGCCGAGGCGAGGCCGCCGTACATGCTCCACAGCGCGCCCTTGGTCGTGAACCGCTTCCAGTACAGCGAGTACACGATCGTCGGGAGGTTCGCCGAGGCCGCGACCGCGAAGGCGAGCGCCACGAGGAACGCGACGTTCTGGCCGTTCGCGGCGATGCCGCCGATGATCGCGACGACGCCGATGACGAGCACGGTGCGGCGCGCGACCTTGACCTCGGCGCCCGCCTCGGGCTTGCCCTTCTTCACGACCGACGCGTAGATGTCGTGCGCGAAGCTCGCGGCCGCGGTGATCGTGAGGCCGGCGACGACCGCGAGGATCGTCGCGAACGCGATCGCCGAGATCAGGCCGAGCAGGATCGGGCCGCCGAGCTCGAACGCGAGCAGCGGAGCCGCCGAGTTCGGGCCGCCGGGGGCCGCCGCGATGACCTCGGGGCCGACGAGCGCCGCGGCGCCGTAGCCGAGCACGAGCGTGAACACGTAGAAGATGCCGATGAGCCAGATCGCCCAGACGACCGACTTGCGGGCCTCCTTCGCGGTCGGCACCGTGTAGAACCGCATGAGCACGTGCGGCAGGGCCGCGGTGCCGAGCACGAGCGCGAGGCCGAGCGAGAGGAAGTCGATCTTCGAGACATCCGTCACGCCGTACTTGAGGCCCGGCTCGAGGATCGCCGGGTTGCCGGCCACCTCGACGGCGTGGTCGAGCAGCGCCGAGAAGTCGAAGCCGTGCAGGGCGAGCACCCAGACGGTCATCACGCCGGCGCCCGCGATGAGCAGCACCGCCTTGATGATCTGCACCCAGGTGGTGCCCTTCATGCCGCCGATGAGGACGTACATGATCATCAGCGCGCCGACGACGGTGATGACGAGCGACTGGCCCAGGCCGTCGGTGATGCCGAGCAGCAGCGACACCAGGCCGCCGGCGCCCGCCATCTGCGCGAGCAGGTAGAAGAAGCAGACGACGAGGGTCGTCGTCGCCGCCGCGATGCGGACGGGCTTCTGCTTGAGCCGGAACGACAGCACGTCGGCCATGGTGAACCGGCCCGTGTTGCGCATGAGCTCGGCGACGAGCAGCAGTGCGACGAGCCACGCCACGAGGAAGCCGATCGAGTAGAGGAACCCGTCGTAGCCGGTGATCGCGATCGCGCCGACGATGCCGAGGAACGACGCCGCCGACAGGTAGTCGCCCGCGATGGCCGAGCCGTTCTGGCCGCCGGTGAACGAGCGGCCGGCTGCGTAGTAGTCGGCCGCGGTCTTGTTGTTCCGGCTCGCGCGGAACACGATCACCATCGTGATCGCGACGAACGCCGCGAAGATGCCGATGTTGAGCCAGGGGTTGCCGGGCGACGAGGTCGCCGCTTCGAGGTGCAGCATCAGTGCACGCCCTCCTTCGTCTCGATGGCGCCCTGCTCGATCTCGTCGCGGATGGCCGCGGCCTGCGGGTCGAGCGTCCGGTTGGCGAAGCGGACGTACCACATGGTCACGGCGAACGTCGTGACCACCTGCGCGAGGCCGAGCAGCATCGCGACGTTCACGCTGCCCCACACGGGCGTCGACATGAAGTCGTGGGCGTAGCTGGCCAGCAGGACGTACGCGAGGTACCAGACGAGGCAGGCGGCGAGGACGGGGAAGACGAAGCCGCGGTGAGACCCGCGCAGCTTCTGGAACTCTGGTGTTGCCTGGACGGCGGCGTAGTCGACCGGGGGTTCGGTCGCCTGCGCGCCCGGGGCGTCGTTGCCCATGGCGAGTGCTCCTTCGGAGTGGTCCGGCGCGGGGGAACATCCGCGCCGGCTGCGGGGCCGCAGCGCCACCATGCTGCCGCGATGCCGGGTGGGCGGGGCGGCTCCGCCGTTCGTCGTCGACGAACGGCACCGCCTGTGCGACGAACGGTTCGAGCGCGCCGACGAACGACGGGGACGCCCTCGCTCACGTCGACCGGATCCCGCTGGATCAGGCGGCGACCGCGCCTGCCCGCACGAGGCGAGCGCGCAGGGCGCTGTGGTCGCCGACCCCCGGCAGCCGTGCTGCGCCGTCGAGCGGATCGGCGGTGCCGATCAGCACCCGGGCACCGGGCAGCCGCCCGAGGAGGGCGTGCTCGAAGGCGTCGGCGAGGCGCCTGGAACGGAACACGCCGCCGATCGCGCGCACCTGCGGGGCCTCCGACTCGTGCTCGCCGACCCGACCGAGCCCCGTCGCGACGGAGTGCGCCAGCTCGGCGGCCGCCGAGTCGATGATGCGAGCGGCGACCGTGTCGGTCGAGGCGAGCTCGGCAACGGTGCGCGAATAGCGGGCCACGCGCCGTACCCGATCGTCGTCGCCCTGCAGCTCGATGTAGGCGTCCTCGAGCCGGGGGAAGTCGGCGCCGACGACGTCGGTGAGCGCCGTCGCGGGGCCGCGACCGTCGTGCGCGCGCATGACCGCGTCGAGCGCGGCCCGACCGATCCAGTAGCCGCTTCCCGCGTCGCCCATGATGTTCCCCCAGCCGTCGACGCGCGCGACGTCTCGCACGCCGACCGCGAGCGTGACGACGCCAGTGCCCGAAGCCACGACCGCGCCGCGGGAATCGCCGAGCGCGCCGAGGTAGGCGGTGATCGAGTCGTGCGCCAACGAGAGGGAACGGGCACCCAGTCGGGCGGCGGTGCCGAGCAGCGCGTGCGCGTCGGCGGCGCCGTCGGTCAGGCCGGAGACGCCGATGCCGACGAGCTCGACCCGACCGCCCCGAAGCGCCGCGTCATCGAGCACACGAGTCAGCTGCGGCACGAGCGGCAGGTCGGTTCGGATGCCGGGGGACTGCCATTCGCGGGCCGTCTCGCCGTCGAGGTGGCGGAGCTTGGTGCCGGTCTGGCCGGCGTCGATGGCGAGCACGCTGCTCATGCGCTGGGTGCGCCCTTCCGTTCGTGGTGCCGTGGGAGGCAGCCCGGGCCGTGCTGCCGCCGTCGCCGGGTCATGTCGCGCCCGCGGCTTCGCGTTCGTGCCCGCCGCCGCTGCGTGCGAGGTAGGTCTCGCGCAGGAACTCCCCCGCCGGCTTGCCGAACGGGCAGTAGTCGTCGTCGCGTGCGGCGTCGGACGCGGCGAACAGGCGCGGCGGCCAGTCCCACAGCATGAAGCCGCGCATCCACTCGCGAGCGTCGCACGCGGCGAACATGGCCCGGTAGTACCGCAGCTGCTCGTCGCCCGAGGGCGCACCGGCGAGGCTCCAGTCGTTCGGCCGCTGCGCCGAGCCGACTCGCGACGGGCAGCCCGCCTCCATGAAGAGGAACGGCTTGCCCGATGCCTCGACGACCCGCCCGATGCGGTCGAGTTCCCCCTCCCACCGATCGATCGGGTAGTAGCCGCTCGAGGTGATCACGTCGACGGCATCCCACCAGCCGAGGCGATCCTCCTGGTACTTGTCGCAGTTGTAGGCGACGAGACCCGAGTACACCTCGCGCACGGCGGCGACGAGCTCCCGCCAGTCCGCCTCGCGCGAGTCGGCGCGCACCATCTCGCAGCCGATGCAGAGCATCTCGCAGCCCTCGGCCTCGGCGATGCGCGCCGCGTGCACGATGAACTCGCGGTACGCCTCGAACCACTCGCCCCAGGTCGGCTCGCCGGGGACATCCACGTCGAAGAAGCCGATGTGGGCGCGCCAGGTGCCGTCAGCCACGTTCACGACGGGTTTCAGGCAGACGCGCAGGCCGTGGGCCTTCGCCGCCCGGATCGCCCAGACGACCTCGTCATCGGTGACGGTCGGCGCCTCGCGGAAGGGGATCTCGGTGGACTGCGCCGTGGCCTGCTCGGCCGCGTAGGCGAGCGCGGTCCAGTTCACGCCGTGCTCGGCCATGAGGCGCATCGACTCCGCTGCCTCGGGTGCGGCCCACGTGCCGCGCACCCCGGTCCAGCCCCAGGTCATGCCCGCGACGTACGGCTCGAGCACGGCTCGCGCCGTGTGGGCTTCGGATGTCGCGGGTGCTTCGCGGTTCACCGGGCGACCAGTTCGTTCGCCGTGCGCATCACGCGCGCCGAGGTCAGGGCTGCGGTGTCGATCGGCTGCGTGTGGCGCACGAGGAAGGCCGCCGTCTCACCCGGCAGCAGGGTGACGAGGCCGTCTTCGGTCGACGCGTCGGGGTCTGCCTTGTCGACGAGGAGCGAGAGGTCGCGGACGAGCGTCGCGGCCGTGACCCGCACCAGCGTGCCGCCGTCGGCGGCCTCGGTGTCGAACGAGAGCTCTGCCGCGGGCAGTCGCGAGTCGCGCGGTTCGGCGAAGAACCAGAACCCGCGCTCGCCGACCTCGCCGCCGCCTGCACCGGCCGTCGCGGTCGCGGTCGCGGTCGCGACGATGAACTCGGCCGCGGTGTCGCCCGCCGCGGCGAGCTCGGGGTCGACCGACGCCGTCACGGTGCCCCGGGCCGGGACCTCGAAGCGCACGGTCCGGGTGGCGAGTTCGGCGCCGTCGAAGGACCGGCGCACGACGACGAGCTCACCGGCCCAGACGGCGTCGGTGTCGTTGGAGAGCACGACGGCGAGGCCGTCGCCGCGGGGCTGCACGGTGACGATGCGCGGCGCGAAGGCCAGCTTCAGCGCATGCCAGAGCGGCTTCAGCCGTTCGTCGCCGTCGATCGCGGCCCACGAGGTGACCGGCCAGCAGTCGTTCAACTGCCAGACCACGGCGCCCATGGTGTGCGGCGCCCACGAGCGGAAGTGCTCGAGCGCGACGCGCACCGCGTTCGCCTGGTTGAGCTGCATCGCCCAGTGCCAGGTCTCCATGTCGGCGGGCACCCGGTAGTGCGGCAGCAGGCCGTTCGTGAGCTTGGCATTTCCCTCTGCCGCCTTCTGGTGCACGATCATGCCGGGCGACTCGGGGCTCAGCGGATCGTCGGAGACCGAGCGCACGAGCGTCGACCAGGCGGGCGGGCCCTGCCAGCCGAACTCCGCAACGAAGCGCGGCCGGTGGTCGCGATAGGTGAGGTAGTCCTGCCGGTTCCACTGCTCCCAGAGGTGCATGGTGCCGTGCGGCTCGGCGTTGGGGTGCGGGGTGGCCCCGTCGGGCTGCACCGGGCTGAACGGACTGCCGGGGCTGTACGGCACGTGCGGGGCGAGCTCGGCCACGAGGGCCGGGAAGAGGTCGTGGTAGTAGTACGCGCCCCAGGTCCTGCCGTCGAGGACCTGCTTCCAGCCCCAGTCCTCGTGGCCCCAGAGATTCTCGTTGTTGCCGGTCAGCAGCACGAGCGAGGCATGCGAGGAGAGACGGGCGATCTGCTCGCGTGCCTCCGCCTCGATCTCGCCTCGGAGCGGCTCCTCCTCGGGGTACGCGGCGCACGCGAACAGGAAGTCCTGCCACGTCAACAGGCCGAGCTCGTCGCAGAGCTCGTAGAAGTCCTCGGACTCGTAGATGCCGCCGCCCCACACGCGCACGAGGTTCAGGTTCGCCGCGACCGCCTGCCGCAGCCGTCGCTCGTACCTGGCGCGATCGACCCGCACCGGCAGGGCGTCGTCGGGGATCCAGTTCACGCCCTTCACGAACACCGGCCGCTCGTTCACCACGAGCGTGAACGGGGTGCCGGCCTCGTCGGGCGCGACATCCCAGCGGACCGTGCGGAAGCCGACGCGGCGGTGCACCGAGTCGAGCACGGTCGCGTCGCCGTCATCGCGGGCGCTCGCGTCGCCGGCGCTGTCGTCGCCGGCGCTCGCATCGTCGGCACCCGCGGTGTCGCCGGCCAGCAGCGAGACCGACGCCTCGTACAGCGGCTGCTCGCCGTGGCCGACCGGCCACCAGCGCAGCGCCTTCGCCACCTCGACCGCGAGGTGCGCCGTGTCGGCCCCTTCGTCGAGGGCGAGCTCCACCCGATGCCCCGCGATCTCGGCCGCGATCGAGAGCGGCACGCCCGTGGCATCCGCTCGCTCGATCTCGACCGCGACCTCGAGCCGGCCGCCATCGCCCACCGGCACGGCGACGAAGCGCGCCTCGGCGATGCGCGCCGTCGACCACGACTCGAGTCGTACCGGCCGCCAGATGCCGCTCGTGTACGTCGCGATGCCCCAGTCCCAGCCGAAGTTGCTGGCCGACTTGCGGATCGCCTCGTACGGCAGCGGGTACGGGCGCGGACGTGCCCCGAGCTCGAGGCTCTGCGCGTTGGCGTACCGGATCGGTGAGCGGAACGCGACCTCGAGCGTGTTCGCGCCCTCGACGAGCGCCTCGCGCACGTCGACGCGGAACGAGCGGTGCTGGTTGGCGGCCTCGAGCACGACGCGGCCGTTCAGCCGCACGGTCGCGACGGTGTCGAGCCCGTCGAACACGAGGTCGTGCCGCTCGTGCGCATCGGGCTCCCACTCGAAGCTCGTCTCGTACGTCCAGTCGACGAGTCCGATCCAGGCGAGGAGCGCCTCGTTGTCGTCGAGGTACGGATCGGGGATCAGCCCGGTGGTGAGCAGATCGGTGTGCACGCACCCCGGCACCGTCGCCTGCACGGGTCCGCCCGCGACGATCTCGTCGGGCGCCGGCCCTCCCGCGACCCGGAGCGTCCAACCCCCGTGCAGGGCGCGCGCGACGGGTGCGGGGGTGATTCGAGTGGGGTTGACGGTCACTTCACGGCTCCGGAGGTGAGGCCCTTGTAGATCCAACGCTGCAGCAGCAGGAAGGCGATCAGGGTGGGGATGATGACGATGAGCGTGCCTGCGGAGATGATCTCCCATTCCGACCCGAACGGTCCCTTGAATCGGAACAGCGAGGTCGAGATCAGGTCCTCGCTCGGCAGGTAGAGGAACGGCGAGTAGAACTCGTTGTAGATGGCGATGCCCTTGATGATCACGACCGTGGCGATCGCGGGCTTCAGGAGTGGCAGCACGATCCGCCAGTAGATCGTCCAACGGCTGGCGCCGTCGATCATCGCGGCCTCGTCGAGCGAGACGGGGATCGACGCCATGAACTGGATGAACAGGTAGATCGCGATGATGTCGGTGCCCATGAAGAGCAGGATCAGCGCGGCCTTCGTGTCGTACAGGCCGAGGCCGTTGACGATCTGGAAGGTCGCGACCTGGCTCGTCACGCTCGGCACCAGCGTCGCGATGAGGAACAGCGCCATGACGAGCTTCCTGCCGCGGAACTCGAACCGGTCGAGCGCATAGGCGGCCATCGTGCCGATCAGGATGGTGCCGACGAGCGAGACGGCCAGCACGATCAACGTGTTCACGAACCCGGCCAGCATGTCGCCGCTCGTGAAGGCGGTGACGAAGTTGTCGAAGTTCAGCCAGTTCTCGGGAGGCTCGAGGGCGCCGGTGGCGCCGTACTCCTGCTTGGTCTTGAGGCTCGCGAACAGCACCGAGACCAGCGGCAGCAGCGTGCACACCGCGGCGATGATGAGGCTCAGGTACTTGGCGGTCGTGGCCGGGATGGCGCGACCGCCGTTCGCGAACACGCCGCGGCCACGGCGGGCCCGACCCGAGTCGGGCCGGCCGCCGGCGTCGCGTGCGCCGCGCGGGTTGACTGCCGGGTTCGTCGTGGTGGCGGTCATGTCAGGTCGACCTTCTCGTCGGGGAAGAGCTTGCGCTGGATCCAGGTCACGAGCAGCACGATGATGAGGAGCACGACCGCCATGGCACTCGCGAGCCCGACCTGACGGAAGTTGAAGGCCGTCTGGATCGTCTGGATGACGAACGTCGAGGTGCCGTTCGCGCCACCCGTCATGATGAACGGGACCTCGAAGACCGACAGCGAACCCGAGATCGCGAGGATGAACGACAGGCCGATCACGCGGCGGATGCCGGGGAACACGATCGCCCAGAACTGCTGCCACCTGTTCGCGCCGTCGAGCTCGGCCGCCTCGTAGGTGTCGTTCGGCAGCGACTGGATCGCACCGAGGAAGAGCACGAAGTTCATGCCCATGTAGCGCCACACGCTCGTGCCGGCCAGCGACCAGTTGGCGATGTCGGGGTTGCCCAGCCACTGCGGCGGCTCGGTCACGCCGAACCACGAGAGCACCGTGTCGAGCGTGCCCCCCGGCTGGAAGAGGTAGAGGAAGACGAAGCCGATGGCCACGCCGTTCAGGAGGTACGGGAAGAACAGGATGCCGCGGAAGAGGTTCTGGAACCGGGTGCTGAAGCTCAGCACCACCGCGAAGTAGAGCGCCAGCCCCATCTGGACGAACGAGGCGGCGAAGTAGTAGAGGCTGACGCCGAACACCTGGAAGATGCGGGGATCGGTGAACACCTGCACGTAGTTGTCGAACCCGACGAAGTTCTTCGTGAGGTCGAGCCCGTCCCAGTCGGTGAAGCTGTACCAGACCAGGTTGACCGCCGGCCAGTAGGTCAGCAGCAGCAGCAGTCCGACGGCCGCAGCGAGGAACAGGTAGGGGGTCAGCCGCCGCACCACGCGCTGTCGCGTGGTGACGCCGGAGGGTCGCCTGTCGGGGCGGCCCTCCGGCGCGGTGCGGGCGGCCGGGGCATCCGTCGTTGCGGAGCCCGGTGCCGCGATCGCCATGGTTGCCTCTTCCTACTTCGCGAGCTTGTCGACCGAGGCGGCCCAGCGCTCGTTGAGCTCGGCGAAGTAGCTGTCCTTGTCGCCGTCGGCGGCGCCGCGGGCGATGTCGACGAGCTTCTGACGGTAGATCGGGCCCCAGAGGTCGATCTGCGAGTCGTTCGAGACGTCGCTCAGCAGGCTCTCCTCGCCGGCCGGGGCCGGGTTGGTCTCCAGGAGCTCGACATTCGCCGCGGTGAAGTCGCCGAGGTTGTCGGGCAGGTCCTTCGCCGAGACGGTGGAGATCATGCCCTGGGTCTCGGTGAAGCCCGAGTCCTCGATGAGCCAGGTGATCCAGGCCCATGCGGCGGCCTTCGACTTCGAGTACTTGCTGATGCCGAGGTTGTAGTCGCCGCCGATGATCGCGTGCTGCGTGCCGTCGATGTTGGAGGGGAAGGCCATGTACCCGATGTCGTCGGCCGAGCCGCCGTTGTCCTCTGCGGCGCCCTGCATCTGCGAGATCGCCCACGAGCCGAGCGTCATCGCCCCGATCTTGCCGGTGCCGATGTCGACCTTCGACTGCTCCCAGTTGGTGGTGAGCGGGTCGGCCTCGGTGAGGCCGGCGTGCACGGCGTCGAACAGGAGCGAGTCGATGGCGTAGATGTCGCTGCCCTCGGTCCAGGGGGCGTCGTCCTTCGCCAGGTGGATGCTGGCGTCGGGGTCGTTCGTGATCGAGCCGAGGTTCGAGAAGGACTGCGAGAGCGGCCAGCCGTCCTTGTAGTTCGTGTACAGCGGGATCGCGTCGGTGTTGTCCTTGATCTTCTGCAGGTCGGCGATGAACTCGTCCTCGCTCGTCGCGGGCTCGGTGATGCCGGCCTCCTCGAAGACCTTCTTGTTGTAGAGCACGCCCTGGGCGTTGCCGCCGATGGCGAGCCCGTACTGCGTGCCGTCGTAGGTGTGCGTGGTCAGGAAGCGGTACGTGTCCTGGAAGTCGCTGGTCTTGCCGAGCGGTTCGAGGAACTGCTCGAACTGGCTGGGTTGCATCGTCGGGATGCCGATGACGTCACCGTAGTTCTTGGTCGAGAGGCGGGTCTTCATCTCGCCCTCGTAGTCGGTGATGCCCTCGAACGTGACCTTCACGTCGGGGTAGAGCTTGTTGAACTCGGCGGCGTACTCGTCGAATGTGCCGTCTTCGACGAGGTCGGTGCGCCAGGTGACGACCTTGAGGTCGCCCTTCACCTCGCCGTCGATGGTGTTGTCGGGATCGGTTGCTCCGCCGGCTGAACAGCCGGTCAGCGCGATCGCGGCCGCTGCGAGCACCGCGAGGCCCGCCACTGCCTTCTTTGCCATGTGTCGACTCCTTGTCAGGTTCACCCTTGAACTTGGGGGGCCGCCCGACTGTGCTCCGGGTCGGCTGCGGCAAGAATAGGCATCGCAGGACGCTCGTCGCAACTAAATGTCAGCGCTGTCGTACACTAATGAATCCTTCCGACTACGCTGCGGAATAGGTCTGATCAGGCTTTTTCCACTCCCGCTGCCGCTAAACAAATCCGCCAATGTCGTGTAAATGTCCTTCGATGGACACGGGGCCGTCGAGTTGTTAGGCTCGCCCTGCGATTCACCGATTCGGAGGGGCGAAGTGGCAGTGCAACCGAGGGCGACGCTCGACGACGTCGCCCGCCTCGCGGGGGTGAGCTCGAAGACCGTCTCGCGCGTGTACGCCGATCGCGACGTCGTCGCGCCCGAGACCGTCGACCGGGTGCTGACCGCCGCGAAGCGACTGCGATTCAGGCCGAACACGCTCGCCCGCCGGCTGCGTCGCGGCGGGGGGACGAACACCATCGGCTTCGTCATGGGCGACCTCGGGAACCCCTTCTACTACAAGGTCGCCGGGGGCATCGAGGAAGAGCTCCGGCGCAGCGGGTACTCCCTCGTCGTCGCCACGACCGATGACACCCCCGACGGCGAGGAGCGGGTCGCCGACGCCCTGCTCGCCCAGCGCATCGACGCGCTGCTGCTCATTCCCGCGGCCGACGACCAGTCGTACCTCGAGGGCGAGCGGCAACTCGGCACCCCGGTCATCGCGATCGACCGGCCGGCACGCAACCTCATCGCCGACTCGATCGTGCTCGAGAACCACCGAGGCACGTACGAGGCCGTCTCACGGCTGCTCGAACTCGGCCACCGTCGCATCGCCTACGCATGCAATCCGGCCGAGGTCTACTCCCAGGCCGAACGGGTCCGCGGGTACCGCGACGCGATGGCCTCCTTCGGAGTGCAGGACACCGCGGACCTCGAGCGCCTCGCCGACGACCGCACGATCCGCGCCGAGACGATCATCGGCGAGCTCCTCGACGAACCCGATGCGCCCACGGCGATCGTCACCGGCAACAACCGCATGACCATCGGAGCGCTCCGCGCGCTGCGGGCCCGCCCGGGCACGACGGCCCCGGCGTTGATCGGCTTCGACGACTTCGACACCGCCGACGTGCTCGGCGTGACCGTGATCTCGTACGACCCCGTCGAGCTCGGCCGGCAGGCCGCCCGCCTCGCGCTCGAGCGCATCGGCGACCCCGGCGGCTTCACCCGCCAGATCGACCTTCCCACCTGGATCGTCGCGCGCGGCACCGGCGAACGACCACCGGGCGACCTGCAGCGTTGACCTCCGCGCCCGACCGAACCCGACCGAACCCCAGGGAGCCAGCCGCATGACCGAGCCCCTCGTGCACCTCGAGGCCCAGGGGGTCGCCGTCGTGATCGACCCCGCCGTCGGCGCGCTTCCGAGCGTGCTCCACTGGGGCGCCCCGCTCGGCGCCCCGCTCGGCGCCGACCGTGGAGACGACGACGCCCTTCGCTCCTCGCTCAGCCGACAGGCGCCTCCCGGCACCCTCGACGCTGCCTGGCAGGTCTCGCTCTCGCCCCAGGAGGGCGACGGCTGGAGCGGCCGACCCGGCCTGCAGCTTCGCCGCGGCGGCGTGCTCCTCCGCCCGCGCTGGCGGGTGACGACGTCGCAGTCGACGGCCGATCGCTTCGAGTGCACGGCCGTCGACGAGGCATCCGGCCTGCGACTGACGATCGCCATCGCGATCGAGGCCGGCGGCGTCGTCCGTGTCGAGCAGCGGCTGCGCCACGGCGGCTCGACCGAGGCGCTGCCGGTCGAGGTCGACTGGCTCGAGGGCATCCTGCCGGTGCCGACGACGGCCGACCATCAGCTGAGCTTCGACGGCCGCTGGACCCGCGAGAAGCGCCCGGTCGTCACCGGCCTGCCCGGGGGATCGACGGTGCGGCAGACGCGCCGCGGACGCCCCGGGCACGACTCACCCGCGCTGCTCGCCCTTTCGGAGGGCGCACCGCGGTGGGGCTCCGGCCGGGTGTGGGCCGCGCACGTCGCGTGGTCGTCCGACGTGACGTACCGGGTCGACCGCATCACCGACTCGGTCCCGCAGTTCGGCGGCGGCGAGCTGCTGCGGCCGGGCGAGCTCGTGCTCGTGCCCGGCGACGAGCTCGTTGCACCGCCCGTGCTGTTCGCGTACTCCGACTCCGGGCTCGACGGCATCGCCGCGGCGTTCCACACGATGCTGCGGGCCCGCCCGAGGCATCCGCGATCCGCGAGGCCGTTCGTGCTCAACACGTGGGAGGCGGTCTACTTCGACCACGACCCCGCGAAGGTGACGGCCCTCGCCGAGCGGGCCGCCGCCATCGGCGTCGAGCGCTTCGTGCTCGACGACGGATGGTTCCAGGGCCGTCGCGACGACACCACGAGCCTCGGCGACTGGACCGTCGACCGCACCGTGTGGCCCGACGGCCTCGGCCCGCTCGCGGCGCGGGTGCACGAACTGGGCATGCAGTTCGGGCTGTGGTTCGAGCCCGAGATGGTGAGCCTCGATTCCGACCTCGCCCGGGCGCACCCCGACTGGCTGCTGCACGACCCTCGGCACCTCGAGCACGACCCCTCGCTCTCGTGGCGCACCCAGTACGTGCTCGACCTCGCGAACGACGACGCCTACGCGCACGTGTTCGGCCGGATCGACGCGCTCGTCGACGAGCTCGGCATCGACTTCATCAAGTGGGACCACAACCGCGACCTCGTCGAGAGCGTGCACGACGGCCGGCCAGGCGTGCACGCCCAGACCCTCGGCGTGTACCGCATGCTCGACGAGCTCGCGGCCGCGCACCCGGGTCTCGAGATCGAGTCGTGCTCCTCCGGCGGTGCTCGCACCGACCTCGGCATGCTCGAGCACGCCGATCGGGTCTGGGCCAGCGACTCGAACGATCCGGTCGAGCGCCAGGACATCCAGCGCTGGACCGGCCTGCTGCTGCCGCCGGAACTCGTCGGCGCGCACGTCGGCCCGTCGGAGTCGCACAGCTCGGGCCGGGTGACGCCGCTCCCGTTCCGCATGGCCACGAGCCTCCTGGGTTCGGCCGGTCTCGAGTGGAACGTGCTCGGCTACGACGACGACGAGACGGCCGCGATCACGCGCTTCGCCGCCCTCTACCGGGAGCTGCGCCCGATCGTCCATCGCGGCCGGGTGGTGCACCCCGACCTCCGCGACCCCGCGTGGCGGGTGACGGGCTTCGTGACCGAGGCGCGCGATGCGGCCGTCTACGTCGTCGCGACGGTCGCGAGCCTCGAGGACGCACGCGCCGAGCGGCTGCGCATCCCCGGACTCGACCCGGCGCGCCGGTTCCGGGTGCGGGTCCGTCGTGAGATCGGCGATGCCGCATACGGGTGGATCGCACCCGAGTGGTTCACCGACGGCGGGATCGAGCTCCCGGGTTCCGTGCTCGACACGGTCGGGCTCCAGTTGCCCACGCTCTGGCCGGTGCAGGCGTTCGTGCTGCACCTCGAGGCCCTCTGAACTGGGGGCGGCAGGCGCCGCGACGCTCGCCGGGCCCGGAGTAAGGTGCACCTGTGGGGAACAACCCGGCCGCACGTCAGACCGTGACGATCGCCCAGATCGCCGAGCGCGCCGGGGTCTCTCCCGGCGCGGTGTCGTTCGCCCTCAACGGGCGCAAGGGCGTCTCGGAGCGCACTCGCGCCCACATCCTGCTCGTCGCCGACGAACTCGGGTGGGCCCCGGGCAGCGCGGCCAAGGCGCTCGCCGAGGCGAAGTCGAACATCTTCGGCCTCGTGCTCGCCCGCGATCCCAAGAACCTCGGCGTCGAGTCGTTCTACATGCAGTTCCTCGCGGGTATGGAGACCGAGCTGTCGCCGCGCGGCTACGGGGTGCTCCTCCAGGTCGTGCCCGACGCCCCGAGCGAGCTGATGACGCTGCGCCGCTGGCGCACCACCCGCCGCGTCGACGGGGTGCTGCTCGTCGACCTTCGCGCCGACGACCCGCGCGCGGCGTACCTCGCCGGACATCCCGAGCTTCCCACCGTCGCCGTCGCCGACCCGGCGTTCGTCAGCGACCTGACGACCGTCTGGACCGATGACGCCACCGCGATGCGCGAGGCGGTGCGCTACCTGGCCTCGCTCGGGCACCGACGCATCGCCAGGGTCGCCGGCCTCGCCGAGCTCGCCCACACGCAGATCCGCGATGCGGCGTTCGTCGCCGAGATCGCCGAGCTCGGCCTCGAGGGCGAGGTGCTGCGCACCGATTACTCGCCCGAGCAAGGTGCCGCAGCGACCGGGTCGGCACTCGCCTCCGAGCGCCCGCCGACGGCCTTCGTCTACGACAACGACATCATGGCCATCGCGGCCCTCGGTGTGCTGGCGCGCGCCGGACTCCGCTCCCCCGACGACGTCTCGATCATCGCGTGGGACGACTCCCTGCTCTGCCGGCACTCGGTGCCGAGCCTCACGGCGCTCAGCCACGACGTCGTCGCCTTCGGGGCGCACGCGGCCAGGCGGCTGTTCGAGGTGGCCGCCGGTGCCGCGCCGCAGTCGCACCTCGACTCCACCCCGCGGCTCGCGGTTCGCGAATCGACGGGGCCCGCGCCGACGGCCTGAGCAGCCCCGGCACGTCTCCCCACGTTCCGACGTACGCGATCTCGCCTCGGCGCGATTACGCTTCGTGCATGCCCGAGTCGATGCTGCTCGCCGCGAGTGCCGGTGTCATCGCCGGCGCCCTGGCGGTCGGCGTGGTGCTGCTGCTGCGCCGCCTGGTGGTGGCCCAGCGCGAGCTCGGCACCGATGCCGAGCAGGCGACGTACCAGACGCTGCACCTCGCCAGTCGTGCGGCGAAGCACGTGCGGGGAGGCTTCGACGGAGCCGACGCCGCGCGCGCCGGCCGTCACCTGCGCACGATGCTGGGCTGCGAGAGCCTCGCGCTCGTGGATCCGGCCGGGCTGGTCACGGTCGAGGGCGACGACGACGTTCGCGTGATCGCGGGCGCGCTCGCCTCTGCGGCGCAATCCGCGGGCAAGCCGCACGTGCAGCGGCGCATCGCCATCGGTTCCGGGGAGACGGATGCCGTGGCCGCGCCGATCCTCATCGGCGACCGTTCGGCCGGGGCCATCGTGGCGTTCGCCGCGCCCGTGCGGGCCGGCCTCGTGCGCGCCACGGGCGAGGTCGCGAGCTGGGTGGCGTCGCAGGTCGAGCTCGGAGAGCTCGACGCGTCACGCGCCGCACTGGCTGAGGCCGAGGTGCGCGCCCTCCGTGCGCAGATCAGCCCGCACTTCATCTACAACGCGCTCAACGCGATCGCGTCGTTCATCAACACCGATCCGGCGAAGGCGCGCGAGCTCGTGCTCGAGTTCGCGGACTTCACGCGGTACTCGTTCCGCCGCCACGGCGACTTCACGACCGTCGCCGAGGAACTGCGCTCGATCGACAGCTACCTCGAGCTCGAGCGGGCCCGCTTCGGCGAGCGTCTGCGGGTGACGTTGCAGGTCGCGCCCGAGGTGCTCTCGACGGTGGTGCCGTTCCTCTCGATCCAGCCGCTCGTCGAGAACGCCGTGCGGCACGGCCTCGAGTCGAAGGAGGGCGGCGGCCGCATCACGATCACCGCCGCCGACTCCGGCGCGTTCGCCGAGGTCAGCGTCGAGGACGACGGCGTCGGCATCGATCCGGTCGTGCTCGAGGAGGTGCTGGCGGGCGGTTCGCCCGGTGAGCACGTGGGCCTGCGCAACGTCGACGCGCGCCTGCGACAGGTGTACGGCGAGGATCACGGCCTCGTCGTCGAGACGAACCTCGGTGCGGGCACGCTCGTGCGAATGCGCGTGCCGAAGTCGCAGCCCGGCCGCAGCGTCGACCGCGGCATGGCCGACGCGCACCCGGCGGGAGCCCGGAGCGCCGGATGATCGATGTCCTCATCGCCGACGACGAGCAGCCCGCGGTCGACGAACTCGTGTTCCTGCTCGGGCGGGATCCGCGCATCGGGCGCATCCACCAGGCCGACTCGGGGTCGGAGGCGATCCGGCTGCTCGCGCGCGAGCGGGTCGACGCCGCGTTCCTCGATATCCACATGCCCGGCCTCAACGGCCTCGACCTCGCGCGCGCGATCCAGCGCTTCGAGCACGCGCCCGTGCTCGTGTTCGTGACGGCCGACGAGGAGGGTGCACTCGAGGCGTTCGACCTGGCCGCCGTCGACTACCTGCTGAAGCCCGTGCGCACCGAACGCCTCGCGCGGTCGGTCACGCGCGTCGTCGAGGCGCTGCGCGCGCAGGCCGCGGCCTCGGCGACCGACAGCCCGCCGGCGCCGCAGCCCGAGGTGATCGCGGTCTCCCTCGGCGGGACCACGAGGATGATCCGCCGCGACGACGTCCGCTACGTGCAGGCCCAGGGCGACTACGCGCGCCTGCACACCGACGACGCGAGCTACCTCGTGCGCGTGCCGATGTCCGATCTCGAGCGCCAGTGGGCCGATGCGGGCTTCGTGCGCGTGCACCGCTCCTACCTGGTGTCGCTCGCGCACGTCGCGCGCGTGCGGTTCGCCGGCGAGCGCGCGAGCATCGCGATCGGGCAGGCGGAGCTACCGGTGAGCCGCCGACTGCTGCCGGCGCTGCGCGAGCGGCTCGAGTCGACGACGATCCGGCCGCGCCAGTGAGCGGCGCGCCGGCGCCCGGCGAGCGCGACGCCGCGGGACGCGACGCCGAGAGGATGCCTCCGGCGGCGGCGCCGCCGGCCCTGCCGCGCGTGCGCGTCACCGCGCCGCGCCCGGGCACGGGCGCGACGCCGACGACCGGGAACACGTCGACGAGCGACATCCAGGGCGAGTACGTCCGCGCCCTCATCCGCTCGCAACTGCGGATCGCGCTCGTCCACGCATCCGGGTTCGTCGGGGCGACCGCGGTGTTCCTGCTCGCGGTCGCGCTCGTCCCGGGCCTCGACGAGGCGTCGATCCTCGGCCTGCCCGTGTCGTGGCTGCTGCTGGCGTTCGGCGTGTACCCGCTGATCATCACGGTCGCCGCGCTGCAGGTGCGCGCGGCCGCGCGGACCGAGGCGCGGTACCGTTCGCTCGCGAGCGACGCACCGGGCGAGGGCGCGGGCGCGGGCGACCCGCGGGGCGACGCGTGAACCCGGCGATCGGGTACATCGCCATCGCGGCGGTCGCCCTGGCCTCGGCGCTGATCGGCTTCTACGGGCTCCGCGTCTCCCGGACGACGAGCGACTTCTACGTCGCGAGCCGCACCGTGAAGCCGTGGTGGAACGCCTCCGCGATCGGCGGCGAGTACCTCTCCGCCGCGAGCTTCCTCGGCATCGCCGGGCTCATCCTGCTGACCGGGTCGGCCGGACTCTGGTTCCCGATCGGGTACACCGCCGGGTACCTGATGCTGCTGCTGTTCGTCGCGGCCCCGCTCCGGCGGTCGGGCGCCTACACGATCCCCGACTTCACCGAGGCGCGGCTCGGGTCGCGGTGGGTGCGCCGGGTCACGAGCGTGCTGGTGATCGTCATCGGGTGGTTCTACATCGTGCCGCAGCTCCAGGGCGCCGCCCTGACCGTGCGGATCACGACGGGACTGCCCGCGTGGGCCGGTTCCGTCGCGGTCGCGGTGATCGTCGCCGTCGTGGTCGCCGCGGGCGGCATGCGCTCGATCACGTTCGTGCAGGCGTTCCAGTACTGGCTCAAGCTGACTGCGCTCGCCGTGCCCGTGATCGCGCTGCTCCTCGTGGTCGGCGGGGGCGTGCACCCCGAACTCGCAAGCGCCGAGGCGTTCCCCGTCGAGGCGGGGATCGGCTCGCTCGACCCGTACCGGACGATCTCGCTGATGGTCGCGCTGCTGCTCGGCACGCTCGGGCTGCCGCACGTGCTCGTGCGGTTCTACACCAACCCCGACGGCCCGGCCGCGCGCCGGACTACGCTCATCGTGCTCGTCCTGCTGTCGGTGTTCTACCTGTTCCCGACGGTGTTCGGATTCCTCGGCCGCGCCTTCGCCCCCGACCTCGCCGCCGGCGACGCCGACGCGCTCGTCCTGGTGCTGCCCGACCGGCTCGTCCCCGGGCCGCTCGGCGACCTGCTCACCGCGCTCGTCATCGCGGGCGCGTTCGGCGCCTTCCTGTCGACGTCGTCGGGGCTCGTCGTCTCGCTCGCGGGCGTGATCAGCCAGGACCTGCTCGGCGGGAGCGTGCGCGGGTTCCGCATCGCCGCCGTGCTGTCGACCTTCGTGCCGCTGCTCGTCGCGCTCGCGACGGAGTCGACCGGGCTCGCCGGCAGCGTCGGGCTCGTGTTCGCCTTCACCGCATCGACCCTGTGCCCGGTGCTGCTGCTCGGCATCTGGTGGCGCGGGCTCACGGCAGCTGGAGCGATCGCGGGCATGCTGACCGGCGCCGTGCTCTCGGGCGGGGCGATCCTGCTCGGCCCGCTCGCGCACCGATCGGCGCCGGCGATCGCCCCGTTCCTCGACCAGCCCGCCGCATGGACGGTGCCCCTCGCGGTGCTCGTGATCGTGCTCGTCTCGCGTTCCGGGAGCCGCGGCGGGCGGCCGGGGATCCCCCGCGGCACCGACGCGTTCCTGCGCCGGCTGCACGTGCCCGAGGAGCCGCGGCGCGCGCCGTAGGCGGGTGGGGGTCGGACGGTGGGAGTCGGGGAGGTCTCGATACGCGTCGGTCCCGCCGGCGCTACTCGACCACCAGGGGCGTCGGCTCCGCGGGCGCTACTCGACCACCAGGGGCGTCGGCTCCGCCGGCGCGACTCGACCACTAGGGGCGTCGGCTCCGCCGGCGCTACTCGACCACCGGAGGGTGTCGGCTCCGTCCGGTGGTCGAGTAGCGCCCGAGCGGAGCGAGGACGCGTATCGAGACCCGCGCGACCGCGGCGCTACTCGACCACCGGGGTGGCGTCGAAGGCGGCGACGCGGGCCTCGAGCCCGGCGCGCACGGCGGGCCACTCCTCGGCGAGCACCGAGTAGATCGCGGTGTCGCGCCACGAGCCATCCGCTCGCCGCTTGTCGTGGCGCGCGATGCCCTCGAACGTCGCGCCCAGCTTCTCGATCGCCGCGCGCGAGCGCGCGTTCACCGAGTCGGCCTGGATCTTCACGCGCCCGAAGCCGTGGTCGAACGCGAGCCCGAGCAGGAGGAGCTTCGCCTCGGGATTGACGGCGGTCCCCCACACGCGCGGGTCGTACGCGGTCCAGCCGATGTGCGCGCCCTCGTTGCGCAGGTCGAGGTCGCCGAGCGAGGTCGTGCCGACGACCGCGCCGTCGTCCGGCCCGCCGACGAGCCGGATGGTCCACGGCAGGTGCAGCGGGCCGAGATGCCACTGGGTGAGCGCGAAGCGCTCGTACGCGGCGAAGTCGGCGGGCAGGCCCGCCGGTCCGCCGCCGTAGCCGCCGGCGAACACCTCGGGCTTCGCGAGCGCACGGTGCAACTCCGGGACATCCGAGGGGTCGTAGGGGTCGAGGCGGATGAACCGGCCGACGAGGGGGCGCGCGGGGGGCAGGGTCGCGGTCACCGATCGATCTTGGCACAGCAGTCGCCGCGCGTGCCCGCCCTCGGCAACCCCCTTTCCGCCCCCGCGGCGCCCGCCTAGGCTGACCGCGGCGGCGACGGTGCCGCGGAGACGGAGGGCCTCATGGCCGGATTCGACGACCTCGCCAAGCAGGCGGGGGATTTCATCGAGCAGAACAAGGACAAGATCCAGGACGCGCTGAAGAGCGAGCAGGCCGAGGACATCAGCGACAAGCTGCTCGACGGCATCGGCGAGGCCGTGAAGAAGGTCGTGCCCGACGAGCACGACGCCAAGGTCGACGACGTGAAGGGGAACATCGACAAGTCGTTCGGGACCGAGTAGGCGAGCGCCGCGGACCTCCCGGTGGTCGAGTAGGCCGCGACGAAGGAGCAGCCGTATCGAGACCTCGCGATGGGATCTCGATACGCGGCCTCGCTCCGCTCGGGCGCTCCTCGATCACCGGAGGTGGGCGTCCTAGTTCACCGGAGGGCGCCGAGGCGGCGGGCTCGGCGGAGGGCCAGCAGCCCGACGCCGAGCAGCACGAGCAGGCCGCCGAGACCGCCGAACCGCGCGAGCGCCGCGCCGTCGACGCCCGTGACGGGCGGCGGCGGCGCGAACTCGTTGTCGAACGTGATCGTGACCGTCGTCTCGGCCCCGACGACCACCGGGTCGGCCTCGGTCGCGCTCACGGCGACCGAGATCGCGCCACCCGTGTCGGTCTCCTCCGCCCAGCACTCGGCCCCGACCGGGAGCTGGTCGAGCTCGACCGACTGACCGCCCGTGATCGTCACGGGCTCGTGGTCGAGCGCAACGTACGGCTCATTCTGCTCGCCGCGGTCGAGCGTGCACGTCACCTCGACGGTGAACGTCTTCCCCGCGGCCGACTCGGCCGATCCGCTGATGGTCTTCTCGAGTTCGAGTTGCCCGTACTCGAAGGTGTTCGTCGCGGTGACGAGGAGGACCTGCGGGATGCCGGCGGTCTCGACGACGATCGCATCGTCGTACGAGTCGTGGTCGAGGGATCCGGCCGTCGCCCCGCCCAGGTCAGGTTCGGAACCCCAGCAGTGCGTGCCGACCGGTAGCCGCACGATGTCGCCGTTCGCGTCGCGCAGGGGCTGGATGTCACCGGCCGCCAGGCCGATCGTGTCGTCGAAGACGGTGACGCGCACGCCGTTCACGTCGAGCTCGCACGTTACCTGGAGCGTGAACACCGCATCCTGCACCCACGGCGCGTCCGCGGCCTCGCCGTCGACGCGCTTGGCGGCGCCGAGCAGGCCGAGCGAGAACCTGTTGAGGAACCCGGCCGTCACGACGGTCTCGACGTCGTCGGTCGCCTGGTCGGGGATCGTCACGGTCACCGGCGGCGCGGTCGCGTCGGCACCGCCGTCGTCGACCTCGGTGACGACGCACTCCGCGCCGACCGGGATGCCCGTGATGGTGTCGCTCGTGTACGGGCCGGAGGAGTCCTCCTCGCCCACGACGACGAGCTCGGTCGAGACGACCGTCTCCCCCTCGTACGTGCACACGACGCCGAAGACGAAGGGTCCGGTCGAGAACTCCGGCACGCCGGGCCCGCGGACCTCCTTCAGCACGTTCAGCGCGCCGGTGCGGAACTCGTTGTCGACCGTGATCTGGACCGGTCCGTCGACGGCGTCGTCGCCGATCACGACCGGGTTCCCCGACACGGTCGCCTCGGTCGCGCCGCCGAGGTCGGTCTCCTCGATGTCGCACTCGGCCCCGGTGGGCAGGTTCGGGATCGTGACCACGTTGCCGGGGGCATCCGTCGTCAGCGTCAGCGTGTCGTCGTACACGGTGTCGGGGTCGGCGGCCGCGACCGAGCAGACGACGTGCACCTGGTAGTCACCGAACTCGCCGGCCCAGGCGTCGGCGCCCGTCCCGCTGACCGCCTTGGTGAGCTGCAGCGAACCGACCGTGAACGGGTTCGTGACGCCGATCGCGGTGACGTGCGTGCCGTCCGCGGCGTCCGGCAGCAACGTGAAGGCCGCGGCGGTCGTCTCGCCGAGGTCCGTCGCGGCGCCGTCCTCGGTGATGACCATCGTGGTCCCCGTCGACCCGCCGGTGCCGGTCTCGGTCACGGTGCACTCCGCGCCCGCCGGGAGGTCGCCGAACACCTGCTCCTGTCCGTCGGAGAGCTGGAAGGTGGTGTCCAGCACGGTGTCGCCCTCGAAGACGCACACCGCCGAGAAGGTGAAGACGGTGTCGTACACGATCGGGTCGCCGTCCTGGTCGACGGCGCCGCCGTCGTCGACGGTCTTGTCGACCGAGAAGCCCGCATCGAGGTAGGTGTTCGTCACGGTGATGGTGATGCCCGTGGCCGAGCCGACGACGACCGGGTCCTCCTCGGTCGCGCTGATGTCGACGTCGACCGCCCCCTCCGGGTCGGGCTCCTCGGCCCAGCACTCCGAGCCGATCGGGATGTCGAGGAGGGTAGCCTGCTGTCCGCCCTGCAGCTCCACGGTCTCGCGGTCGTAGATCACGACCGGCGGGTTGCCGGGGCCCGGGTCGAATGTGCACGTCACGAGGATCTCGAACGTGCGCCCGGCGCCCCATGCCGGGTTGCCGGCCAGGTCCTTCTCGACGACCAGGTCTCCGTCGTCGAACCGGTTGGTCGCGGTGAGCTCGACCGGTTGCGGCTGATCGCCCGCGATCGGGGTGACGATCACGGCGTCGTCGAACGAATCGAAGTCGACCGAGGCATCCGTCGCCCCGCCGTCGTCCGTCTCGCTCCCCCAGCAGTGCGTGCCGACCGGCAGCAGCAGGGGCAGGCCGGTCGCGGGATCCTCGACCGTCACGGTCGAGTTGCCGGTCACCTCGACGTCGTCGTCGAAGAGCGGCGTCCCGCCGTCGGTCAGCGCGCAGGTCACGTGCACCGTGTAGGTCGCGTTCGCGATCTCCGGGATGTCCCCGGCATCGCCCGTCACGTCCTTCGTGACGGCGACCGTGCCGGCGGTGAACCGGTTCTCGAAGGCGGCCGTCTCGACCTCCTCGACGCCCGCGGTCGCCTGGTCGGGGATCGTGATCGTCGCCGGCACCGGCGTGGCATCCGCGCCGCCGTTCGCCGTCTCGGCGATCACGCACTCGGTACCGACCGGCAGCCCCGTCACGGTCTCCGAGGCGAACGGGCCCGCGGTGCCGTCGCCCGTGATCGTCAGGTCGTCCTCGCCGACCGGAGCGCCCTCGTACGTGCACTCGTAGTGGAACGTGAAGTCGACGTCCTCGCTGAAGCCGACACCCGAGCCCGACACGGTCTTCTCGACGACGAACCCTCCCGTGCGGAAGTCGTTCGTCACGGTCACGGTCACCGGGTCGCCCGGCTCACCCGCGGCGCCGATCTCGACCGAGGCCGGCGAGATCTCCGGGTCGCCCGTCGCGCCGCCGTCGTCGGGCTCGGTGACCACGCAGTCGGCGCCCGTCGGGAGGTCGTCGATCGTGACCGAGCCGTCGGCCGGCACGACCAGGTCGGCGTCGTAGACCGGGTTCGTCGTCGCCTGGTCCCACGTGCAGGTGAGGTGGACCGTGAACTCGGCCGGGGCCCAGAGGTCCTCGCCCGTCCCGGTCACGGCCTTCTCGATGGTGAGCGAGCCCACCGTGTACGTGTTCGTCACGGCGAGCGCGGTGACGTGCGTGCCGCCGGGCTCGTCGGGGAGCACGGTGAAGGATGCCTCGTCGTCGGACGGCGTCCCGGCGGTCCCGTCCTCGGTCACCACGACCTCGGTCGTCGTCGCGCCCGCCGGATCCGTCTCGGTCACGGTGCACTCGGCACCCGCGGGGAGCGGCGCGAACTCCTTCGTGTCGCCGTCCTGCAGCGTGAACGTGCGGTCGTCGACCGGCACGACCTCGACGTCGAGGAACGTGCAGCTCGCGGTGAACGTGAACGTGGGGTCGAACGCGATCGGGTCGCCGTCCTGGTCGAGTGCTCCGCCCTCGACGACGGCCTTCGTCACGTCGAAGCCGCCGATCGCGTACTCGTTCTCGACGGTGATCGTCGCGTCCTCGATTGGCGCGGGGTCGAACGGGTGGTGGATGTCGGTCCGCGCCGAGAGGTCGGTCGTCGCGGTGACCGGCCCGGATCTGCCTCCGGTGCCCGCCGGGTCGTAGGTCGCCGTCGCGCCCTGCGACGCGAGCTCGGCGACCGTGCAGTCGGAGTACAGGGGCAGGTTCGTTCCCGGGCCGACGAGCGCCGAGCCGCCGGCCGGCACCGTGACCGGTGAGACCGGACCTCCCAAGCCGTCGACGAGGGCGACGTCCTCGCCGAGCGAGGCGCACCGGACGTCGACGTCGTAGTCGTCGGGGAGCGGGAAGGTCCAGCCGGGCGGCGTGACGACGTCCTTCTCGAGCTGGATCTCGCCGACCGGGAAGGCGACGCCCGCGCGGACCGGCTCGACCGGCCCCTGGTAGTACTCGACGGCGTCGAAGGTCGCGCGCGACCCCGCGGCGACCGTGTTCCACGCGACGGGCAGGTCGGTCGAGTACGCGTCCGGGATCCACGCCGGCGTCTGCGTCTGGAAGGTGACGGCGCCGGAGGCGCCGGGATCGAGCCCCGAACCGGCGGGGTACTCGACGACGAGCTTCACCGCGCGAGCCGCCGCGAGCTCCGCCGCCGGCGTCGAGCCGTCGAACGGGATCCACTGCCGGGAGTTCACGTCGGCCGCGCAGGGGTCGCCGGCGGGGACCGGCTCGATCAGGACGCTGAACTGGAGGTCGGTCGCGTTGCAGGCCTGGTTCGGCACGGTGGTCAGGTACGACAGCGTCACGCCCGGCGGCACGGTCGCACCGGGGATGCCGAGGAGCACGGGCGCCCACTGGGATCCCCGCTGCGACCCCACGACCACGCCCGTGTCGCCGACCGCGGGGAGCACGTCGATGCCGCCGACCACGTCGGCCGGCACGTTGCCGCGGTTCGTGAACTCGATGCGCCACTCCTCGACGCCGCCCGGCCGGGTGATCGGCACGCACTGGTTCACGTAGGTGTCGGCCGAGGCGTTCGGCGTCGCGCAGGCGTCGGGGTCGCCGCTCAGGCTCAGCACGCCGAGGTCGTCGAAGTCTGGGTCGCCCGCGGCTGCGCCGGGCACGCCCGCGCCGACGCCACGGACCGACTTCGTGACCGCTACGGGCGCGGCGGGTGCGGGCGTGACGGACGTGTCGGCGGTGCAGGACGCGGTGCTCGGCACGTCGGGCGCCGGCCGGTTGTCCGAGGTGTGCGTGCAGGTCTCGAAGTCGCGGTCGCTCGTCGCGGTGATCGCGTTGCCGACCGGGGTCCCGGGCGGGAGTGCGGGCCGGAACTGCAGGTGCGCCGTGATCGTCAGCACGTCGCCGGGCGCGAACACGAAATCGGCGGGCACCGTGATCGTGACGACGCCGGTCGCGGTGTCGAGGCTTCCGCTGAAACCGGTGGTCGGGAGCGTGTCGCCGCCGGCATCGGTGAGGTCGAACTCGAACACGGGGTCGGCGCCGGGCACGGGCACGAGGTACGAGCCCTGGGCGTCGCCGCCGATGGTGTCCGAGAGCTCGAGCCCGGTCATCTGCCACTGGCCGGTGTTCGTCACCGTCATCACGTACGGGATCTCGGAATCCGGCGGGAACTGCTGCGACGCCGTACCCGACTGCCCGTTGCCCGGCGACTTCGTCACGCTGATCGCGTTCACCCGGTGCAGCAGGTCCGTCGTGTCCTGCGCGCTCGCGTCGGCCGTCCAGAGTCCGCCGACAGGCGTGTCCCACGACCCGACGCCGTGGACGTCGACCTCGTCGGTCGTAGTGCCCTGCACGGCCTCGCCGGGCGCGGTCACGAGGCCGGGCAGCGTCGAGGGCACCGGGACGGAGTCGGTCTCGCCGTTGGGCCCGAAGCGCAGGTTCTCGAGCCGAGCAGCTGTGAATGCGAAGGAGACGATCGGGTTCCGCGGCAGTTCCCAGTTCGATTCGGCGGCGTCCCGGCGGACCTCGATCCGGATGCCCCGCACGGCCGCCGGGGCCACGCCGGCGGGCAGCGCGGGCGTGACGGTGTTCGAGGCCGGGACATCCTGCCAGTCCCCGACGACCCAGCAGGCGGTCAGGTCGGCGCTGCCGCCGCAGGTCTGCACGAGCTCGCCCGTGCCGCCGTCGAGCGCGTAGTCGACGCCCACGAGCGCCGAGACGCGGATCTGGTCGAGGTTCGGCGGCATGGTCCGCTGCGTGAACGCGGTGAACTCGAAGGCGTTCCAGAAGGTCGGCTCGTCGTCGGTGATGGTCAGCACCGTGGTCCGCACGTTGCCGGTCGGCTGCCCGCCGATCGTGACGGTGTACCCGGTGCGCGGCTCGTCCTCGTAGCGTGCGGGCGGGGAGATCGACTTGCCCGCCAGGACTCCGTAGGTGGCGGGCACGAACTGGAGCGTGTCGTCGTCGGTGCCGTGGGCCTCGTCGATCGGCGCGCCGCCCGGCCGCGTCCCGTCGACCGAGGCGACGTTCGTCACGAGGTCGCCCTGGGCCGGCCGGGTGCCGGGCGCACTGCGCAGGAACTCGCGCAGCTGGAAGACGAGCACGACGCTCGTCTGCTCGGTGCTGAGGATCGCGACCCGGGTGGGATCCCGGTGCACCACGCGGACGCCGATGACGTCGGCGAGCTGCGCGGGCTCGAGCGCCTGCGCCTCGGCGATCGTGTGGTCGGTGGTTCCGCCTCCCTCGTGGGTGAGCGTCACGATCGACTCGGTCGCGTTCGCGGGCACGCTGATCCGACCGATCGCGAAGAGGTTGAACCTGTCGTACGTGTCGGTCGCGGCGGCGGGCGGGGTCGCGGGGTCCGAGACGGCGAGCTGGGCGATGTTCGCCTCAGTCTCGTTCCGCGCCGTGATCGTCGCGCTCACGAGTGGGTAGTCGTCCTGCGGCGTGGTCGGCGGCGGGATCGGCAGCGCGTCCTGGTCGAAGGTCTTCGTGACCGAGACGTTCACGGTGGTGTCGAGGATGGTGATGTCGTCCACGGCCTGCTGCGAGACGGGCTCCGGGCCGACGCCGTCGATGCCGACGGTGTTCTCGACGACGCCGTTCAGCCCGGAGTTGTACGTCTCGCCGTGCAGCGAGCCCACGACCGGGCCGCCGTCGGAGCGCTTCACCTGCCGGAGCCGGAACTCGAGGTCGAGGCCGCGCGTGTGGCCGGTCGACTGCGCGACGCCCGTGCCGGGCGCCGGCCCGGAGCCGCCGCCGCGGTTGGAGCCCTCGACGTAGGTGAGCCGGACTGCGAGGGTCGACGCGCGCTCGGCGTCGGAGAGCGTGTACCCCGGGAATCCGCCGTCGCAGGCGGTCCCCGTCGTGTCGGCGGCGCCGCACGCGGCCGCGGTGACGTCGACCCATGCGTCGGCCGTGTCGTCGTACAGCTCCACAGCCGCGACCCTGTCGTACGCGATCGTCGGGTCGAGCGACGCGTCGATCGGCTCGATCCTCGCGAGGTCCCACGCGTCGAAGGCCGACGCCGCGAGGTTCGAGAAGTCCGCGCCCGCGGTCGGGTCGTCGGTGATCGCGACGGAGTCGAACGGGACGCCCTCGGTCGACCAGGTGATCCTCGCGGTGCGCTCGTCGTCGGTGAACGCGAAGACCTCGTCCTGCAGCCAGGTCTTCTCGATCAGGTCGACGCCCGACCCGTCCGGGATCCAGGGATCGACGTCGATCGCGTCCGAATCGGTCGCGGTGTTGTCCCCGGGCGACGTGTCGGCCGGGTTGGTCACCGTGGAGGACGCGTCGTTCGCGACGACCAGGGGATTCGCCGCGAGCGCGGCGTCGTGCACGCTGCCCGACCCGTCGCGGAACTGGTCGCGGGTCGCGACCGAGAAGCTCGGGGACACCTGGAACCCCGGCGGCAGCGTCTCGCCCGGCTTCGGCGTGTAGACGAACCGGATGCCCTGGACGTCGTCCTGCAGGTCGGCCGGCACGGTGAAGTTCCACGTGGTCGGGCCCTCGATGAGCTCGGCGCCGGGGAAGGTCACCCACTGGGTCCCGTCCCAGTACTGCACCGTGAGGTTCGCGTTCGCCGGCACACCCGCCGAGAGCTGCTTCGCGTCGAACGTGTTCCAGAACGCGCTCGGTGGATCGCCCGGCTGCGGGTCCGCCGGGTCGCTGACGACGAGCGAGTCCGCGCCGACCGTCGAGGCGTTGGGGCCCTGGTTGTTCACGGTCGCGAGGAACGAGACATCCGTCGTCGTGCCCGGGATGTCCCACACCGAGCTCTGCGCGATGTTCTTGTCGACCGTGGTCGAGACACGGGCGGGTTGGCGGGTGAGGTCGGCCGCGTCCGCGTCGGTGCCGGTCAGGCCGGCGGCATCGGTCACGGTCGAGGTCGCCTGGTTGGTGCCGACGACGTCGAGCTGCCCCGACACCGGGTCGGCGGTGACGTCGAACGGGACCTCGGCGACCGCGTTCGGCTGGATCGGCCCGGTGAAGGTGATCGAGAAGCCCACGACGTCGGATTCGACGCCCGTCGGCGGCGGGATCTGGTTCGGCGTGGCACCGGTCAGCGTCTCGGTGCTGCCGTCGGCGTACGTGTAGGTCACCGAGACCCCGTTCGCGGCGGCCGGCCACTCGACGCCGGCGGTGAAGCCGCCGAAGACGAGGCCCTGGTCGGCGAGGTCCGGCTGCCCCGGCGTCGGGTCCTCGATCGTCATCGAGGTGACCGGGCGCGGCCCGTTCGTCGCGTCGATGGTCGCTGTGGTCGTCTCGCCGGCGAGCAGCGTCGGATCGGCGAACGACTTCGAGACGTCGACGGTGGGCCCGGTGTTGCTGATGACGACCGACCCGTCGGCGGTCTTCGGCGGGTTGGTGCGGCCGTCGACCACGACGTTCGACGACGCGGTGTTCGGGATCGCCTGCGACGTGTCGAGCGGGATGTCGAGCACCTGGTCGTTCGTCTCGCTCGAGATGCCGATCGCCGCCTCCTGCCCGGGAGGCGTCGGCGGCAGTTGCCCGGCCGAGGACGAGAAGGTGAACCGGAGGCCGTGGACCTGGTCCGGTGGGACATCCGGGATGTTCGTGAAGTCGGTCGGGATCGGGCCCGTCGGATAGGTGACCACCCAGTTCCCGTTGGCATCCAGGTATTCGACCTGCACCTGGTCGGCACCGGCGGGCGGGGTGATCGAGGTGATGCCGGTGAAGTCGAGCGGGCCGTCGAAGGGGCTCGCGACGCCGTCGGCGGGATCCTGCACGACGATCGCGTCGACCGAGCGGTTCGACGCGTTGCCGCCCCCGATGACGTAGTCGACGGGCTGGCCCGGCAGCGCGGGCACCGTCTGCCCGTCGGCGACGTGGTCGTCGACCGACTTCGAGACCGTCGAGTCCAGCACTTCGGGGATGTCGAGTTGCGTGGTGACGGAGGCATCCTTCGACAGCGCGTTGTCCGCGGCCGCGGTCGCCGTGTTCGTGACGTCGCCGTCGAAGTCGGCGCTCGCGTCGGCGGGCACCTGCACGAACACGGTGATGTTGACCTGCTCACCCGTCCGAAGGCCCGTGCCGGCCGTCCCCTCTTCATTGAACGTGACGTCGAAGCCGTCGGCGCCGAGGGTGACGGTCGCCGGCGGGGTGCCGCCGCCCGTGACCACGACGGGGTTCGGCGCCGCGGGATCGAACACGAGCGGGGGCGGCAGCGTGTCCGAGACGTGCGCGCCGATGCAGATGTCGACGATCGGGCTGTTGCAGTTGACCGCGATCGTGTAGCTGAACTCCTCGCCCGCCGCGTACGGGGACTGGTCCGGCGGGGTGACGATCTTGGCGAAGGTCGTGAAGACGGCGTCGTCGGGCGCCGCGACCGCCGGCATCGCGGTGGGGAGCGCGATCGCACCGACGACGGCGAGCGCGGCGAAGCCCGCCAGCCGACGTCGGATTCTGCGCATCGGTCCCCCCGGTCCGGTCGCAGCCCGCCTCATCGCGGGGGCGACAGAGCAATCACCGCCACCCTACCCGAGGGGTCGGGGCCGGCGGAATGTCGCGTGCGGGAGGCGGGCTGCGCGGGGAAATCCGCAGATCCGGGTCGAAAACGGACTCAGTCGAGCAGATCGTGGAGCTGGACGATCGCGTCGCGCGCGGGGCCGACGCCGATCGCCGAGATCCTCGAGCCGCTCATCGACTCGAGCTCGCGCACGTACGCCTGCGCGTTCGCGGGCAGGTCCGAGAACTCGCGCGCGCCCGAGATGTCCTCGGTCCAGCCGGGGAACTCCTCGTACACGGGCTTCGCGTGGTGGAAGTCGGACTGCGACACGGGCACCTCGTCGACGATCGTGCCGTCGACGTCGTACGCGACGCACACCGGGATCTTCTCGATGCCGGTGAGCACGTCGAGCTTGGTGAGCACGAAGTCGGTGACGCCGTTGATCCGGCTCGCGTAGCGCGCGATCGGCGCGTCGTACCAGCCGGTGCGGCGGCGGCGGCCGGTCGTCGTGCCGAACTCGTGCCCCTGCTCGGTGAGGAAGTCGCCCCACTCGTCGAAGAGCTCGGTCGGGAACGGGCCGGCGCCGACGCGCGTCGTGTACGCCTTCACGACCGCGATCACGCGGTCGATCTTGTTCAGGGCGATGCCGGAGCCGGTGATCGCGCCGCCCGACGTCGCGTTCGAGGACGTCACGAACGGGTACGTGCCGTGGTCGACGTCGAGCATGGTGGCCTGGCCGCCCTCGAACAGCACGGTCTCGCCGCGGTCGAGCGCCTGGTGCAGCAGCAGCGCCGTGTCGGCCACCATCGGGCGGAGCCGGTCGACGTAGCCGAGCAGGTCGTCGACGATCTCGTCGGGCTCGATCGCGCGGCGATTGAAGATCTTCACGAGCAGGTGGTTCTTCTGGTCGAGCGCACCCTCGACCTTCTGCCGCAGGATGCCCTCGTCGAAGAGGTCCTGCATGCGGATGCCGACGCGGTTGATCTTGTCGGCGTAGGTCGGGCCGATGCCGCGCCCGGTGGTGCCGATCTGGCGCTTGCCGAGGAACCGCTCGGTCACCTTGTCGAGGGTCCGGTGGTACGCCGTGATGACGTGCGCGTTCGCGGAGATGCGCAGCTTCGAGACATCCAGCCCGCGCGCGGTCAGCGCGTCGAGCTCCTCGAACAGGACCTCGATGTCGACGACCACGCCGTTGCCGATCACCGGCGTGACGCCCGGCGTCAGGATGCCGGAGGGGAGCAGGTGCAGCGCGTACTTCTCATCGCCGATGACGACGGTGTGGCCGGCGTTGTTGCCGCCGTTGAACTTCACGACGTAGTCGAGCCGCGAGCTCAGCAGGTCGGTCGCCTTGCCCTTGCCCTCGTCGCCCCACTGCGCTCCGACGAGCACGATTCCTGGCATGTCAGTCCTCTCCGGCGGGAGCGTCGGCGGCGCCCGCGTCGATCGCCGCACGCAGCTCCGCGAGGGAGAGCTGCTGCGTCGGGGTGAATTCGCTGGCGATGCGCGCCGGCGCCTCGTCGTCGGCCGCGGCGAGTTCGTCGGCCGCGGCGGCCGCGGCGTCGGTCAGGCCGAGCGCGAGCGCCGCGCGACGGCGCGCGTCGAGGCCGCGCAGGTAGGCGCGGTTCGGCTCGTCGGCCCAGGACACGGCGGCGCCGGGCGTCCAGCCGGCGGCGGCGAGCTGCTCGCGCGCGAGGTCGACGGCGACGGTCGCGTAGGCGAAGGCTTCGACGGAACGCCCTTCCGAGTCGGCCACGTCGGCCAGCTCGGTCCAGGCGAGGGGAGACGACGGATGCCCCGCGACGACGTCGTGCACGGTGCGGCGGTCACCGTCGGCGAGGGCCTGTCGAACCTCCGGCTCGTCGACGAGCGACGGCTCCGGTTCCCGGGATGTCTCGTCTGAGGTCACGCTCAACTCTATACCGGGGCATCCGCGGTGCCCGGTAGCCGGCGCCTGCGGCCGGACGATCACCCGGAGTGCCGCAGGTAGGCTGGAACCCATGTCCAAGGTCCTCACCTCCCTTCCCGTCGGCGAGCGCGTCGGCATCGCGTTCTCGGGAGGGCTCGACACCTCCGTGGCGGTCGCCTGGATGCGAGAGAAGGGCGCCGTGCCCTGCACCTACACGGCCGACCTCGGGCAGCCCGACGAGCCGGACGTCGAGGCCGTCCCGGACCGCGCGAAGGACTACGGCGCCGAGCTCTCGCGCCTCGTCGACTGCCGCGCCGCGCTCGTCGAGGAGGGCCTCGTCGCGCTCCAGTGCGGCGCGTTCCACATCCGCAGCGGCGGGAAGACCTACTTCAACACCACGCCGCTCGGCCGCGCCGTGACCGGCACGCTGCTCGTGCGCGCGATGCTCGAGGACGGCGTCGAGATCTGGGGCGACGGCTCGACCTACAAGGGCAACGACATCGAGCGGTTCTACCGCTACGGCCTCATGGCCAACCCGCGCCTGCGCATCTACAAGCCGTGGCTCGACGCGGACTTCGTCACCGAGCTCGGCGGCCGCACCGAGATGAGCGAGTGGCTGAAGGCGCGCGACCTCCCGTACCGCGCGAGCAGCGAGAAGGCGTACTCGACCGACGCGAACATCTGGGGCGCGACGCACGAGGCGAAGAAGCTCGAGGACCTCGACGCCGGCATCACGATCGTCGAGCCGATCATGGGCGTGCGCTTCTGGGACGAGTCGGTCCAGATCGCGGCCGAGGATGTCACGGTCCGATTCGAGCAGGGCCGCCCGGTCGCGCTCAACGGCGTCGCGTTCACCGATCCGGTCGAGCTCGTGCTCGAGGCGAACCGCATCGGCGGCCGCCACGGCCTCGGCATGAGCGACCAGATCGAGAACCGCATCATCGAGGCGAAGTCGCGCGGCATCTACGAGGCGCCCGGCATGGCGCTGCTGCACATCGCCTACGAGCGCCTCCTCAACGCGATCCACAACGAGGACACGGTCGCGAACTACCACAACGAGGGCCGCCGCCTCGGGCGCCTCATGTACGAGGGCCGGTGGCTCGACCCGCAGTCGCTCATGCTGCGCGAGTCGATCGTGAAGTGGGTCGCCTCGGCCGTGACCGGCGAGGTGACGCTGCGCCTGCGCCGCGGCGACGACTACACGATCCTGAACACCGAGGGCCCCGCGTTCAGCTACCAGCCCGAGAAGCTCTCGATGGAGCGCGTCGGCGACCAGGCCTTCGGCCCGCTCGACCGGATCGGCCAGCTCACCATGCGCAACCTCGACATCGCCGACTCGCGCGCGCGCCTCGAGCAGTACGCGCAGCTCGGGATCGTCGGCGGTTCGACGGCCGCACTGGTCGGCACGCTGCGTGCCGGCGAGTCGGGCGAGATCGCCGCGCCGGCCGAGGAGCCGTCGGCCGCCGACGTGCGACTGGATGCCGCGACCGACGCCGCGAACGAGGCATCCGCCTTCGACCTCGGCACCGACTGAGTCCCGCCTCCGGGGAGCGGCGCCCGCCGCCCCTCGGAGCGCCCCTTCCACGGCGATCCGGCCGGGTGACATACTCGACCAACCGGAGCCGGGGGAGGGCGCATGGACACCAGGGGCACCACGGGCGCACGCAGGGACCTCCGCGGATGAGCGGCGACCTCGGCTGGTGGGTCGCCGCCGCGCTCGTCCTGCTGGACTGGGTCATCCGCATCATCGCGCTCGTGATCATCCCGCGGGACCGCAAGCCCACCGCCGCGATGTCCTGGCTCCTCGCGATCTTCCTGATCCCGTTCATCGGCATCGTGCTGTTCCTGCTGATCGGCAACGTGAAGCTGCCGCGCAAGCGCATGGAACGCCAGAAGCTGATCAACCGGGCCATCGAGGAGCGCATCGGCGGCGCCGAGCTCGCACCGAGTCGCGGCGCATGGCCGGCGTGGTTCGCCACCGCGACCGAGCAGAACCGCGTGCTCGGGGCGCTGCCCGCATCGGACGGCAACCGCGCCGAGCTGTTCGGCGACTACCAGTCCTCGATCGACCGCATGGCGGCCGACATCGACACCGCCGAGCACTTCGTGCACGTCGAGTTCTACATCGTCGCGATCGACGACACGACGCGCGGCTTCTTCACCGCCATGGAACGCGCCGTGCAGCGCGGCGTCACGGTGCGACTGCTGCTCGACCACGTGGCATCCCGTCGCGTGAGCGTGCACGAGGCGACGTTCGCCGAGCTCGACCGGATCGGCGTGCAGTGGCACTTCCTGCTGCCGGTCCAGCCGACCAAGGGCAGGTACCAGCGGCCCGACCTGCGGAACCACCGGAAGCTCGTCGTGGTGGACGGGCGCGTCGCGTACACGGGGTCGCAGAACCTCATCTCGCGCGACTACGACTCGCCGAAGAACCAGAAGCGCGGGCTCATGTGGCAGGAGCTCGTCGTGCGCCTGACGGGCCCGACGGTCGCGGCGATCAACGCGGTGTTCCTGTCGGACTGGTTCTCCGAGACCGACGAGTCGCTCGTCGACGTCGCGCACGTGCCCGTCACCGACATCGCGGCGGATGCCTCGCCCGACGCCCTGACCTGCCAGGTCGTCCCGAGCGGCCCGGCGTACGAGCTCGAGAACAACCTGCGGCTGTTCCTCGCGCTCGTGGCGTCGGCGCAGGAGCGCGTGATCATCACGAGCCCCTACTTCGTGCCCGACGAGGCGATGATGTACGCGATCACGTCGGCGAAGTTCCGGGGCCTGGACGTGCAGCTCTTCGTCTCGGAGATCGGCGACCAGGGGTCGGTCTGGCACGCGCAGCGCTCGTACTACGGGCAGCTCCTGCGAGCCGGCGTGCGGATCTTCATGTACCCGGGGCCGTACATCCTGCACGCGAAGCACCTGTCGATCGACGACGACGTCGCGGTGATCGGCTCGAGCAACATGGACGTGCGGTCGTTCAACCTGAACTTCGAGATCTCGCTGCTCGTGCGCGGGCGGTCGTTCGTCGCGGACATGCGCGCCGTCGAGGAGGGGTATCGCGCCGTCGGCCGCGAGCTCACGCTCGAGGAGTGGGAGCGCGAGCCGGCGTCGGCGACGTTCCTCGACGGGGTGGCCCGGCTCACGTCGGCGCTGCAGTAGGGGCGGGTTTCACAAACTTGCACAGTCTTGTGCAAGTTAGGCGTAGACTGCGAGGATGCCCCCCACCAGCGATCCCGTGCGCCGCGCACCGCGGCGCGACGCCGCGGAGAACCGCGAAGCCATCCTCGCCGCCGCCGCGACCGTGCTCGCCGAAGCCCCCGACGCCCCCCTCGACGCCATCGCGCAGGCCGCCGGCCTCAGCCGCCGTGCCGTCTACGGCCACTTCCGCGACCGCAACGCCCTCGTGCGCGCACTCATCGACCACGGCGCCGAACGGCTCAACGAGGTCGCGCGCTCCGCGATCAGCGGTGACGAGCGAGTCGCGCTCGCACTGCTCGCCGCCCGGATCTGGAGCGAGGTCGAGCAGGTCCGGGTGGTCGCCCGCCTCGCGGTCTCCGACGCGTACCTCGACGTCGCGGCCGGCGCGCTCGCCCCGCTGCGCGCCGCGATCCGCGCGCTCGTCGAACGGGGCATCCTGAGCGGAACCCTCCGCGGCGACCTCCCGGCCGGCCTGCTCGCACGCCTCATCGAGGAGGCCGCGATCACGGTGCTCGCCGAGTCGGTCCGCAGCGGCTTCGACCGCGCGCAGGGCACCGGGTTCGTCATGCGCTCGGTGCTCTCGACGGTCGGGCTCGGCTGGCGCGAGGCCGGCGTGCTCATCGAGACGGCACCCCCGCTGCGGGCGGTGCGTTCGGCATGAGGATCGACCTTCGCGCGGTCTCGAAGGGCCGCGACGGCATCGCGCTGCCGACCACGACCACGGCCTTCGAATCCGGTCGCGCCACGCTCGCGCACGCCGAGACCGAGCAGCGCCCCACCGTGCTCGGCCTGATCGCCTCGGGCCGCATGCGCCCCGACACGGGCATCGTCATGCTCGACGGGCGCGCCGACGCACGGGGCATCCGCCGCCGCATCGCCCTCGTGGACGCACCCGGCGCGAGCGATCCCGCCCCGAACGTCACCACCGCCGGCGTCTGCGCCGAGGAACTCATGTTCGCCGGGCTGGCGTCCGGACCGGTCGCCGTCGCCCGCACGCTCCGCGGCCTCGGCCTCGAGCACCTCGCACGCGTGCCGATCGCCGACGTCGAACCCGCCGACCGCCTCCGGCTGCTCACCGAACTCGCGATCCTCCGCGACGACGTCGAGGGCGTCGTGCTCGTCGCGCCCGACCGCCACGGCGGCGACCCGCTCGACTGGTGGACGCTCGCGAAGCGGCTCGCCGACCGCGGCTTCGCAGTCCTCGTGGTCGCGGGCGCGGCTGCGGCGGCCGCGATCAGCGCGCACGCGATGCTCGCGCGACTGCGCGGCGACGAGGACGAGCCGGGCGCGGACGCCGGGCTCGAGCCCGAACTCGAGCCGGCGCTCGAGACCGCGATCGCCCTCGAGCTCGCGCTCACGGGAGGCCACGCATGAAGCTCCCCCAGCTCGTCGCGGCCGAGTTCCGCCGCCTCACCGCCTCCCGCATGTCCGTGGTCGCGCTCATCGCGCTGCTCGCGGTGCCCGTGCTGTACGGCGGGCTCTACCTCTGGGCGAACCAGGACCCGTACGCGAAGTTCGCCGACGTCCCGGTCGCGCTCGTCGTCGACGACCGCGGCGCCGGCTTCGGCGACGACGGCCCCGCGCGGACCGTCGGCGACGAGGTCGCCGACCGGCTCGTCGCCGACGGCGACTTCGACTGGCACCGCGTGAGCGCGGACCGTGCCGCGACCGGCCTCGACGACTCGACGTACGACTTCGCGATCACCTTCCCGGCCGACTTCTCCGACGCGCTCGCCTCGGTGCGGACGGATGCCCCGCGCCGGGCCGAGCTCGTGCTCTCGACGAACGACGCCAACAGCTACCTCGCCGGCACGATCGGCGAGCAGGCCGTCGAGCGCATCCGCGCGGCCGTCGCCGAGCAGGTCGGCGCCGAGGCGGCGTCGACGCTCCTCGACTCGCTCGACGAGGTGCGCACCGGACTCGCCGACGCGGCCGACGGCGCGAGCCGCCTCGCCGACGGGGCATCCGATGCGGCCGACGGCGCGAGCCGCCTCGCGGGCGGGGCATCCTCGCTCGCCGACGGCGCGGCGAGCCTCCGCGACGGCACCGAGCAGGTCGCCGACGGGGCATCCGACCTCGCCGCGGGCGCCGCGCAGGTCGCCGACGGCAACGCGCAGCTCGCCGACGCGGCCGACCGCGTCGGCACCGCCGTCGACGGCGCGGTCGCCGCGCTGCCGCAGGCGCGCGCCGAGCTCGAGTCCGCGCTCGAGGCGCAGGGCGTGGACCGGGCCGCGATCGACCGCGCGCTCGCGAGCCTCGACGCGGCGGCGACGCAGGTCGCCGCGGGCGGCGACCGCGTGCAGGAGGTCGTCGGCGAGATCGACGCCCTCGCCGACGGCAGCCGGCAGGTTTCGGACGGGGCATCCGCCCTCGCGACCGGGTCGCGCGCGACCGCCGACGGCGCCGCGCTGGCCGCCGACGGGGCCTCCGCGCTCCGCGACGGCGCCGCGACGCTGCAGGCGGGCCTCGGCGACCTCGACGCCGGCGCCGGCGAGCTCCGCGACGGGCTCGCCGACGGCGCGGCCGAGATCCCCGCCTCGACGCAGGCCACGAGGGATGCGCAGGCGGACACGATCGCCGACCCGGTCGACGCCGAGACCAGCGCGGTCGCGAAGGCCGACGGGTACGGCGCGGGGCTCGCGCCCTTCTTCGCCGCGCTCGCGGGCTGGATCGGGATCTACGCGCTCTTCCTGATCGTGAAGCCGCTCTCCCGGCGCGCCGTCACCGCGATCGACGCGCCCATCCGCGTGACCCTCGCCGGATGGCTCACGCCGGGCATCCTCGGCGCGCTCCAGATGACGGCCCTGTTCGGCGTGCTCGCGCTCGTGCTCGGCTTCTCGATGAGCCATCCGATCGGGGTCCTCGGGATCATGCTGCTCGCGTCGGCGACGTTCGCGGCGATCATCCTCGCGCTCAACGTCTGGCTCGGCTCGGTCGGCCAGTTCCTCGGCCTCGTGCTCATGGTCGCGCAACTCGTGACGGCCGGCGGGACCTTCCCGTGGCAGACGCTGCCGGCCCCGCTCGCCGCGCTGCACCGCGTGCTGCCGATGGGCTACGTCGTCGACGCCATGCGGCAGGCGATGTACGGCGGCGAGCTCGGGCGCGCGTGGCAGGACGCCGCGGTGCTCGCGCTCTGGCTCCTCGGCGCGCTCGCGATCGCGGGGATCGGCGTGACGCGGATGACCCGCTTCCGCACGCTCCGCGACCTGCAGCCGAGCCTCATCGGATGATGCGGCGGGCTACAGCCACTTGCGCTGCTTGAACACCAGGTACAGGACGAGCGCGAACACGGCCATGAGCGACAGCGCGAACGGATACCCCCACGGCTCGTCGAGCTCGGGCATGAAGGCGAAGTTCATGCCGTAGATCCCGGCGATGAGGGTCGGCGCGAAGATGATCGCAGCCCAGCTCGAGATCTTCTTCGCCTGCTCGCTCGAGGCGACGCTGGCCTCGCTGAGGCGCTGCATCTCCTCGTTCTGCCGCTGCGTGACGAGCGTCGCGTGCACCGAGAGGGCGTTCTGGAGGAGCTGCCGGAAGCCCTCGCCGCGCTCGACGATGCGGATGACGTGGTCCTTCACGTCGCGCAGGTAGCGCTGCAGCTCGACGTCGACGCCGTACTTGTCGAAGCCGCGCTCGAGCGCACCGAACATGTCGAGCAGCGGCCGGGTCGCGCGCTGGAACTCCATCACCTCGCTCGCGAGGTCGTAGATGCGGCGGGTCACCGCGGGGTCGCCCGAGAAGAGCTGGTCCTCGATCTCGTCGATGTCGTTCTCGAGCCCCGCGACGACCGGCGCGTACTCGTCGACGACCTCGTCGAGCACCGCGTAGAGCACGGCCTCGGGGCCCTGCGCGAGGAGTTCGGGGTCCTCCTCGAGGCGCCGGCGCACCTTCGCGACGTCGGGCGTCTCCGCCCGGCGGATGCCGACGGCGAAGTTCGCGCCGACGAACAGGTGCACCTCGCCGAACTCGACGGTCTCGGTCCGGTCCACGTACCGGCCGGGCCGGAGCACGACGAACAGGGAGTCGCCGTAGCGCTCGAGCTTCGCACGCTGGTGGCCCTTGCGCGCGTCCTCGACGGCGAGCGGGTGCAGGCCGAACTCGGCGGCGACCGCGTCGAGCTCGGCGTCGCTGGGCCGGTAGAGCCCGATCCAGGCGAAGCCGCCGTGCGCGTCGAGCGTCTCGAAGGTCTCCTCGAGCGTGGCGGGCGTCGCGACCCGGACGCCGTCGCGGTAGATCGCGTTGTCGATCACTGGCACGGGTCCAGTCTCGCGCACCGCGCGGCGGGTGGAGCGCAGCCGGCCGGTCGATCCGTCGCCGTCGCGGCCGCGCATGCGTGGTTACTTTTGCGTGTTCGACAAACGAATGTCGTTCATTGACACCGATACTTTGATCGAAATAGCATGCACATCAGTACGCAGTGCGACGGAACGTGAGTCGGGGTCAGCCCCCGGATCCACGGCGTCGCGCTGCGTTCGGCTTGCCGCCGAACCCCACCCAGTCGACGATGACGGAGGTCCGCATGCACCCAGCACCGGTCGCGGCCGCCTCCGTGCCGATGGACCTCGGCGGCCGCGTCGACGTCGCCCTCGGCGATCCCTCGACGCTCGCTGGCGACCTGTGGGACGCGGTATCGGTGCGCGGCATCGAAGCCGGGGGCGAGTTCGCCGACCTCGTCGACGCCGCGCGCGCAGCCGACGGAGGCAAGTACCTGCGCCCCCGGCTCGTGGCGGCCGCCTACCTCGCCCACGGCGGCACGGATGCCGCGCTCCTGCGCCGCATCGCCGGCGCCCAGCAGCTCGTCCACCTCGGACTGTGCATCCACGACGACCTCATCGACGGCGACCTCGTCCGCCACGGACGACCCAACGTGGTCGCGCGTGCCGAGGCCGCGGCCCGCGCGGCCGGGCTCGGCGACGCCGCAAGCGGACGACAGGGCGCGGCATCCGGCCTGCTCGCCGGCGACCTCGCCCTCAACGCGGCCGCGCTCGCACTCGTCACCGCCCCGGCTCCCGACGCCGTGCGCGCCCGCCTCGCCGCGACCGCCCTGCGCGCCGTCGAACGCACGATCGCCGGCGAACTCCTCGACGTCCGCAGCGAAGCACTCCCACCCGAGCGCAGCACGCCGCTCCTCGTCGCACGCCTGAAGACCGCGTCGTACAGCATCACGCTCCCCCTCGCCCTCGGCGTGATCGCCGCCGGAGCGGACGACGCGGTGACCATCGACGCCGTCGAACGCGTCGGCGCCGCGCTCGGCATCGCCTACCAGCTCGGCGACGACGACCTCGGCCTGTTCGGCGCGCCGGACGTCACCGGCAAGTCGGTGCTCTCGGACCTCCGCGACGGCAAGCGCACCGAGCACATCCGCCTCGCGCTCCGCCGGTCCGGCGACGCCGACCGGAGCACCATCCTCCGAACGCTCGGCTCGGTCGATGCGGACGACGACGACGCCCGACGCGTGCGCGCCATCGTGACCGCGACCGGGGCGCGCGCGGCGGTGCACGCCCTCATCGACGAGCACCTGGACCGGGGCCTCCGCACCGCCCGCGACCACCTCCCCACCCCGCTCGCCGACCACCTCGCCGAGCTCGCCCTCGCGCTCCGCCACCGGACGCACTGACCCACCGATCGAAGGAGACCGACGTGGAGCACACCCCCACCCCGCAGGACGCCGACACCGCCGACGCCGACGGCACCGCCACCGCCTGGAACCGCGGCCGCGTCGGCCTCTGGCTGATCGGCGCGCGCGGCTCGGTCGCGACCACGGTCGCGGTCGGCGTCCACGCGTTCGGCGCCGGGCTCGCCGCGCCGACCGGGTGCACGACCGCCGAGCCCGGCCTGGCCGAGGTCCCGCTGCCGGCCTTCGAGGCCATCGTCATCGGCGGGCACGACCTCAGCACGGTCGCGCTCGTCGATCGCGCCGAGGCGCTGGCCGCGGCCGGCATGCTCCCGGCCGGCATCGTCGCGTCGGTCCGCGACGACCTCGCACGCACCGACGCCGAGATCCGCCCCGGCCACGACCCGGCCTCGCACGCCGGAAGCCAGCTCGACGCGGTCCGACGCCTCGCCGCCGACATCGCCGACTTCCGCGACCGCCACGGCCTCGCCCACGTCACCGTCGTCGACGTCTCGTCGACCGAGCCGCTGCCCGCCGACCGCCCCGAGTTCCACGACGCCGTGCTCCTGGCCGGCGCACTCGCCGACCCCGACCTCGCGATCCTGCCGCCGAGCTCGCTCGCCGCGCTCGCGGCGGTCGAGGCCGGCGCCGCATACGCCTGCTTCACGCCGTCGGCCGGCCTCGGCCTCCCGGCCCTCCGCGCGCTCGCCGCGACGCGCATCCCGTTCGCCGGCCAGGACGGCAAGACCGGCGAGACGCTGCTGCGCACCGTGCTCGCCCCGATGTTCGCCGAACGCGGCATGCGCGTGCTCTCGTGGGCGGGCGCCAACCTGCTGGGCGGCGGCGACGGCCGGACCCTCGCGGACCCCGAGGCGGTCCGCAGCAAGCTGGCCTCGAAGAACCGCGGCCTGAAGGCGCTCGTCGGCGACCACGTCGTCGCCCCGCTCCACATCGACAACGTGCCCGACCTCGGCGACGTGAAGACCGCCTGGGACCACATCAACGCCGAGGGATTCCTCGGCTCGCGCCTCACGCTGCAGACGACGTGGTCCGCGTACGACTCGATGCTCGCCGCCCCGCTCGTCATCGACCTCGCGCGCCTGCTGTCGCTCGCGGACGCGGTCGGCGTGCGCGGCGTCGTGCCCGCGCTCGGCTGCTTCTTCAAGGACCCGTGGGGCAGCGACGTGCACGCGTTCGCCGACCAGTCCGCAGCGCTGCGGTCGTGGGCGTCGGACCTCGCGGAGCAGTTCGCGGGCGCGACGGACCCCGGGTCCGTCGCCGGCGCGCCGGGCTCGCGCGAGTGCGCCGCCGAGTCCGGCGCGACCGCGTCCGCCGTCGCCGAGCCGGTCGCCGTCGGCAGCGCGCGGTGACGACCGCCGGCGACGTCCTCGAGCTCATGCGCGCGCCCGCGGCGCTCACGGTGCTCGGGGACACCGCGGTCGGCGCCCACGCCGCGGCGGGCGGATTCACGAAGCGCGGATGGCTCCTGCCGCTCGCGTCGGCCGCGCTGTACGCCGGCGGGATGGTGCTGAACGACTGGGCCGACCGCGACCTCGACGCCGTCGAGCGGCCCGAGCGGCCGATCCCCTCCGGGCGGGTGAGTGCCCGGCGGGCACTCGGGATCGCCGTCGGGCTCGGCGCCGCGGGCCTCGCGCTCGCCGCGGCCGGGGGCGGACGGCGTGCGCTCGCGTGCGCGGTCCCGCTCGCGGCATCCGTCGTCGTGTACGACGTGTTCGCCAAGCCGACCGCGGCCGGGCCGCTCGCGATGGCCGCGTGCCGCGGCTTCGACGTGCTCATGGGCGCGGGCGGCTCGCCGCGGGCCCTGCCGGCCGCGCTCGCGATCGCGACGCACACCGTCGGGGTCACCGCGCTCTCACGGGGCGAGGTGCACGGCGGGTCCGCCCCCGACACCGGGCTCGCGCTCGTCGCGACGGGCGCGGCGGCCGCAGCGGTGGAGGCCTCGGTGGATGCCGCGAGTCCCGCGGCCGCCTCCCCGGTCGCCCGCCTCGCCGGCGCCGCCGGGGCCGCGACGTACCTCGCCGCCGCGCTGCCCGGCCAGTTCGCGGCCGTCGACGATCCGTCGCCCGAGCGCGTGCGCGACGCGACCCGCGCGGGGATCGGCTCGGTCGTGCCGCTCCAGGCGGCGCTCGTCGCGCGGAGCGGCTCGCTCCCGGTCGCACTCGGACTCGTCGCCGTGCACGGGATCATCCGACTCCGCGGGCGGCGCGGGCGGAGCGGCCGGGGGACGTCACGTGAGCGCGGTCCTGCCCCGGGCGCTGCCCGACGCCCTGCCCGCCGGGCGACCGCGCTCGCACCCCGGGCCCCTCGCCGGACCGCTCGCCGGGCCGCTCCCCGGCGCGCGGTTCGCCGTCGGCTACGGAACCAACGGCTTCGCGGACCATCCGCTCGACGACGTCGTCACGGTGCTCGACGCGCTCGGCTACCGCGGGCTCGCGCTCACGCTCGGGCATCCGCACCTCGACCCGTTCGCGCCCGACGCCGTGGACGCGGCCGCGCGCCTCCGCGACCGCCTCGACGGGCTCGGCTGGCGCATCGTCGTCGAGACCGGCACCCGCTACCTGCTGGACCCCTTCCGCAAGCACCGTCCCACCCTGCTCGACGACGACGCGGCGCCGCGCGAGGAGTTCCTCCGCCGTGCGATCGAACTGGGGGCCGTGCTCGGCGCCGACTGCGTGTCGCTCTGGTCGGGCGTACTGCCGCTCGGCGTCGCACCCGATGCCGCCGGCGGCCGGCTCCGCGAGCGTCTCGCGCCGATCGTGGCCGAGGCCGCGGCGTCCGGCGTTCCGCTCGCGTTCGAACCCGAGCCCGGCATGCTCGTCGAGACCGTCGCCGACGCGCTCGCGCTCCGAGCCGACCTCGGCGACCCGCCCGCGCTCGGCCTCACGGTCGACCTCGGCCACTGCGTCGTCGTCGAACCCGACGGCGTCGAGGGCGCGCTCCGGGCGGCCGGGCCGCTGCTGCGCAACGTGCAGGTCGACGACATGCTGCCGGACGCCCACGACCACCTCGAGCTCGGGCACGGCTCGCTCGACCTCGCCGCCGCGCTCCGCACGCTCGAGGAGCTCGACTACCGCGGGCTCGCCGCGGTCGAGCTCCCCCGGCACGCGCACGACGCGCCCGGCGTCGCCGCACGCTCGATGTCCGCACTCCACGACGCCTGGGAGGCCCGATGACCGACTGGATCCACGAGGGGGAGGCGGCGATCGCCGCCGATCCCGCCCGCATCGCCGACCTGTTCCCCGCGGCGGGCCGCGAGGTCGGCCGCGGGGCGGTCCGGCCCGACGACGACCCGCAGGGCTACCGGCACGGCACCCTCGACGACCTCGCCCGCGAGCGGTTCGTCGTCGCGCTGGTCCGGGCGCTGCCCGCCGACCGCGCGGCCGCCGAGCTCCGGGAGCTCCACCGGTACGGCGACGACGCCGAGCGGCGCGGCGTGCTCCGCGGGCTCGGCGCGGCCGAGGAGGCCGGGGGGATCGGCGCAGTCGGGGCATCCGACCCGACCGGCGGCGACCCGCTCGTCGACGCCGGAGTGAACCTCGTCCTCGACGCGCTGCGCGCGAACGACCCCCGCCTCGTCGCGGCTGCCCTCGGCCCGTTCGCGGCCCGCCACCTCGACCAGCACGCCTGGCGGCACGGCGTGCTGAAAGCGGTCTTCATGGACCTCCCGCTCGACGTCGTCGCCGGACTCGACGACCGCGCCGACGTCGAACTCGCCCGCATGGCCGCGGGCCTCATCGCCGAGCGGCGGGCCGCCTGCCGGACCGTCACCGACGACATGACCCGCCTCGCGACCGCACCCGCCCCCGCGGCCGCGCCCGCCCCCACCGACGTCACCGCAGCCGGCGACCCCGCCGGCCCCCACCAGGAGGACTGACATGCGCATCTTCGACCCGCACATCCACATGACCTCGCGCACCACGGACGACTACCGCGACTTGTACGCCGCGGGCGTGCGCGCGCTCGTCGAGCCGTCGTTCTGGCTCGGCCAGCCGCGGACGAACGTCGGGAGCTTCACCGACTACTTCGACGCGCTGATCGGCTGGGAGCGGTTCCGCGCCGCCCAGTACGGGATCCGCCACCACGCCACGATCGGCCTGAACCCGAAGGAGGCGAACGACCCGCGGTGCCGCGAGGTGCTCGACGTGCTCCCCCGGTACCTCGGCAAGGACGGCGTCGTCGCCGTCGGCGAGACGGGCTACGACTCGATGACCGAGGCGGAGGAGGAGGTGTTCCAGGTCCAGCTCGAGCTCGCGAAGCGGTTCGCCCTGCCGGTGCTCGTGCACACCCCGCACCGCGACAAGGCGTCGGGCACCCGCCGCACGCTCGACGTCGTGCGCGAGTCGGGCGTCGCGCCCGAACTCGTCGTCGTCGACCACCTGAACGAGACGACGGTCGCCGACGTCGCCGACAGCGGCTGCTGGATGGGCTTCTCGATCTATCCCGACACGAAGATGGACGAGCACCGGTTCGTCGCGATCCTGGGCGAGTACGGAACGGACCGGATCCTCGCGAACAGCGCCGCCGACTGGGGCCACTCCGACCCGTTGAAGACGCTCGCGACCGCGCACGCGATGCTCGCGGCCGGGTTCACGGCCGACGACGTCGACACCGTGCTGTGGCGCAACCCCGTCGCGTTCTACGGGCGGAGCGGGCGGCTCAACCTCGACCCGGTGCCCGGCTTCGAGGGCGCGGATGCCCCGGCCGAGGCTCGCGTCGTGCCCGCGCCGATCCCGGGCACGACGTTCGAGGGCAACTCGGTGCTGCGGGGGGTGCCGGCCTGATGGACCTCTCCTACTGCACGAACGTGCACCCCGCCGAGGACCTCGACGGGGTGCTCGACCAGCTCGCCCGGTACGCGGGGCCCGCCCGCCGCGCGGCCGGGCTCGACCGCCTCGGCGTCGGGCTCTGGCTGCCCGCGCCGCTCGCCCGGCAGCTGGCGACCGACGACTCGGCCCGCGAGCGGCTCCGCGCGGGCCTCGCGGTCGACGGCCTCGAGGTCCGCACGATCAACGCCTTCCCGTACACCGCGTTCCACGCCGAGGTCGTGAAGCTCGACGTCTACCGGCCCGACTGGACCGACCTCCGGCGGGCCGAGTACACGCTCGACTGCGCGAGCGTGCTCGCCGACCTCCTGCCCGAGGGCGCGGACGGCAGCATCTCGACGCTCCCGCTCGCGTGGCGGACGCCGTGGACGACCGACGACGACGAGCGCGCCGAGGCGGTCCTCGCGATCGTGTCGGCCGGCCTGCGCGAACTCCGCGGACGCACCGGGCGCACGATCCGGCTCGCGATCGAGCCCGAGCCCGGCTGCGTGCTCGACACCGTCGCGGACGTCGTCGCGTGGCTCGCGCCGCGCCTGTCCCGGGACGGCGCCGCCGAGCCCGGTCGGATCGACGGCGAGTTCGTCGGCATCTGCCTCGACGCGTGCCACCTCGCGGTCTCGTTCGCGGACCCGGAGGCGGCCGTCCGCGCGGTCGGGGCGGCGGGCATCCGGATCCCGAAGATCCAGGCGTCGGCCGCGCTGCACGTCGAGTCCCCCGCCGACCCCGACGCGCGCGCCGCGCTCCGCGAGTTCGCCGAGCCCCGGTACCTGCACCAGACGCGAGCCGCGACGGCGGCGGGGGTCGTCGCGGCGGACGATCTCCCGGAGGCCCTCGACGGACTGCCCGACGACGCCCCGTGGCGCGTCCACTTCCACGTGCCGCTCCACCTCGCGCCGGCGGCGCCGCTGGCATCGACCACCGACGTCCTGCGTCGTGCGGTCGCCGCCGTGCGCGAGCTCCCCGACGGGGACACGGCCCACCTCGACGTCGAGACCTACACCTGGGCGGTCCTGCCGGGCGGCGTCGACGACCTCGCGAAGGGCATCGCCGCCGAGCTCCGCTGGGCGGCCGGGGTCCTCCTCGGCGACGCGGAGGACGGCGGGGGCGCACCCGTCTCCGCCCCCGCCTCCGCCTCCGCCTCCGCGGTCGAGGCGGTGGCCTCGTGACCCGCGTCCTGCTGCTCGACGTCGTCGGGCTCACCGCCACCGCGCTCGCGCACATGCCGCGACTGCGTGCGCTGGCGGCGGCCGGGGCGACCTCGCAGCTCGGCACGGTGCTGCCCGCGGTCACCTGCTCGGTGCAGTCGACCATGCTCACGGGGCTCGCGCCCGCGCAGCACGGCATCGTCGGCAACGGCTGGTTCCACCGCGACATCGGCGAGGTCAACCTCTGGCGCCAGCACAACGCGCTCGTCGAGGGCGAGAAGGTGTGGGAGACGGCCAGGCGGCACTCGCCCGGCTTCACGACCGCGAACGTGTGCTGGTGGTACGCGATGGGCGCGAGCACCGACGTCACGGTCACCCCGCGGCCCGTCTACCACGCCGACGGGCGCAAGTCGCCGGACTTCTACTCGCGGCCGCCCGCGATCCACGATCGGTTGACCGGCGAGCTCGGCGACTTCCCCCTGTTCAGGTACTGGGGGCCGACGGCGTCGATCGAGTCGAGCCGGTGGATCGCCGAGGCGACGCGATCGGTCCTGCGCGAGGAATCCTCCGACCTGGTCATGGCGTACCTGCCGCACCTCGACTACGACCTGCAGCGCTTCGGGCCCGACTCCGCCGAGGCCGACCGGGCGGCGGCGGAGCTCGACGCCGTGCTCGCGCCGCTGCTCGACGACGCGACGGCCGCGGGCGCGACCGTCGTCGCCGTCGCGGAGTACGGCATCGCGCGCGCCGACCGACCGGTCGACGTGAACCGCGCGCTGCGGCGCGCCGGGCTGCTCGAGGTGCAGGTCCAGCAGGGCCGCGAGCTCCTCGACCCCCTGGCGTCGCGGGCGTTCGCCGTGGCCGACCACCAGGTCGCGCACGTGTACGTCGCCGACCCGTCCGACGTCGCCCGCGTGCGCGCGGTGCTCCGCGACCTCGACGGCGTCGACGAGGTGCTCGATCGTGCCGAGCAGGCTCGATACGGGCTCGACCACCCGCGGTCGGGCGAGCTCGTCGTGGTCGCGGAGCCCGGCGCCTGGTTCACCTACTACTACTGGCTCGACGACGACCGGGCACCGGACTTCGCGCGCGGCGTCGAGATCCACAAGAAGCCCGGCTACGACCCGGCCGAGCTGTTCTTCGACCCGGCCGACCCGTTCGCGAAGCTCCGGGCCGGGTTCGGCCTCGTGCGCAAGAAGCTCGGCCTGCGCTACGCGATGGACGTCGTCCCGCTCGACCCGACGCACGTGCGCGGCACGCACGGGCGCCTCCCCGAGTCGAGCGCCGACACCCCGCTGCTGATCTGCTCGGACGCGACCCTGCCCTTCTGGGACGACGCGCGGGATCTCGTGCCCGCGGCCCGGGTCCGCGACCTCGTGCTCGAGGCGGCGGGCGTCCCCGCACCGGCGACGGCGTCGTGAGCGGGGCCGTCGCCTCGGTCGAGGAGGTCGTGCTCGTCGACGACGACGGCACCGCGATCGGCACGTTCGACAAGGCGCTCGTCCACGGGACCGACACCCCGCTGCACCTCGCGTTCTCGTGCTACGCCTTCGACCGCGACGGGCGGATGCTCCTGACCAGGCGCGCCCTCGCGAAGCGCACCTGGCCCGGCGTCTGGACGAACGCGTGCTGCGGGCACCCGCTGCCGGGCGAGGATCCCGCGGCCGCGGTGGTCCGGCGCGTGCGCACCGAGCTCGGCGTCGAACCGCGAGACCTCCGCCTCGTGCTGCCCGACTTCCGCTATCGCGCGGTCGACGCGAGCGGGATGGTCGAGCACGAGGTGTGCCCGGTGTACTTCGCCGAACTGCCCGACGCGCTGCGGCCGGACCCCGACGAGGTGCTGGCGACGGCGTGGACACGGCCGGCCGACTTCCTCGCGACGGCCGAGCGCACGCCGTTCGTGCTCAGCCCGTGGAGCGTGCTCCAGGCGGCCGAGTTCCGCCGGCTCGGGGTGTTCGCGGCCTGACCGGGGCGCGCCGCCTCGCGGGTCAGCCGCGTTCGGCGTGGCTCAGGACCCAGGAGTGCATGGCGATCGCGGCGGCCGCGCTCGCGTTCAGCGACCTGGTCGAGCCGTACTGGGTGATCTCGACGACCGCGTCGGCCGCGGACTGCGCCTCGGCCGAGAGCCCGGGGCCCTCCTGCCCGAACAGCAGCACGCAGCGCTCGGGCCACGCGAACGCCTCGATCGGCACCGCGCCGGGCACGTTGTCGACGGCGATGACGGGGAGGGATGCCCCGTGCGCCCACGCCGCGAAGGATGCGACGTCCTCGTGGTACTCGAGGTGCTGGTAGCGGTCGGTGACCATCGCGCCGCGCTTGTTCCAGCGGCGCCGGCCGATGATGTGGACGGTGTCGGCGGCGAACGCGTTCGCGCTGCGCACGATCGAGCCGATGTTCATGTCGTGCTGCCAGTTCTCGATCGCGACGTGGAACGCGTGCCGGTGCTCGTCGAGGTCGGCGACGATCGCCTCCATCCGCCAGTAGCGGTAGCGGTCGACGACGTTCCGGCGGTCGCCGTCGCGCAGGAGTTCGGGGTCGTAGCGCGGATCGTCGGGCCACTCGGCCTCGCCGCCCGCCCACGGGCCGACGCCGTGCCCGGGGAGCAGGGGCTCGTCGGGTTCCAGCGAGCGCTCGTCGGGGTCCGGGGCATCCACGCACCCACCGTATCCTCGGGCGCGCAGCGCGCGGGCATCCCCGGGCGCGCAGCGCGCGGACATCGCCAGCGTGCCGCGCGCAGCGCGCGGACGCGAATAGTCGTTCTCGGCCCGCCGAACCGACCGGATGCGTCCGCGCGACGTCCCGCGGGGGACTTTTCGGCGCACCGAAAACCCCCTATGATTTCGGCATGCCGAAAACTCTCGAGGGCGAGCAGCGGAGCACCCCGACGCGACCGGGCACGACGACGCCGGGCACGACGACACCGGGCACCACGCGGACCTCCGTCCCGCGCGTCGCGTGGCTGCTCGGCCCCGCGCTCGTGGCCGGCGTCGCCTACCTCGACCCCGGCAACGTCGCGAGCAACATGACCGCGGGCGCCCGATACGGCTACCTGCTCGTCTGGGTCGTGGTGATCGGCAACGTCATGGCGTGGCTCATCCAGTACCTGTCGGCGAAGCTCGGCGTCGTCACCGGCCGGAGCCTGCCCGAGGTCCTCGGCGAGCGGATCCGCAACCGCTGGGGGCGCCGCGCCTACTGGCTGCAGGCCGAGCTCGTCGCGATGGCGACGGACCTCGCCGAGGTGATCGGCGGCGCGGTCGCGCTCAACCTCCTCTTCGGCGTCCCGCTCATCTGGGGCGGGCTCATCACCGGAGCGGTGTCGATCGCCCTCCTCGTGCTGCAGCAGCGACGCGGTGCGCGGCCGTTCGAGTTCGTGATCATGGGCCTGCTCGTGATCATCGCGATCGGGTTCAGCGTCGGCGTCTTCGTCGCACCGCCCGACCCGGCCGCATTCGCCGCCGGGCTCGTGCCCCGATTCGAGGACGCGGGATCGGTGCTCCTCGCGGCCTCGATCCTCGGCGCGACGATCATGCCGCACGCGATCTACGCGCACTCCGCGCTCGCGCGCGACCGGTTCTCGGGACGCCCGGTCGGCGGGCGCGCCGCGACCGACGAGCGGGTGGATGCCCCGGCCGAGCCGTCACCGGATGCCCCGGCCGAGCCCTCGCCGGATGCCCCGGCCGCCGCGCGAACGGACGCCCCCCGCACCCGCCGCGGCAGCACCCTCGGCCTCCCGACCGCCGTGCTGGTCCGCGCCACCCGGGTCGACGTGACGGTCGCGATGGCCATCGCTGGAACCGTGAACCTCTGCATCCTGCTGCTCGCCGCCGTGAACCTCGCCGGCGTCGAGGGCACCGACAGCCTCGAAGGCGCGTACGCGGCGATCGGCGTGACGCTCGGCCCGGTCATCGCGACCCTGTTCGCGGTCGGCCTCCTCGCCTCGGGGCTCGCATCGACGTCGGTCGGCGCCTATGCGGGCGCCGAGATCATGCACGGGCTGCTGCACGTCCGGATGCCGCTCCTCGCCCGCCGGCTGATCACGCTCGTTCCGGCGCTCGCGATCCTCGGCGCCGGCTTCGACCCGACCCTCTCGCTCGTGCTCAGCCAGGTCGTGCTCAGCTTCGGGATCCCGTTCGCCCTCATCCCGCTCGTCGTGGTCACGGCGAAGGCGGGCGTGCTCGGGAAGTGGCGGAACCACTGGGCGACGACCGCGGCGGGCATCGCGTCGTCGGCGTTCCTCATCACGCTGAACGGCGTGCTGCTCTGGCTGGTGTTCACGGGCGCGTAGGCCGCGGGAGGTTCCAGCCCACAGGAGGAGACCGTCCCCGATCGCCGCACGGAAGGCGATCGGGGACGGTCGTCGGGTGGCCGGGGCATCCACTCGACCCGCGCGCCGGACGCGCGAGGCGAGGATGCCGCGACCGGTCTATCGGCGGGCGCTGAAGGCGTGCGTCCAGGTGCTCGTCGTGCCGTCGGCGATCGAGAAGCCCGCCTTCGGCACCGCCGTCACGGTCACGCTCGCGCCCTTCGCCGGCCGGTGCAGGCCGAACGCGACCCGCTCGCCGTCGAGGTAGTAGTCGAACTCCCGGTCGTAGGGGATCACGACGAAGTCGAGCAGCGCGAGCGCCGGATCGATGAAGATCGGCTTCGCCGCGGTCGCGGGGCTCGTCCACACCGGGATCGCCGAGAAGTCCATGTCGCTCGCGAAGTAGTACGACGTGTACGCCGGCTGGTTGTACGTCGTCTGCTGGCGCGCGGTCTCGGCGCGGTACTGGATGTCGTGCATGAGCGTCGGCAGCTTGTGCGTCGTCGGCTCGGTCGAGACGAGGAACCGGAGCGCCGTCGAGTCGGCGGTCCGGAGGATGAGCTCCTCGCGCCAGTCGCCGAGCACGTCCGCCACGAGGGACGGATTGCCCTTCGTGCCGTTGTTCGTGGCGGTCCCGGTCGCCGTGACGAGCCGGCCGCGCACCCAGTCGTCGATGGTCGGCGTGACGGGCGTCGTGCCCGCGAGGCCGCCGCCGACGATCTGGGTCGTCAGGTCGCCCGCCCAGCGGATCGACATGTTCGTGCCGGGCGTCTTCGACTCGAGCGGCTGACCGCTCGCGCTGAGCAGGCCGGAGCCGAGCGTGCCGTCGGGCATGCTCGCCCACACCTCGATGCCGGGCACGTCGGGCCGGACGTCGCCGATCATCGCGCGTCCGGTGTCGCGCCCGGAGTACGAGCCGAACAGGGTCGCGCCGGTCGCGGCATCCCGCATCGCCGAGCCGAACGGCGCGCCGGTCGCGCCCTCGTGGGCGGTCCACACCTCGACGCCGGCGCGCACCGGGTCGATGTCGGTCACGTGCATCGCGTCGCCGTGGCCGAGCCGGACGACCTGGCCCGCACCCGGGCTCTGGGGCGGCAGCACGTCGAACGAGCTGTACAGGAGCCCGCCGTCGTCGTCGATCGTCGCCGAGCCGTAGACGATCTCCTGCCGGCCGTCGCCGTCGACGTCGGCCGCCGAGAGCGAGTGGTCGCCCTGCGTGGTGATCGTGCCGTAGACCGGGTCGGTGCCGTCGCGGCCGTGCGGGCCGTCGTTGAACGGGTTCGACAGGGGCACGTGGCCGCTGTCGACGAACCAGCGCTGCGCGAGGTGCTCGCCGTCCCAGTCGTAGGTCGCGATCGTGGTGCGCGTGTAGTAGCCGCGCGCGAACACGGCCGACGGGTGCTGCCCGTCGAGGTACGCGACCCCCGAGAGGAACCGGTCGACGCGGTTGCCGGGCTCGACGCGGGCCATCGCGTAGTCGCCCCAGAGCAGGCCGTCGTCGCCGCGGCCGGGCACGTACGGGACCGTCTCCTTCTCCTCACCCGTGGCGGAGTCGAACACGGTCAGGTACTCGGGGCCGTCGACGATGAAGCCCTCGAAGTTCCGCAGCGCGTTCCGCGTCGAGCGCGCCGGCGCGACCTGGTCGATGTACACGTCGACGAGGTCCTCCGCGCTCTCGCGCGACAGCGGGTACTCGTGCGCGACCGGGATGCCCCACGCCTCCTCGAGCGTCGCGGGCCACTGCCCCGACTGCACCTCGGGCCGGTCCGACCAGCCCTGGAACACGTCGGCGAGGTGCGCGGCGAAGTCGGCGGCGCTCAGCCGGTAGTCGTCGGCGTGGCTGTAGCCGGCCGCGAGGTCGGCCTCGGGCATGGTGACGTACGACTCGGCGGCGACCGTGCCGTCGGCGGCGTAGCGGATCGACTTCGTGCCGGGCGCGGTCTTCAGCAGGGTCTCGCTGCGGCCGTCGCCGTCGAAGTCGTAGACGAGGAACTGCGTGTAGTGCGCGCCGGCGCGGATGTTCACGCCGAGGTCGATGCGGTTGAGCAGCGTGCCGTCGAGCTCGTACGTGTCGAGGTAGACGGGCCCGGTGTACCCGACCTGGGAGACGTCCTTCGAGTTCGACGGGTCCCACTTGACGACGTACTCGTACTGGCCGTCGCCGTCGACGTCGCCGACGGACACGTCGTTCGCGCTGTAGGTGTAGGGCTCGCCTCCGGCCCCCCAGATCACGCCGCCGGGCGTCACGCCGTCGGCGGGCTTGCGGAGCGGGAGGTCGTAGTAGCCCTGCGCCCACGGCGAGACGGGCGAGGATGCCTCGAGCTCGATGCCGTTCACGACGGGGGCGACGGCGTACTGCGAGGTCGCCTGCCCGTTGGGGTCGGCCCAGGTCGTGCTGTCGGTCACGACGCCGAGCCGCTGCCCGTCGCGGTAGACCGCGAAGTCGGGGCCGGCGACGCCGGTGTCGGTCGCACCGGTCGCCTCGGTGCCGAGCAGGCGCCAGCTGAGGAAGACGCCCTCGCTGGTCGACACGGCGACGAGGCCGCGGTCGAGCGCCTCGAGCTGCGGGGCCGCGGACGCTCCGCCGCCACGGGCGGCGTGGACGGGCACGGCGGCCTGCGCCGGCGCGGAGACGCCGGCGACGAGGCATCCGACGGCGGCCGCCGTCAGGAGCGCGCGGAACGGATGGGTTCGGAGGTTCATCGTCGAATCCTTCGGTCGGGTCCGGGGCCGGTCGGCCCCTGCGGTCCGCGCTGGCGCGCGGATGGGATAACGCTTTCCGTGCGGGATCGACCGTAGTCCCCCGGATGGGGGAGGGTCAAGCCCTGAATGCAACGTTTCAAACCGCCCGCCACGGCCGCTCCGGCACCGCGCCGGTATCCTGACGACGATGCCCAACGGCCAGAGCCCCGCGATCGAGGACTACCTGAAGACGGTGTACGCGCACACCGAATGGCAGCCCGACCCCATCACCCCCTCGGTGCTGGCGGGCCGCCTCGGCGTCGCCCCGTCGAGCGTCACCGAGATGGTGAAGAAGATGGCCGCGCAGGGCCTCGTGACCCACGTGCCCTACGGCGCCGTCCGGCTCACCGACGACGGGCGACTCCGCGCGCTCGCCGTCGTGCGCCGCCACCGGCTCATCGAGACCTGGCTGGTCCGCGAGATGGGCTACGCGTGGGACGAGGTGCACGATGAGGCCGAGGTGCTCGAGCACGCCGTGAGCGACCGCCTGCTCGAGGCGATCGACGCCCGCCTCGGCCGCCCGTCGCACGACCCCCACGGCGACCCGATCCCCGCCGCCGACGGCTCGATCCAGCGGGAGCCGTTCCGCCTCCTCGCCGACGCGCCCGTCGGCCACCTCGGCCGCGTCATCCGCATCAGCGACCGCGACCCCGCGATCCTGCGCGCCCTCGATGAGGCCGGCATCGGCCCCGGCGTCGCGATCCGGGTCTCGGATACCTCCGCCGACGCGCTCATCGTGCGCGCGGGCGCCGATCCGGCGCCGCTCCGGCTCGACCGCGCCGTGTCCGAGGCGATCTGGCTCACCGCCTGATCCCGTCGCGCCGGCCGCGGGGTGGCCGTCGCGACCGCGGGGTCGCCGTCGCGACCGCGGAACGCACGCGGGACGGCGACCAGCATCAGGGACATCCCGGATGATCCGGGACCCTCCGCGGGCGACCATGGAAGAGCGTCGGGGACGGGCCCCGATGTGCGGCGGGTCGACCGTCGCCCGGTGCGCGGCCTCACGGGCCTCGCTGCAGGACCCGGCGGACCCACCGCACGGGGAACGGAGGCATCATGACGACGAATCGGCCGGAGCCCAGCTCGCGGGGCTGGAGCGTCGCGTGATCCTCGTGATCGCCGGCCGTGCTGACGAGCACGCGGCCGCCGTGATCGGACGACTCGACGAACTCGGCCGCCGCGTGGTGCAACTCGACACCGCGGACCTCGGCGACAGCTCGTCGCTCGAGCTCTCGTTCGGCGGCGGCCACCACCCCGTGCTCACGCTCCGCCTCGCCGACGGCGACGTGGACCTCACGCGCGCGGGCACCGGCTGGTGGCGCCCGGCGACCGGCGCGACCTCGCTCCGGGTCGCCCTGTCCTCGTCCGAGGCGGCCGCGCGCCGCGAGTCGCGCGCCGTGGTCGACGGCGTGATCGCCTCGCTCGCCGTCGACTGGCTGAACCCGCCGGCGGCCGACGTCGTCTCGCGACGGACGCTCCTGCAGTGGACCGTCGCGGCCGAGCTCGGCTTCGCCCTCCCCCGCACCATCGTCACGCGCGACGCCGAACGGGCGGGCGAGTTCGTCGCCGCCGCCGAGGCCGAGGGCTCGGGCATCATCACGAAGTCGCTCCGCGCGCGCGGCGACGGCGTGCGCGAGACCCACCTCATCGGCGCGCAGGACCTCGACCGGCTGCGCGACGCGCGCCGCCCGCCGACCCTGCTCCAGGAGTACGTCGAGGGCGTGGACCTGCGCGTGACGGTCGTCGGCGAGCGGGTGTTCGCCGCCGAGGTCCTCACGCCCGCGGGCGAGGCGCCCTGGGCCGCCAGGAACGGCGCGGTGGATGCCCCGCTCCGCCCGGTCGAGCTCCCCGGCAGCCTCGGTGCGGCGCTCGTCGGACTCGTCCAGCGCCTCGGCCTGGGGCTCGCGACGGTCGACCTGCGGCGCGGCACCGACGGGCGCCACGTGTTCCTCGACATGGATCCGACCGGGGAGTGGCTCTTCGTCGAGCGACGGACCGGCCTGCCGATCACCGACGCCGTCGCGCACGCGCTCGCGGTGCGCGACCGGTCCGGCTGCGGCGCCGGGGCCTCGGGTCCGGCGGTCCTCACGGCGTGACGCCGGCCGTTCGGCCCGTACGCTGGACGCATGGGACGACGCGATGAGGTCGAGTGCTGGCTGACCGACATGGACGGCGTGCTCGTGCACGAGAACCACGCGCTGCCGGGCGCCGCCGACCTGCTCCAGCAGTGGGAGGACGCGGGCACGCCCTACCTGGTGCTCACGAACAACTCGATCTTCACGGCCCGCGACCTGTCGGCCCGGCTGCGCGCCTCGGGCCTGAACGTGCCCGAGGACCGCATCTGGACCTCCGCGCTCGCGACCGCCGACTTCCTGAAGCAGCAGCTCCCCGGCGGCTCGGCGTTCGTCATCGGCGAAGCCGGCATCCTCACCGCGCTGCACGACGCGGGCTTCATCATGACCGAGACCGATCCCGACTTCGTCGTGGTCGGCGAGACGCGCAACTACTCGTTCGAGGCCATCACGAAGGCGATCCGGCTGATCGGCAACGGCGCCCGGTTCATCGTCACCAACCCGGATGCGACCGGCCCGAGCGTCGACGGCCCGCTGCCGGCGACCGGCGCGATCGCCGCGCTCATCACGAAGGCGACCGGCAAGGAGCCCTACGTCGTCGGCAAGCCGAACCCCATGATGTTCCGCTCGGCGCTCAACAAGATCGGCGCGCACTCCGAGAACACCGCGATGATCGGCGACCGCATGGACACCGACATCGTCGCGGGCATCGAGGCGGGCCTGCACACCGTGCTCGTGCTCACGGGCATCAGCGACCAGGCCGAGATCGAGAAGTACCCGTTCCGCCCCTCGGAGATCGTGGACGGCGTGTTCGAGCTCGTCGCGACCGACCCGGTCGAGACCGAGGCGTAGCCGCGGCGGGGTCGCCCCCGCCGCGGCCGTCGGCGGCCGTCAGGCCGCAACCGCCACGTCGCCGGGCCCGACCTCGAGGCGCTCCCGGAGTTCGGGGTCGAGGTCCAGCTCGGCCGCGCCGAGCACCTCCTCGAGCTGCGCGACGTTCGACGGACCGGTCACCGGGATCGCCGGCACCTCGCGCCCGAGCATCCATGCCAGGGCGACCTGGTTCGGCGTCGCTCCGGCCTCGCGCGCGACCGCGTGCAGCAGCCGGATGCGCGCGTGCGTGGTGGGGTGGTCGACGCCGGCGGAGAGCGGCTTGTCGGCGCGCGTGAGCGCTCCCTGGTGGAGCGGCGAGTACGCGGTCACGGCGAGCGGCGGCCGGCCGTCGACCCCGGTGGATGCCGCGTACGAGAGCAGCTCGGGCGTCACGACGTTGCTCAGGTCGATCCGGGGCGCCGGGTAGATGTAGCTGTACTGCTGCTGCACGAGGCCGTACGGCGCGACGCCCTGGCGGATGGCCTCCTCGCGCGCCTCCACGAGGCGCCAGAGGGCGACGTTCGAGATGCCGCTGATGCCGATGATGCCGTCGCGCTGCAGGTCGCCGAAGGCGCCGACCGTCTCGGCGAGCGGCGTCGCCCGGTCGTCGACGTGGCCGTAGAGCACGTCGATCCGGTCGACGCCGAGATGTCTCGCGCTCTCTCGCGCCTCGCGGTGGACGACCGCCGGGCTCAGGCCCTGGAAGTTCGTCGGCTCGGTGTTCGCGAGCGGGAGCGCGGGGTCCGCCTTCGCGGCGCCGAGCTTCGTCGCGATCCGGAGCCCGTCCGGGCGGCCGCGGCTCGCCAGCCACCGCCCGATCACGTCCTCGCTGTCGCGGCCGTACCCGAGGCCCCAGGCGTTGTAGTTGTTCGCGGTGTCGATGAACGTGCCGCCGGCCTCGACGAACCGGTCGAGGATCGCGAACGAGGTCGCCTCGTCGATCCTCGTGCCCATCCACATCGTGCCGAGGCAGATCGTCGAGACGTCGAAGGCGGTTCGGCCGTCGCCGATGGTGCGGTAGCGCATGGGTCTCCTCCGTGTACCGTGACGCCTGCGGCGCCCGTCGGGTTCGACGCTACGGGCGGATCGGTTCGGGCATACACTCCAATCGAACGCGATCTGGCCAGACCAATTCAGCGGGGAGGGGCGAGCGGATGCCGCGTGCGGGCGACGAACGGCGCGGCGGAGCGGCGCTCGCGTGGGAGACGCTCCTGCCCCTCGGCGACGGGCCCGACCCGCTCCGCGACCGCCTCGAGCGGAGCATCCGCGACGCCGTGCACCAGGGTCTCGTGCCGCCGGGCTCCGCGCTGCCGCCGAGCCGGCTGCTGGCCGAGACCCTCGGCGTCTCCCGGTGGGTCGTCACCGAGGCCTACGGGCAACTGGTCGCCGAGGGATTCCTCGAAGCCGTCGTCGGATCGGGCACGAGGGTGGCCGCGCATGCGGGGCACCGGCCGGGCGGCCCGTCCGGCGCGACCCGGGCGACCCCAACCGACCCCGACGACGCAGCACCCCCGCTCCGCGCCGAGTACCGCCGCCCGAGGTTCGACCTCGGGCCCGGCATCCCCGACCTCCGCCACGCGCCGCGCGCACGATGGGTCGACGCACTCCGGCGCGCGCTCGACCGCGCGCCCGACGCCGAGCTCATCGTGCTCGACCCGCTCGGGCACCCGCTCGCGCGGACCGCGGTGGCCGGGTACCTCGCCCGATCGCGGCGAGCCGTGATCTCGCCCGACGACGTCGTGATCACCCATGGGGCGACCGACGGCATGGCGGCCATCGTCGCCGGGCTGCGCGCGGCCGGGCACCGCAGCCTGCTCGTCGAGGACCCGAGCTGGGGCCGGCTCCGCGACCTCGCCGCCTCCGCCGGCCTCACGCCCGTGCCGGTCCCGGTCGACGACGAGGGCGTCGACGTCGAACGCCTCGTCGCGGCATCCGCGCGGACCGGCGCGCGCGCCGCGCTCGTGACGCCCGCCCACCAGTTCCCGCTCGGCGCCGCGCTCTCACCTACGCGTCGCGATGCGATCGTGCGGTGGGCGCACGAGGTCGACGGCGTGCTCGTCGAGGACGACTACGACGCGGAGTTCCGTTACGACCGCCGTCCGATCGCCGCCCTGCAGGGCCTCGCGCCCGACCGGGTCGTGCTCGTCGGGTCGCTGTCGAAGTCCGTGGCGCCGGCGCTGGGGCTCGGGTGGACGGTCATGCCGGAGTCCATCCGACGCCGGATCCCGCTCCCCGACCGTTCCCGCCCGTCGGTGCTCGACCAGCTCGCGCTCTGGCAGTTCATCGCCTCGGGCGACCTGGAACGGCACCTGCGGGCCGCACGCGGACGGTTCCGCCGCCGGCGCTCGGCGCTGCTCGACGCGCTCGCGCGCGAGTTGCCCGACCTCGCGGTCTCGGGGATCGCGGCCGGCATGCACGCCGCGCTCGAACTGCCCGAGGGCGTCTCGGCGCGCGCCGTGCGGCGCGCGGCGGCCGAACTCGAGGTCGCGGTGTCCGACCTCACCCGATACCGGGCGACGGCTCCGGTGGGCTCCGGCCAGCCCGACTCGCTCGTCATCGGGTACGGCAACCTGTCGGACGCGCTCGTCGACGAAGCCGTCGCGCGCCTGGCCGCGGCGATCCGATCCGTCGCGGCTGCGCCGGCCGACGCACGGCCCCAGCCCCGGCCCCAGCTCCGGCCCTGAGGGGCGACCGGCCTCACGGCCGCAGTTCGAGCTCCCGCCCCCGATCCCAGTCCTCGGTCCAGCCGAGCGCGGTCAGCAGTTCATCGAGGAGGCCCGCCGTGAACCCCCACACGAGGTGCTCGACGCCCGCGACCGCGAGCTGCCAGGCGGGACCCCGCCAGACGTCGCCGCCGCGCCGGATCACGGTGGTCACGCGATTCGCCGGGTCGAGCAGGTCGGCCACCGGCACCCGGAACACGTGCGAGCTCTCGGCCTCGTCGACCACGCCGACCGGCGACTGCCGCGCCCACCACCCGAGCACGGGCGTCACGACATGCCCCGACACCGGCACGGGGATCGACGGCAGGCGACCGAGCACCTCGACGCCCGAGGCATCCAGCCCGGTCTCCTCGCGCGCCTCGCGCAGGGCCGCGGCGATCTCGTCCGCGTCCGTGGCGTCGATCCGGCCGCCCGGGAACGCGACCTGCCCCGCGTGCGTGCTGAGCGTGGGCGCCCGCTCGAGCAGCAGCAGGTCGAGGTCGCGCGACACGACGGCCGCCTCCGCGTCACGGCCGGCGGGCGTGCCGTCGAGCACGCCGAACAGGATCAGCACGGCCGCGGGGCGCGGATCCGGGCGCTGCGGGATGCCCCGGGTGTGGCCCCAGTCCGCGAACAGGTCGGCACGGCCGGCGAGCGCCTCGAGCTCGTCCCGCGCGGTGCGCATCGACGACGACGGCGTGGTCATCCTTCGAGGCTAGCCCCGATCGGTTCGCGTCGGTCCGCGATCCGGCTCGCAACCCGGCGGGGCGGGGCCGAGACGCCCGAGCGGGACATCCGGACCCCGGATGCCCCGCTCGGGCTCGCGCGTCAGGCCGCGCCCGCGCCGACCGTCTCGGGGAATCGCAGCGGCGGGACCGGGACGTCGAGGTTCGCTCCGCCCCGGTACCGGGCCGCGAGGTGCGTGTCCGGCAGCCGGTCGCCCCGCCCGAACACCCGGTCGCGCAGGCTCGTCGCCGCCTCCGACGGATCGGGCAGCCGTCCGCGTCGCCGCAGCTCGGGGACGACGAGCTCGGCGAAGTCGCGCGCGGTGTCGAACGAGTGGTACTGGCGCAGGTTGATGCCGTCGACGCCATCCTCGTCGAGCCAGCGCTCGATCTCGTCCGCGACGACCTTCGGCGTGCCGACGACGTGGAAGCGCTCGCGGCGCCCGCCCACGAGGCGGTCGAGGAGCTGCCCGACCGTGAGGTGCAGCGGCAGGAACGACGAACGCGTGAGCTCGGTGCCCGATCGCGCGATCGCCTCGGCGACCGTGATTTCGCGCGGCGCGAGCGTGAGGTCGACGGGCAGGCTCGAGTGCGCGAGGTAGCCGTCGATCGACGCGTGCTCCTGGTAGGTGCGCCACTTGTCGGCGGCCTCCTCCTCGGTGCGTCCCACGACGACGACCGCGCTCGCGATCGCCTTCACGTCGTCGGCTGCGCGCCCGTTGCGCACGGCCGCGTCCTGGATCGCCTGCCGGTTCCCGCGGAACTCCTCGGTCGTCCGGCCGCCGGTGAACACGAGCTCGGCGTGCCGTCCGGCGAACTCGACGCCCGCGGGCGACCCGGTCGCCTGGAAGAGCAGGGGCGTGCGCTGCCTCGAAGGATGCACGATGTGGGGCCCGGCGACCCGGTGGTTCTCGCCGACGTGGTGGATGTAGCGCACCTTCGACGGGTCGGTCGCGATGCGCCGCTCGCGGTCGTACACGACCGCGTCGTCATCCCACGAGCCCTCCCACAGCTTGTAGACCACGTCGAGGTACTCGTCGGCGAGCTCGTACCGGCGGTCGTGCGGGATCTCGCCGTCGAGGCCGAAGTTGCGCGCGGCGTTCGGCAGGTAGCTCGTGACGATGTTCCAGCCGAACCGGCCCTTCGTGAGGTGGTCGAGGGTCGACGCGCGGCGGGCGAACGCGAACGGCGGTTCGTACGTCGTGGAGAACGTGACGCCGAAGCCGAGTCGCTTCGTGACCGCGGCCATGGCGGGCACCACGAGCAGCGGGTCGAGGTTCGGGCTCTGCAGGCCCTCGCGCAGGGCGGTCTCCGGCCCGTCGCGGAACACGTCGTACGCACCGATCACGTCGGCGAGGAACACCGCGTCGAACCCGCCGTCCTCGAGGATCCCGGCGAGCTCGGTCCAGTACTCGAGCTCGTCGAACCGGTGGCGGTTGTTGCCGGGCAGCGGCCAGAGTCCGTGCGAGATGTGGCTGATGCACGCCATCTCGAACAGGTTGAGGATGAGCTGCTTCTTCTCGGTCATGCGCCTACTCCTGCCTGCTCGGATGCCCCGGTCGGAATGGATGCCTCCGGCTCCGCCGCGGCGGTCGCCGTCGCCGTGGTGGTCGCGGTCGCCGTCGCCGTCGCCGCGGCGAAGATGCCCAACGGGTCCGCCCCGTTCAGCAGCACGTCGCCGATCACGCGCTCCTTGTAGATGCGCGGGTTGTGCGAGGTGAGCGTGCGGGCGTTCCGCCAGTGCCGGTCGAGCGCCGCCTCGCGGCGCACGCCCGACGAGCCGAGCGCGTCGAAGACCAGGGTCGCGGCCTGCAGCGCGGCGTCCGCGACCGTGATCTGCGCCTCGTACACGGCGACCGCCGCCCGCCGCGCCTGCTGCTCGACGTCACCGCCGGAGACGACCGCGTCGTGCACGCCGTCGATCGCACGGGCCCCGCGTGCGACGGATACCTCGGCCGAGCCCGCGTACGCCGCGATCCGCCCCACGACCTGCTGCACCTGGGCATCGGCGCGCGGCTGCTCGGCCAGGCCGTGCGGGTAGGCGCGCGCACGCGCGAGCACGCCCGCCACGGCCTCGTCGCGGACCGCACGGGCGATGCCCGCCAGGGCGGCGAGCAGCACGAGCTGGTAGATCGCCTCCTGCGACACGAACCGGTCCTCGAACGTGAACACGTCGCCGTCGGCCACGACGACCTCGTGCAGCCTCGTCGTGCCGCTGCCGGTCGCCCGCTGGCCGAACCCGTCCCAGTCGTCGACGAGCTCGACGCCCTGGGCACGCGCGGGGACGAACGCGATCACGGGGACCCCGTCGTCGGCGAGCGCGAGCACGCCGACGTGGTCGGCGTAGATCGATCCCGTGCTGTAGTACTTCGCACCGTTCAGCACGAGCCGGCCGTCGACCCGCTCGAGACGGGTCTCGCCGAGCATCGACGCGGTGCCCGTCTCGCTCCACGCGCCCCCGATCACGGTGCCGTCGGCGATGCGGCGCACCCAGTCGCGATCGCGGTCGGTGCCGCCCGCGAGGCGGTCCTCGACGAACGCGATGTGGTTCCGCCAGATCTGGGGCTGGTTCGAGTCGGCCGCCGCGAGGTCGACCAGCAGGTCGAAGAACTCGGCGGTGTCGAGGCCGCCGCCGCCGAGCTCGACGGGCACGCGCAGCGCGCCGAAGCCGGCCGCGGCGAGCGCGGCGACCTCGTCGTGCGGGCGCGTGTCATCGCGCTCGTGCGCGAGCGCCCGCTCGGCGATCGATGCGAACAGCGGGGCGAACCGCTCCCGCGTGACGGCGAGCCGGTCGATCCGGGCGGCCTCGACGCCGGTCATGCTTCGACGCCGACCGTCTCGGACGCGGGGTCCGTCGACTCCGGGGCATCCACCGACTCCGGGGCATCCACCGGCTCCGAGGCATCCGCAGCGCCGCCCGCGGCCCAGCCGCCGGGCGCGAACGCCCCGCGGTACCGCGCCGCCGGGTGCCGCTCGTTGAGGCGCGCCTCGCCGAAGAGTCGGCCGCGGAGCGTCGACTCGGGGCCGTACTCGCGCTGTGCGAGGCCGCGCTCGCGCAGCACCGGCAGCACGCGGTCGGCGAACTCCTCGAACGAGCCCGGGATCACCCAGTTGATGACGTTGATCCCGTCGACGCCGGCGGCCTGCCACTCCTCGAGCGCATCGGCGATCTGCTCGGGCGTGCCGACGAGCCGCGTCGAGCGCGAGATGAGCAGGGCGACGTCGCGCACGAGCGGTTCGCGGTCGGTGATCGCCTTCACGGCCCACTCGACGAGCCCCTTCGCGGTGTTCGTGTCGACGTCCTTGATGGGCGTCTCCGGGTCGTAGACCCGCCCGGTCTTGTCGACGAGCGCCGAGTGCGCGAGGTAGCCGTCGACCGAGACGTACTGCTCGTACTCGGCGGCCTTGGCCCGGGCCTCCTCCTCGGTGTCGCCGATGACGAACGACAGGCCCTGGAAGAACTTGATGTCCTCCGCGCGGCGCCCGACCTCGACGGCCTGACGGCGCGTGTCGTCGATGAGCTGCTTCGCGACGGCCGGCGTCGGCGCGATGATGAACGTCGCCTCGGCGTGCTTCGCGGCGAACGCGCGGCCCGAGGTCGACGATCCGGCCTGGTAGAGCACGGGCGTGCGCTGCGGCGACGGCGAGGGCAGGTGCGGCCCCTGCACCGAGTACCGCTCCGACTCGTGGTTGATCTTGTGGATCTTCGTCGGGTCGGAGTAGATGCCGCGCTCGCGGTCCTTCAGCAGGGCGCCCTCGTCCCACGAGCCCTCCCAGAGCTTGTACGTCACGTCGACGTACTCCTCGGCCCACGCGTACCGCTCGGTGTGGTCGGTGAGGCGCGGGAAGCCGAAGTTGCGCGCGCCGTTGTCCTGGACCCCGGTCACGATGTTCCACGCGACGCGACCCTTCGAGATGTGGTCGATCGTCGAGACCTGCCGTGCGAACTGGTACGGGTGGCTCTGCGCGACGTTCGACGTGAGCGCGATCCCGATCCGCTCGGTGTGGACCGCGAGCGCCGCGACGAGCGGGATCGGGTCGTTCGAGGGAATCTGGAGGCCCTCGCGGATGTACACGTCGAAATCGGCGTCCGCGTCGCCGTACACGCCCGCGACGTCGGCGAAGAAGAGCGCGTCGAACTTCGCCGCCTCGAGCTTCTTCGCGAGGTCGATCCAGAGCTCGACGTTCTCGAAGTCGACCTGGCCGGCGTCCGGCCGGCGCCACTGGCCGTGGTGGATGTGGGAGTTCGTGTTCATCACGAACGCGTTGAAGTGCAGCGGAGTGGTCATGCGTGGCTCCTCGGTTCGAAGGCGGGAATGGAGGCGATGAGGCGGCGCGTGTACTCGTGCGCCGGCTCGTGGAAGATCTGGTCGGGCGTGCCCTCCTCGACCACGCGGCCGTCCTTCATGACGAGGACGCGGTGGCTGAGGTGGGCGATGACGCCGAGGTCGTGCGAGATGAACAGGTACGACAGCCCGAGACGACGCTGGAGCGCCACGAGCAGGTCGAGGATCTGCGCCTGGATCGTGACGTCGAGCGCCGAGACGGCCTCGTCGAGCACGACGATGTCCGGCGACGTCGCGAGCGCGCGCGCGATCGCGATGCGCTGCCGCTGGCCGCCCGAGAGCTTGCGCGGGAAGCGGCGGAGGACGGCGTCGGTCAGGCCGACCTGGCCGAGCAGCTCGTGCACGCGCGCGCGGCGGGCGGCCGCGGTCGGCTGCGCGCCCGCCGGGAGCGCGTCGAGCAGGATGCGCTCGACGTTCCAGCGCGGGTCGAAGCTCGACAGCGGGTCCTGCGAGACCACCGCGATGCGCGAGCGCCGCGCCCGCCGCCTGGGCTCGCGGAGCTCCGACCACGGCTCGCCGAGCAGCGTGACCGAACCCGCGTCCGCGTCCTCGAGCGCGAGCGCGATGCGACCGGTCGTGCTCTTGCCCGACCCGGATTCGCCGACGATGCCGAGCGTCTCGCCGCGGTGGAGCCGGAACGACACGTCGTCCACCGCGGTCGTGACGGCGCCATCCGGAGTCCGGAAGTGCTTCACGAGCCCGGTCGCCTCGAGCACGACGGTGTCGAGCACCTCCGGCTGGGGCGGCGCGTCGGCCAGCAGCGCGGCGCCCTCCGGGCTGAGCGCGCGTCCGCGCGTGTCCTCGTCCGGCACCGCGGCGATGAGCGCCCGGGTGTACTCCTCGCGCGGCTCGCGGAGCACCTGTCCCGCCGGACCCTGCTCGACGACGCGGCCGTCCCGCATGACGACGATGTGGTCGGCCAGCTGGGCGACGACCGACAGGTCGTGGCTGATGAGCAGGATCGACGACCCGCGGCGCTTGGCATCCTCGAGCAGGGCGAGCACCTGGGCCTGGACGGTGACGTCCAGCGCCGTGGTCGGCTCGTCGGCGATGACCACGTCCGGGTCGAGCGCGAGCGCCGAGGCGATGAGCGCCCGCTGGCGCAGGCCGCCGGACAGCTGGTCGGGACGCTGCCGTGCACGCCGCTCGGGTGCCGGCACGCCGACCGCGTCGAGCAGCTCGATCACCTTCCGGCGCCGCGAGGCGCGGTCGCCCCAGCCGTGCAGGCGCAGGCTCTCCTCGATCTCCGCGCCGACCGGCCGGAGCGGGTCGAGCGAGACGAGCGCGTCCTGCAGGATGAACCCGACCTCCTTGCCCCGGATGCCCCGCCACCGGCGTTCGCCGAGCCTGCGGACGTCATGCCCGTGCAGGACGAGTTCGTCGGCGCGGACGTGCGCGCCTCGACCGGTGAGGCCGACGACGGTCCTGGCCGTGACCGACTTGCCCGATCCCGACTCGCCGACGATCGCGACGCACTGGCCGGGGTCGAGGTCGAACGAGACATCCTGCACGATCGGCCGGATGCCGTCCGCCGTCTCGAAGCCGACCGACAGGCCGCGCACGCGCAGCCGCGTGCGGAACCCGGGCAGGTCGTCGATCTCGGCGGCGAGGGCCGGCCCCGCCTCGGACTCGATGGTGCTCATCATCTCTCCCCCTTCTCGAGGAACGACTGCAGGTGGCGCCCGAGCGTGGTCGTCGTGAGGGCGAGCAGCACGATCACGAGGCCGGGGATCACGGTGAGCCAGGGCGCGACGGTGATGTACCCGCGTCCGGCGTCGAGCAGCGCACCCCACTCGGGTGCGGGCGGCGCGATGCCGAGGCCGAGGAACGACAGGCTCGATGCCCACACGATCGACTGCCCGATCGACAGCGCGAACACTGCGACGAGCGGTCGGAGCGCGTTCGGCAGGATGTGCCGTCGGAGGATCCGCTCGCGCGAGTGCCCGAGCGCGACCGCCGCCTCGACGTAGGGCGAACCCTTGGCGGCGAGGACCTGGCCGCGCACCATGCGCGCGTACCCGGGCGCCGTGCCGAGTCCGACGGCGAGGACGAGCGTGAGCGCCGACGGCCCGAGCACCGCGATGAGCAGCAGCGAGAGCAGCAGGGCGGGGAACGCGAAGGCGACCTCGAGCGACCAGCCGACCAGGCCCGCGACGAACCGGTTCCCGAGCGCGGCGAGCCCGCCGAGCACGACCGCGAGCGTCAGGCTCACGCCCGCAGCGCCGATGCCGACGCCGAGCGACGCGGCCGTGCCGTGCACGACCCGCGCGTAGAGGTCGCGCCCGGCCTCGTCGGTGCCGAACCAGTGCTCGGCCGACGGCGGCTGCAGGGTCGCCTCGAAGTCCATCGCGTACGGCCCCTGCGCGGACAGCAGGTGCGGCCACAGCGCGGCGACCGCGAACACGACCGTCGCGGCGAGCGCGGCGTACCGGTCCCACTGGATCCGCGCGAGCCGGTGCGCGACCGTGATCCTGGCGTTCGTGCGTTCGGCGACGGCGGTCATGCGGTCCTCCTGAGGCGCGGGTCGATGAGCACGTAGGCGAGGTCGACGAGCAGGTTCGCGAGCACGTAGAAGCCGGCGATGAGCATCACGATCCCGATCACGACGGGCATGTCCTGGCTGCTGACCGCGGTCACGAGCACCTGCCCGATGCCGGGCCGGGCGAACACCGACTCGACGACGACCGCACCGGAGAGCGTGGCGCCGAGCGCCCACCCGGTCAGGGTGACCGCGGGGAGCACGGCGTGCCGGAGCACGTGCCGGAGGCGGATGGCGACGTCGGCCATGCCGCGCGTGCGCGCGGTGAGCACGAACGGGGCATCCAGGGCGCGTTCGAACTCGGTCCGCGTCGCCTGCCCGAGGAACCCGGCGAGCGGGATCGCGAGCGTGAGCGCCGGGAGGACGATCCCGATGGGCCCCGTGCCGCCGATGACCGGGAACCACCCGATCGTCAGGGCGAACACGAGCAGCAGGATGATCCCGAGCCAGTAGTGCGGCAGGCCGGCGGCCACCGTGTCGAAGAAGCCGCCGACGGCGTTCACCGACGGCCCGCGGCCGGCGGTGAACGTCACCCAGGCCACCATGATGATCCACGCGAAGACGATCGCGGTGAGCGAGAGCACGATGGTCGCGCCCAGCTGGTCGGCGATGATCGCGCCGACCGGCCGGTGCTGCTGGTAGGAGGTGCCGAGGTCGCCCACGAGCAGGCCCTTGAGGTACGACAGGTACTGCACCACGAGCGGATCCTGGAGGTGGTACTCCGCCCGGATGGGCGCGAGTTCCTCGGCCGTGCGCTCGACCGCCTGCCCTGCGCGGATGTTGAGGATCACGGTCGCCCGGTCACCCGGCAGCGACGCCTGCGCGAAGAAGGCCGCCGTGGCCGCGCCGAGCAGCACCAGGACGGCGCCGACCAGCTTCCGGGCGACGAGCCTCAGTGCCGCGAGGCCCCGCGGGGGCCGCCCCGGTTCGACCGGGGCGGCACCGCCGCCGAGCACCGCGCCCGTCGACGAGGCGACGTCACTGGACGAAGTGCGCGTCATAGAAGGTCGGTCCTCCCTGTGCGTTCTCCTGCCGGACGTCCTTCAGGTCGGGCGCGACGGCGAGCGTGGAGAGTCGGTCGTAGACGCCGATCGCGAGCGCGTGGTCGGCGATGTACTCCTGCGCCTGCCCGTAGAGCTCGTTCTGCCGATCGACATCGGGCTCCGAGTTCGCCTCCAGGATGATCGCCTGGAGCTCGGGGTAGTCGGTGAACGACGCGTTCCAGTGGTTCGCGTTGCCGCCGGTGCCGGCGCCCCAGTTGATCTGGAGGATGCCGCTCGTGACCGCCGTCCAGTAGCCGGGGTAGATGTCCCGCTCGTCCGGCTTGCTGTAGGCGCCCGCGAAGGCCTCGGCCTGCGGCACCGGGATCAGGTCGACCTCGAAGCCGACCTTCTCGGCCTGCTCCTTGACGCCCTGCAGGATGGATGCCCCGTCGGCGTTGATGATCGAGCCCGCGAAGTACGGCAGCGTCACGTGGAGGGGCTGTCCGTCCTTCTCGCGCGTGCCGTCGCCGTCCTCGTCGGCCCAGCCGGCCTCGTCGAGCAGCTCGTTCGCCTGGTCAGGGTCGTAGGAGTACCGGTTCGCGGCATCCTCGCTCCAACCGGGCGTGGTCTGGCTCACGCCGCCGTTGCCCTCGTAGGGGATCACGCCCTGGCCGATCGATTCGACGATCTGCTCGCGGTCCAGGGAGTAGGCGAAGGCCTGGCGCACGAGCTCGTCCGTGAACGGACCCTGCGAGGTGTTGAACGTGAGCTGCTGCGGACGCCCCGGGGTGATGTACTTGTGCAGCTCGAAGCCCGCGTCGCCGGTCGGCTTCCACTGCACTGCGGGCACGTCGTAGATCGCGTCGAGCTCGCCGCTCTTCAGTGCGGCGACGCGCGTGGTGGCGTCGGCGATGAACTTCCAGACCACCTCGTCGACGTAGGCGGGCCCGGTGTGGAGGGCGTTCGCGGGCGGCGACGTGTAGTCGGGGTTGCGCTTCAGCACGATCTCCTGGCCACGCGTCCAGTGGTCGACGGTGAACGCGCCGCTGCCGATGGGGGCGGCGCAGTTGTCCTCGTCGCTGCGGGTCTCGAGCGCCTCCTGCGACTGGATGCCGAAGTAGCCCTGCGTCAGGTTGTCCGCGAGGCGCGGGTACGGCTTGGAGAGGTTCACCTGCACGGTGAGGTCGTCGACGGCCTCGGCCGACTCGTAGTAGCCGCCGAGCCAGGCGAAGGCGGTGCTGTTCCCGCCGTTGTTCACCCAGTGGTCGAAGTTGAAGGCGACCGCCTCGGCGTCGACGTCGGTGCCGTCGGTGAACTTCACGTCGGGCTTCAGGACGAAGGTCCAGTGCAGCCCGTCGTCGCTCACGCTCCACTCCTGGGCGAGCCACGGCACCACCTGGTGGTCCTCGTCGAGCGCGACGAGGCTGTCGAGCACGTTGTAGCTCAGGTAGGACTGCTCGATCCATCCGCCGAAGACGCACGCCGGCTCCTGCTGGTGGCCGTAGACGATCGTGCCGCCGTCGACGGGATCGTCGCCCGCGGCGGTACCGGTGGTGCCCGCGCAGCCGGCGAGCGCGATCGTCGCGGCGGTGCCGATGGCGATGAGCGCGAATGCGCCTGGTCGTGTGGTCATGGGGGTGCTCCTCCGGGATGTGCCGGGTCTGGGGTGGTGGACTCGGCGAAGCTACGCGGCGCCCGCAGGAGTCCGCCACGCGACCGCGTCACACGGGTCACGGCGGGTCACGGCCCGTCAACCGAGGTCACGGGACGTCGCGGAGGGCTCCGATCCCGGGGGCTCGGATGACGCATGATGACGCTCGACGAGCCGGGTCAGGGGGTCGTGGGTACGACGCGCGGCGTCATGATGGACGACCGCCGAGGCGCCCGACTCGGAGCGGCGCCGGCGATCACGCGAGCCGCGCGAGTGCCCCGATCATGGTGTCCCAGAACCTCGGCACGTCGAGCGCGACCGCGACCGACGCGTTCGGCTCGCGGCCGAGCATCCCGTCGAAGTCGACGCTCGTGGCGCCCGCGGTCTCGGTGCCCGCGAGTTCGACGTCGAGGCGCGTGCGCACGGTCCGCACGCAGGCGGGGTCGGCGAGCACGGCCACCGCGACCGGGTCGTGGAGCGGCCCGTCCGGCATCCCGAAGACCTCGTCGTTGGTGCGGCAGAAGAAGTCGAGGAGCTCGTCGCCGAAGGCGCCCGTGCGGGTCGGGATCGCCGCGACCCGCTCGCGCACCGCCGGGGTCACGAGCGCGGAGTGGGTGACGTTCAGCCCCACCATCGTGAACGGCACGCCGCTGCGGACCACGAGGTCGAGCGCCTCGGGGTCCACGAGCGCGTTGAACTCGGCGTACGGCGTGGCGTTGCCGCGCTCGGTCGACCCGCCCATCCAGACGACCTCGCGGATCCGCCCGACGAGGTCCGGCCGGTCGCGCAGCAGCACGGCGACGTTCGTGATCGGTCCGGTCGCGACGATCGCGACCGGCTCGGATGCCTCGGCGAGCACGTCGACCATGAGCTCGGTCGCCGTGCGCGGGTCGAGCGGCACGGTCGGCTCGGGCAGGTCCGGCCCGCCGAGGCCGTTGGCGCCGTGGATCCACTCGGCCGTCTGCAGCGGGCGGACGAGCGGACCGGATGCCCCGGCCGCGACGGGCACGTCGTGGACGCCCGCGACCGTGAGGGCGACCCGGGCGTTGTGCCGGGTGAACTCGAGCGGCACGTTGCCCCCGACGGTCGTCACCGCGCGCAGGTCGAGCGAAGGATGCCCCGCCGCCAGCCACAGGCCGAAGACGTCGTCGTGGCCCGGGTCGCAGTCGACGATGACCGGCGTGGGCGAGGCGTTCATGTCGTTGCCGGCCCGGCTGTAGCTGCGGCGGCGGCTGCCGCTGCCTCGAGCACGGCCTCCCTGGGCGCGTACGAGCCCACGGTCCCGCGCGCCTGCACCGCGAGCGCACCGGCGGCGACCGCGACCTCGACGGCACCGGCCAGCGGGCGGCCCTCGGCGAGCGCGGCCGCGAGCGTGCCGGTGAAGCCGTCGCCGGCGCCCGTGGTGTCGACCGGTACGACGCGCGGCGCCGGGCAGGCCCGGGCCAGGCCCGGCTCGGCGGTCACCGCGCCGGCGGCGCCGAGGGTGATGACGACGGACCTGGCCGTGCCGGCCTCGACGGCGGCCTGCGCGGCGACGAGCCAGGCGCTCGTCGCGCCCTCCGCATCGCCGTCGGGTGCGATGCCGACCGCGCGCGCCTCGTGCTCGTTCACGACGAGCGGGTCGGCGACGGCGAGCGCGGCCGAGGAGACCACGATCGACGGCGCGAGGTTGAGCACGAAGCGCGTGCCGACCGCGTCGGCGGCCGCCGCGAGGTGCTCGATCGTCTCGCGCGGCAGTTCGCCCTGCGTGAGCACGACCCTGGCCGCGGCGATGCGGTCGCGCACGTCGTCGACCGCGGCGGGCAGCAGCCGCGCGTTCGCACCGCTCGCGACGATGACGGTGTTCTCGCCCGAATCGGCGACCGTGATCGCCGCCGCGCCGGTCGGAGCATCCACCAGTTCCTCGACGCCGTCGAGCGACAGCCCGAGCGCGGCGAGCGTGTCCCTGGCCATCCGCGCGTTCGCGTCGGCGCCCGTCCGTGCGACGAGCGTGACGTCGGCGCCGAACCGGTGCGCCGCGACCGCCTGGTTCGTGCCCTTGCCGCCGAGCGCGACGAGCAGGCCGTGCGCGGTGATCGTCTCGCCGGGCGCGGGGAAGTCGCGCACGTAGCTCGTCGTGTCGACGTTCAGCGAGCCGACGACGACCAGGCCGCGCCCGGCCCCGGTCATGCCGGCCCGGGGCCTTGGAGGCTGGCGGTCAGCTTCTCGCCGCTCGCCCGGTTGACGAAGCAGTAGTAGGTCCGCTCACCGGCGGTCCACTGCTCCTCGGTCACCGGGAACGTGCCCTGCACCTGCAGGTCGGGGATCCCGACCGCGGCCTGCACGTTGATCACGCCGGCCGCGGTGCACAGGCCGTTCATCTGCCCCGCGATCGCCTCCTCGCCCGGGAAGGGCGCATCGGCGGCGTCGGCGAGCTCACCGCGGTAGACGAGCTGTGCGGCGTGCGGCTGCGCGCAGTCGACGACGGTGAACTCCTCGGCCCACGGCGAGTCGAAGGGCTCGAGGCACTCGCCGCCGAACAGCGTGTCCCAGGCGTGGACGCCCGCGGGCTGCGGCGCGGTCGGCTCGGGCGTCGGCGTCTCGGTCTCCTCGGCCGTCGCCGACGTGGACGTGGACGGCGTCGCCGCGGGCTTGCCGCCGAGCTGGGTGCCGAACACGAACAGGCCGATGAGCACGATCGCGGCGACGAGGCCGACGGCGACCCAGATCAGGATCTTCGTGGTCCGGTTCCCGCCGGACTTGCCGCCGCCGGTGCCGCCGGTGCCCTCGCTCCGGCCGCCGTCGCCGCCGTTGCCGCCGCGTCCGCCACCGCCGTTGCCGCCGCGTCCGTCGCCGCCGTCGCGCGGCGGGCGGGGCGGGGCCGGGGGCTCGGGCCGCACGTCGTCCGACGCGCCGAGCGAGCCGAAGAGGTCGTCCACGCCGGGGTCGGCGGGCCTCGGGTCGGGGCCGTCGCCGGGCGCACCCGCACCCGCGGGACCCGTCGCCGACGCCCACGCGACGCCGGAGGCCGCGGATCGGGCTGCGAACGGGCCGCCGGCCGCAACGCCGGCTGCGCCGATCGCCTCGGTCGGGGCGACCTCGGCCCACGGGTACGCCGCGGTCGGCGTCGCCTCGTCGAAGTCCGTCTCGTCGAAGTCCGCCTCCGGGCCGCCGGCACCGCCGACCGCGCCGGCACTACCGCCGCCGAGCAGGGCGAGCAGGTCGTGGTCCGCGTCCGGCGCCGCGGCACCGGCGTCGTGACCGTCGATCGCGCCGCCGTCCTCGTCGCCGCCGAGCGACCAGCCGGCCGCGTCATCCGGGGCGTCCCAGTCGTTGTCGGCGGACGCCGGCTCCGGCGTCTCCCAGGGGAGGGCCGCAGCGGGCATCGCCGCGAACGGCGGGATGGCCGGAGCTGCCTCGACGGCGCCCGTGCGCCGCGGGCCCGGGGCATCCGCCGACGCGGTCGCACCGCCGCCCTTGCGATCGGTCGCCTTGGGGTCGGCGGCGTTCGGGTCGGGCGTGAGCCCCCAGAAGTAGCCGGGCTCCGCGGGCGCATCCTCGTCGAGATCGTCGTCCTCGAGGTCGTCGGCGATCCGTCGGCCGAACAGCCCGCGAAGGCCGCGCGGGCGATCCGCCGCGTCGTCGGAGTCGGGATGCCCCGCCCCATCGTCGTACGCCCCGGCCAGGCCGAGCGCCTCGAACCCGAGTGCGCCGGCCGCCGACGCCGACGCCGGACCTCCTGCGGGTGCGACGGGCGCATCCCACGGGAGCTCGGGCGCCTCGGGCGCGTTCGATCGACCGGGCGCGGTTCCGCGGCCGAGCGCGGCGAGCAGGTCGTCGGTCGTCCCGGTCGCCGACGACGCGGCGGCAGCCGCGGCCGGGGCCGGGGCCGGGGCCGCCGGGAACGCGCGCGTGCGCGTGTCCGCCCCGGGATCGTCCACGTCGGTGTCGAGGGACCATCCGCCGGCGCGACCGGCCTCCGGCTCGGACGCGACCGACCCGCGCACCTCGATGAAGGGGAACGACGCGTCGTCGCCGACCGACGCCGACGCGGGCTCGGCCTCCCACGGGAGCGCCGGGCGCGACACGGCGGGCGGCGTCGGTGCGGCCTGCGGCTCCCATCGGGGCGTCGCGGCGTCGGGCGCGGCGGGCGCCGCCTCCCACGGGGGCACGGATGCCTCGGGCTCGCCCCAGGACGGGAGCGGTCGGACCGATCCGGCGACCGGCTGCTCGGGCTCGGGCTGCTCGGGCTCCGGCTGCCACCATGCCGATGCGGCCGCGGGCTGTTCGGCGCCGGCGCCCCAGGGGTCCGCCGCGGCGGCGGGCTCGGGCGTCCAGGGCTGGGCGGGCTCTGGCGTCCAGGCCTGGGCGGGCTGCTCCGGTGCCCAGGTCTGCTCGGGCGCCCACGCTTGCTCCGGGGCCCACGCCTGCTCGGGCACCGAGTGGGCGGGCTGCTCAGGTGCCCACTGCTGCTCCGGCGCCCACTGCTGCTCCGGCTGTTCCGGGACCCACTGCTGCTCCGGGGCCCACGCCTGCTCGGGCACCGGCTGGGCGGGCTGCTCAGGCGCCCACGTCTGCTCGGGCACGAACTGGGCGGGCTGCTCGGCCGTCCACTGCTGCTCCGGCACCGACGGGGCGGCCTGCTCAGGCGCCCACGCCTGCGCGGGCAGCTCGGCCGCGGGCGCGGACGCACCTGTCGCCCAGGCCTCGGCGGCGGTCCAGGGCTGCTCGGGCTGCGGTGCGGTCTCCGCCCACGAACCCGGCTGCGCACCCCACGCCGCATCGGGCTGCGCTTCCCACACGGCCCCGGGCTGGGACGCCGGTTGCTCGGCCGCCCAGCCGGCCGGTGCCCCGCTCGCAGCGGGCGACCAGGATGCCTCAGGCGCGGCCGGCTGGGATACAGGCGGCCACCCCTCCGATACCGGCGCGGCGGTGCCCGCATCCGGGTTCGACTCGGAGAACGCCGACCACATCGCGGCATCCAACTCGTCGGCGGAGGGAGCGGGCAGGGGCGTGAACGACTTGCGGGCGACCGGCGGCGGCGTGTAGCCGGCGAACGGATCCGTCGGGTCGTAGGCGGACTCGGCCGTCGACGCGTCGTGCGCGGGTGCGTCCGGCGATCCGGTCGGCTGGAATCCGGACGACGCCGACGTCGACGCGGGCTCGGAGAGTCGCCGGAAGGCTTCTCGCACGGCTTCCTCGCTCTCGAGGTGCTGCGACGGGTTCTCGCCCCAGGTGAGTGCGAACGAGCCGGTCGGCGTCACCGGCCCGGGCGGGGTCGCCTCGGCGGGCTGCTCCCATCCGGCGGGCGTGGCGGACTCCGGCTGCACCCAGACCGGCAGCTCCTCGGCGACCGGCTGCTGCCACGTCGGCTCCGCGGCGGCGCGCCGCCCGGCGGGTTCCGCCGGCGACTGCTCCCACGCCGCGGGCGCGGCGGGTCGGTCCCAACCCTGCGGAGCCGGAGCGGCATGGCGCTCCCAGATCGGCGGCTCCACGACCGGGGCATCCGCCGTGGGCGCCTGCTCGAACGCGGGCGCCTGCGGAACCTGCTGCTCCCAGGACGGCGCCTGCTCGAACGCGGGCGCCTGCGGAACCTGCTGCTCCCAGGACGGCGCCGGCTCGAAGGACGGCACCTGCTCCCCCCACGAGGGCGGTGCCTGCTCGGCGGCCGGCTGCTCCCACGAGGCGGGTGCGGCGGCCGCGGGCTCCCAGGCCGTCGGCGATGCGGGTGCGGCGGGCTCCCACGCCTGCGGTGCGGCCGGCTCCCACGCCTGGGGCGTAGCCGGCGCCCCGGGCACCGCGGGCGGCGGCGTCGGCGCCCACGTCGGCGCGCCGGTGTTCCACTCGGCCCCGGCGGGGCGGGCCTCGGCGGTCGGAGCCGGCTTCGCCGGCTCCGCGAGCGAGAACCAGTCGTCGATCTCGCCGCGCACCGGCTCGGCGCTCCGGTAGTCCGGCGCTGCGGGCGCGGGTGCGGCGGCGGACGGCGGCGCGGGTGCCCACGACGCCGGGACGGCGGATGCCGGCGCGGCCGGCGTCGCCGGCGTCGACGGTGCCGACGCACCGCCGAGCTGCTGGAGCAGCCAGTCGGCGCCGCTCATGTCGATCGGCTCACCGTCCGCACCGTTGCGTCCGCCGTCGCGCGCCATCAGGCGAGCCCCAGGTCTTCCAGGCCGATCGCGTACAGGTAGGGCACGCCCTCGGCCTCGATGACCTCGCGGGCACCGGTGTCGCGATCGACCACGACCGCGACGGCCACGACCTCGGCGCCCGCGGCGCGGAGCGCGGCGATCGCCTTCAGCGGCGAACCGCCCGTGGTGGACGTGTCCTCGAGGACGACGACCTTCCGGCCCGAGACATCCGGCCCCTCGACCTGCTTGCCGCGGCCGTGGTCCTTCGGCTCCTTGCGGACGACGAACGCGTCGTAGGCGAGGCCTCGCGCCGCGCCCTGGTGGAGGATCGCGGTCGCGATCGGGTCGGCGCCCATCGTCATGCCGCCGACCGCGTGCACGCCGTCGAGGTCGGCGATGAGGTCGAGCATGACCTGGCCGATCAGCGGGGCGACGCGGTGATCGAGGCTGACCTTGCGCAGGTCGACGTAGTAGGTCGCCTTCTTGCCGCTGGTCAGGGTGAAGTCTCCGTGGAACACCGCGTCGGCGGAGATGTGGTCGATGAGTCGGCGACGGATCTCGGCGGCGTCGGGCTGTGCAGCATTCACGGCGACGAGTTTACGTGGGCTCTCCCTCAGAGGAAGGTGTGTCCTCGTCGGCACGCCGCCCCCAGAACGAGCGTGGCGTGCCCGGGAGGAACCGCGACCACAGCGGGGACTCCTCGGGCGTGCGGAACGTCGGCAGCTCGATGTGGAACGTCGCGACCTCCTCGGCGCTGTGCCGCGCCCAGCGGTAGAGCGCCGTTCCGATGAGCACGCCGAGCGCGATCGACATGACCGAGACGAGCGCGCCCGCGAACTCGTCGAGGCCGCCGTTCGGGCTCTGGATCGCCTCGGTCAGGCCGACGAGGCCCGCCGCGCCGGGCACGAGCACCCAGAACGCGGGCAGGAAGGTGAGCTGCGACGGCGCACCGTGCCGGAGCGACGCGACCCACAGCACGTACGGCGTCATGGCCACCGCGCCGACGAATCCGCTCACGGGTGCCCCGATGAGGACGCTCGACACCGCCTGCCCGGCGTAGGCGATGAGGATGCCGATGAACACCCAGCCGAACGTGCGCCAGGGCGCGGCGAAGTGCAGGAAGTTCCCGACCGCGAAGCACACGAGGCCGATCGCGGCCGCCCACAGCGGGAACGGCTCGGTCGTGACCAGCGGCTCGTACGACGACGACGACACCCCGACGACGGTCCCGGCCGCGATGATGCCGAACGACAACAGCCCGAGCTGGACCAGCCCGGTCACCAGCCGCGCCGAGCCCGAGATCATCTGCCCGGCCGCGAGCTCGGCGGTCCCGGTGGTCAGCGCGCCGCCCGGGAGGAAGGTCGCGAGCGGCGCGATCATGAGCCGGATCGGGTCGCCGAGCTCGACGTACGGCGCGAGCAGGAACACGGTGAGCGCGGAGGCGAAGGCCGCGACGATCGGGAACACGAGTTGGAGGGTCGGCGAGCGGATGAGCTTGGCGAGCCCGAGCACGGCCCCGAGCCCGAACGCGATGAGCACGCCCTGCCAGGTCGGGGCGAGCAGGAGCGCGAGCCCAGCCACGAGCAGGGCATGGCCGAGCACGCGCAGCGGCCATCGGCTCCGAGGATGCATCGCGCCGATCTCGTTCAGCCGCTCGATTCCGTCGCGCGGATCGACGGCCCCCTCCTCCGCGCGTGCCAGGAGTTCGTAGAGCGCGGCGATCTGGTCGAACCGGAGCGTCGTGGTCCGCGTCGCCCGGATCCCGATCTTCGCGGCATCCTCGCCGCCGGTCGCCACGATGATGAGCGTCGGCAGCACGAAGGTGTCGGTGTCGTCCAGGCCGTACGCCCGGGTGATCCGCCGCATGGTCTCGGTGATCCGGTCCGCGGCATCCTGCGCGGCGACCATGCCCTCCGCGAGGCCGACGAGGAACCGGCGAAGCACTTCGGCGTTCTCGGACTCCAGCGCCATCAGCCCCCCTGCCCGCGCCCTCCCGCTCACGCTAGCCCGCGGCGCGGGAGGGTGTCGGGAGGCGTGCAGGGGTGTCGGGCGCCCACGCGCAGCGGGAAGACGAAGGGCCGCCTCGCGAGGTGTCCCTCTCTCGCGATGCGGCCCTTCGGTGTGGAGCGATGCTCCGGCGGCGCGACCTAGGCGGTCAGCGCGAACTGCTCCTTCGGCTGGCGCCGGTACCCGTCACGCGTGGTGACGAAGAAGGTGCCGGCGATGCCTGCGACGCCCAGCGCGCCCAGGAGGAGGACGGTGACGATCACGGCGGTTTCCTTTCGATGGAGAAGTGGTGGTCCCGGTCGCGCGCGTGTCCCTCAGACGCGCGACCTCGACTCATCCATGATGCATCGGAAAACCGTGCAGCACAAGCTCATAGTTCTTCACGAATAGTTTAGACTGGCTACATGGAAGTCCGCCGCCTCGACCTGCTCAGGGAACTCGCCGAACGTGGGAGCGTGACCGCGGTCGCCGAGGCCACCGGGCGCACGCCCTCCGCCGTGTCGCAGCAGCTCAAGGTCCTCGAGCGCGAGGCGGGGATGCCGCTCACGCAGCGCGTCGGGCGAGGAATCCAACTCACCAGCGCGGGGCACGCGCTCGCCCGGAGCGCCGCCGAGGTCGCCGTCGCGATCGAGCGCGCGACCGCGCTGTGGGACGAGTTCCGCAACCACCCCAGCGGCGAGGTGACCCTGCTCACGTTCCCGACCGTCGGCGCCGCGCTGCTGCCCTCCGTGCTCGGGGACCTCGCGGCCGTCGCCGGGCTCGTCGTGCGCGCGAACGACCTCGACCCCGAACTCGACGAGTTCGCCGACCTCACGAACGACTTCGACATCGTGCTCGCGCACGCGATGCCGGGCGAGCTTCCGTGGGGCGGGCGCGGGCTCCTCGTCTCGCCGCTGCTCACCGAGCCGCTCGACATCGGCCTGCCCGCGGACCACCGGCTCGCCGGCCGCTCGCACCTCACCCCGGAGGACGTGGTCGACGAGGAATGGCTCAGCGTGCCGGAGGGCTTCCCGTTCGAGCGGATCCTGCACGCGATCGAACAGCAGGCCGGGCGGCGCCTGCACGTCGCGCAGCGGTTCAGCGACATGCGCATCATCGAGGCGTTCATCGAGGCCGGGCTCGGGATCGCGCTCGTGCCCCGCTACACCTCCGGCCCGGTGCCGCCCGGCATGGTGCTGAAGCCGCTGCGCGGCGTCACCTCCGTCCGGCAGATCGTGGCCCTCGCGCGTCCCGACGTCGCCCAGCGGCTCGCGGTGCGCACCGTGCTCGACGTGCTCGGCGCGCGCGCGGCGCGCCTCGGCGCGGCCGCGGACTGACGAGGCCGGCGCGGGCGCCCTGGGTTCCCGCCGACCGGCGGGCGGTCGCGCTCCGCGCTCGGGCGCGGCGTCCGCGGCGCTCGGGCGCGGCGTTCGGGCGCGGCGTTCGGCGGTGGAATCCGGATCGTGAAACCCCCTAGTCCGGGGGTCAGGGCGTGGGTCAGAATGACCGCATGAACCCGGGGGGGTGGGGGCGCCGCCGTGTGGTCGTCATGACCGCGACGGCGACGGCGGCCGTCATGTTGCTGACCGGCGCGGCCTGGTACGACTCGTACTCGGCCGCGGTGCACGAGGCGAGGGCGGCCGAGGTCGCCGCGCTCGAACAGGCCAGGGAGCAGGCCGCGCTGGCCGCGGCGAGCGCCACGTACGCGAGTTCGCGCGCCGAGCTCGCATCCGCGGCCGACGATGCGGAGGCCGTCGTCTCCGCGGCCCGACCCGCGGCCGACCAGGCGCGCGCGTTGCTCGACGCCTCGGCGGGCCGCACGCTCGACGAGGTCGCCCGGTCCGCGTTGGCTGCCGCGGTCGACCAGCTGACCGCGGCGCTCGCGGCCGCCGATCACGTGATCGACGTCGCGAACGACGAACTGTCGACCGCGACGACCGACGCCGACGCGGCATCCGCCGACGCGCGCGAGGTGCACGCGCAGGCCGTGCTGCTGGCCGACATCGCGGCGACCATCGAGCGGCTCCGCGTGCCGACGGCCGAGCAGTCCGTCGCGTCCGCCCAGGTCGGCGTGAACGAGGCGATCGCCGCCGCCGAGGCGAAGGCCGCGGCGGACGCGGCCGCGGAGGCGGCGGCCCGCGCCGCGGCCGAGGCGGCTGCGGGCGGATCCGGCGGCGGTTCCGCCGGCGGGTCCGTCGGCAGGTCGTCCGGTTCGAGCGGCGGGTCGGGCGGCGGCGACCCCTGGGCCGACGCCTACCACGAGTACGTCTGGACATCCGGCTGGACCGGCGAGATCGACGCCTGCAACGGCTCCGTCGACGTCACCGGCAACTACGGCGTCGCGACCATCGCCGAGCACTGGCAGTGCTCCGGGGCATCCTTCCCACGCTGGGCCGGCGCGATCGTCGTGCTCGAGGGCGCGCGCTCCGGCGTGTACCGGATCGAGGGCGTGGCGGCGGTGCTCGACCAGGCTACGAACACGACCAACGACCTGCCGCGCGGCTACGACCTGCTCTACCAGACCTGCCTCGACGGCAACTCGGCCACCATGGCGCTCGTGGGGATGACGCGGATCGGCTGAGGTCGGCCGCGGGCCGGCCACGACGCCCGCCGTGCAGCCCCTGCCGCCGCCCGGCGCCTGCCACCCGCGCCGCCGCCGCCCGGCGCCCGCCCTGCCGCCACCGCCCGCCGTGCCGCCCGCCCGGCCGCCGCCGCCCGGCGCCTGCTCGATCCGTGCTGATCTAGGCTCGCAGGGTGAGCAACGACGCGATCCTCCTGCACGTGGCCGACGGCCTCGCCCGCATCACGTTGAACCGGCCCGAGCGGCTGAACGCCGTCGATCCCGACGCGATCCGGCGCTGGCGCGAGATCGCCGACGAGGTGTCCCGGCGCGACGACATCGGCGCGGTGCTGCTCGACGCGGCGGGCCGCGCGTTCTGCGCGGGGGGCGACCTGCGCGCGATGAGCGCGCTCGCCGAGGCATCCGATGAACCGCCGTCGGCGACCATCACGGCGCTCGCCGACGAGATCCACGCGGGCCACCTGCTGCTGCGCGACAGCGCCAAGCCGATCGTCGCGGCCGTCCAGGGCCCGGCCGTCGGCGGCGGCCTCGGGTTCATGCTCGTGGCCGACGTCATCGTGGCATCCGAGGATGCCGTCTTCCAGAGCGGCTACGCGGACGTCGGCCTCACGCCCGACTGCGGCGTGGGCTGGCTGCTTCCCGACGCGGTCGGCGCCCGCCGCGCACTCGAGCTCACGCTCACGTCCCGGCGGCTCACCGCCGTCGAGGCACGCGAGTGGGGCCTGGTCACCGAGGTCGTCGCCGCGTCGGCACTGGATGGCCGGGCGCTCGAGATCGCGAACGGATGGCTCGCCGGCGCGACCGACGCCTACGGCCAGGCCAAGCGGCTGATCCGGGCCGCGGCCGAGCGCACGTTCGCCGAGTCGCTCGACGACGAGGCCCGCACGATCGGGCGGGCCTTCGCGACCGACGCCGCGCAGGCGCGGATCGCGGCGTTCACCCGGCGCTGACCCCGATCCGGCCCCCTGCCGCCGGAGCGCCTGATCCCAATTCAGGATGAGAGCCGTCATGGGCTGTATATGCAGCTGTTATGTGTCGGGACATCGGTGACGGTTCTGCATCAGGACATCGGTGACACTTCGTGGGTGTTTGGTGGTGACACTTCTGCGGCTCTGATGGCGGGGTGAGCAGAAACGAGCCTGTCGATCCCCGTGTCCGTCTCGCGATCACGCAGTGGCCACCGGACGCACCGCGGGGTGCGGTGACGACGTTCTGTGCCGAGCACGGAATCTCACGGAAGACGTTCTACGAGATCCGTCGACGGGTCGGTACGGATGGGCCGGCGGCCGCGCTCGAGCCACGCTCGAAACGCCCGGCCGTGAGCCCGTCCCGGATCGGTGCGGACATCAAGGTCCACGCCATCCAGGTGCGGGCCGCGCTGGAGCAGTCGGGTCTGGATCACGGGCCGATCAGCGTGCACGACCGGATGCTCAGCCTCGGGATGATCCCCCCGTCGACGGCGTCGCTGGCGCGGATCTTCCGTGACGCGGGAGTGGCTCGTGCGGAGCCGAGGAAGAAGCCGCGGGCCGCGTACCGCCGGTTCGTGTACCCGGCACCGAACGCGTGCTGGCAGTTGGATGCGACCGAGTACGTCCTGACCGGCGGCCGCCGGTGCGTGATCTTCCAACTCATCGATGACCATTCCCGGTACGCGGTCGCGTCGCTCGTGGCATGGTCGGAAACCTCGGACGCGGCGATCGCCGTGGTCGATAAGGGCATCACCGCGCACGGGGTCCCGCAACGGCTCCTCACCGACAACGGGACGGCGTTGAACCCGTCCCGTCGCGGCATCCACGGCCGGCTCGTGATCCACGTGTCCCGGCTCGGTATCGAACCGATCACCGGAAAACCGTACAAACCGACCACGCAGGGCAAGAACGAACGCTTCCACCAGACCCTGTTCCGGTTCCTCGACCAACAGCCCCTCGCGAACACCCTCGCCGAACTCCAAGCCCAGGTCGACCGGTTCGACAGGATCTACAACCGCGAACGCCCGCACCAGGGCCTACCCGGCCGGATCACCCCGCAACAGGCCTGGGACGCGACCCCGACAGCCGAACCACCCCGACCCCGGCCCATCGAGCCGACCCGCCCACGCAGTTACGACCCGACCCCTGCGAGCACCGACGAGGTCCGGCTCGCACGCGTCGAGGCCAACGGCGGGATCAAGGTCCGCGGCGTGAAGTTCCACATCGACGGGCGACTCGCCGGACACCAGATCCTGATCATCGAGAACCCCGAGACGATCACGTTCGCCGATACCGACGGCACGATCCTGATCGAGCACCCCCGACCCGCACCCGGCACCACGTACGTCAGCAACGGCCGCCCCCGCGGACCACGCCCACCAACCCCGAAAACGTCACCGATGTCCTGACACACCAAACGTCACCGATGTCCTGATGCAGAACCGTCACCGATGTCCCGATACATCACAGCTGTATATGCAGCCATGACGGCTCTCATCCTGAATTGGGGACCCCGCCCGCCGGGACGGACCCGCCCTCCGGGACGGAGCCGCTCGCCGGGACGCACCCGCCCGCCGGACCTCGGGACCGGCGGGCGGGATCGGCGCGACTCAGTCGTGCTGCGGGAACCCCAGGTTGATCCCGCCGTGCGTGGCCGGGTCGAGCCAGCGGCTCGTGATCGCCTTCTCGCGCGTGAAGAACGCGACGGCCGCGGGGCCGTACGCCTTCGCGTCGCCGAACATCGACGCCTTCCAGCCGCCGAACGAGTGGTACGCGACCGGCACCGGGATCGGCACGTTCACGCCGACCATGCCGACCTGCACCTCGCGCTGGAAGCGCCTGGCGGCGCCGCCGTCGTTCGTGAAGATCGCCGTGCCGTTGCCGTAGCGGCTCCGGTTGATGATGCCGAGGCCCTCCTCGTAGCCCTCGACCCGGACGATCGAGAGCACCGGCCCGAAGATCTCGTCCGTGTAGACGGTCGAGTCGAGCGGCACCTTGTCGATGAGGGTCGGCCCCAGCCAGAAGCCGGATGCCTCGCCGTCGAACTCGCCGTCGCGCCCGTCGACCACGACCTCGGCGCCGTCCGCGGTGGCCTGGTCGATGTACGTGACCACCTTGTCGCGGTGCTGCTGCGTGATGAGCGGGCCCATGTCGCACGAGCGGCGCCCGTCGCCGGTCTTCAGGCCCGCCATGCGTTCCTTGACCTTGGCGACGAGGTCGTCGGCGACCGCGTCGCTCGCGAGCACGACCGAGATCGCCATGCAGCGCTCGCCCGCCGAGCCGAAGCCCGCGTTCACGGCCGAGTCGGCGACGAGGTCGAGGTCGGCGTCGGGGAGCACGAGCATGTGGTTCTTCGCGCCGCCGAGCGCCTGCACGCGCTTGCCGTTCCGCGCCGCCGTCTCGTAGATGTACTGCGCGATCGGTGTCGAACCGACGAACGAGACCGAGGCGATCCCGGGGTGCTCGAGCACCGCGTCGACGGCCTCCTTGTCGCCGTGCACGACGTTGAAGACGCCCGCGGGCAGGCCCGCCTCCGCGAAGAGCTCCGCCAGCCAGATCGACGCGCTCGGGTCCTTCTCGCTCGGCTTCAGCACGACCGTGTTGCCGGCGGCGATCGCGATCGGGAAGAACCACAGCGGCACCATCGCGGGGAAGTTGAACGGCGAGATGATGCCGACCACGCCGATCGGCTGGCGCACGGTGTAGACGTCGATGCCGCTCGACGCCTGCTCCGAGTACTCGCCCTTCAGGAGCTGCGCGATGCCGCACGCGTACTCGACGACCTCGAGGCCGCGCGCGATCTCGCCCGCGGCATCCGAGAGCACCTTGCCGTGCTCGCTCGTGAGGATCTCCGCGAGCTCGCCCTTGCGCGCGTTCAGCAGCTCGCGGAACGCGAACAGCACCTGCTGGCGCTTCGAGATGGAGGTCTCGCTCCACGACGCGAGCGCGGCGGTCGCCGCCCGCACCGCAGCGTCGACGTCGTCCGCGGTCGCGAAGCGCACGCGCTTCTGCACGACGCCGCGGGCGGGGTCGAAGATCGGTCCGGTGCGTTCGCCGGTTCCCGAGGCGGATGCCCCGCCGATCCAGTGCTCGACGAACGGGACCTCGGCGGCCTCGGCGGGGGTGGTTTCGGTCAGTGTCTGGCTCATGAGTCAGCCCTCTCCTTCGAGTGCGGTGCTCAGTACTTCATCGTAGATCGCCACGGCTTCGGCGACCTCGTCTGCCGTGACGACGCACGGCGGCACCACGTGGATCCGGTTGTCCTGCACGAACGGGAGCAGCCCCCGATCGACCAGGCCGGTCTTGATGCGAGCCATCCCGGCGGCCGGGAGCGGCTCGCGGGTCTCGCGGTCGGCGACCAGTTCGATCGCCCAGAACACGCCCTCGCCGCGGACCTCGCCGACGACGGGCAGCCGGTCGGCGAAGTCGGCCAGCGCCGGGCCGATCGCGGTCTCGCCGATCTCGCGAGCGTGCTCGACGATGCCCTCGGAGGCCATCGCGTCGAGCGTCGCCACGATCGAGGCCATGGCGAGCGGATGCCCCGAGTAGGTGAGTCCGCCCGGGAACACGCGGTCGTCGAACGTGGCCGCGATCGGCGCGTCGATGATGACGCCGCCGACGGGCACGTAGCCCGAGTTCACGCCCTTCGCGAACGTGATGAGGTCGGGGCGGACGTCGTAGCCGTCGAACGCGAACCAGCGACCCGTGCGGCCGAAGCCGGCCATGACCTCGTCGAGGATGAGCAGGATCCCGTGCCGGTCGCAGAGCTCGCGGACGCCCGCGAGGTAGCCGGGCGGCGGGACGAGGATGCCGGCGGTGCCGGGCACGCTCTCGAGGAGTATCGCGGCGATCGACGACGGCCCCTCGGCCTCGATCACGCGGCGGAGGTGCTGCAGCGCGCGCTCGGACTCCTGCTCGGGCGTCGTCGCCCAGAACTCGGAGCGGTAGAGGTACGGCCCGAAGAAGTGGACGTGCCCGCGCGCGAACTCGTTCGGGATGCGGCGCCAGTCGCCGGTCGACACGATCGCGGCGCCCGTGTTGCCGTGGTACGAGCGGTAGGTCGAGAGCACCTTGTCACGGCCGGTGTGCAGGCGGGCCATCCGGATCGCGTTCTCGTTGGCATCCGCACCGCCGTTGGTGAAGAAGACCTTCTCGAACCCCTCGGGCGCTCGCGCGACGATGCGCTTCGCGGCCTCGCCCCGGGCGAGGTTCACGGTCGCCGGCGCGATCGTCGTCAGCAGCGACGCCTGCTCGGTGATCGCCGAGACGACGGACGCGTGCTGGTGGCCGATGTTCAGGTTCACGAGCTGGCTCGCGAAGTCGAGGTACTCGCGCCCGGCGTGGTCCCAGACGCGCACGCCCCGGCCGGAGGCGACGACGAGCGAGGAGGTCTGCGACTGCGCGGACCAGGAGTGGAAGACGTGCGCCTGGTCGAGCTCGCGCGCGCGGGCGTCGAGATCGGCGACGGTGTCGGTCATGGGGTGGAATGCCTTTCGTTCGGTGGTGGCCGAGGAGCGCGGGGAGCCCGACGCTCCTCGACCACCGGGTGTTGCTAGTTGCCGCCCTCGTTGAGGGTGACCTCGATGGGCTCGTAGGACTCGCCCGTCACGTCCACGCCGTCGGCCTTGAGGTTCTCGAGGGCCTGGTCGACGTACTCGTTGGTGAAGGCCGAGTCCGGCGGGTCGGTCGTGATGACCTGCGCGCCGTCCTGGTTCTTCGTGGCGAGCGCCATCTCGACGGTCGCGGCCCACTGGTCGTCGTTGATGTGGCCGATGCCCGAGGTCGACGGCCAGATCAGCTTGTTGATCTCGTTCGCCATCCACAGCTGGTGGCTGGTGCCGAGGGTCGAGCCGGCGGCGGTCACCGCGTCGGCCGCGGCCTGCGGGTCGTCGCGCTGGTCGATCCAGCCGAGGATGGCTCCCTGGATGAGCTTCACCGCGGTGTCGGCGTACTCGGGGTCGCTCTCGAGGCGCTCGGTGTTCGCCCAGATCGCGTCCTGGAGCATGGCCGTGCCGACCTCGTTCCAGTCGATGACCGAGAAGTCCTCGGGCTGGTAGAGCTCGCCGGTGTCGGGGTTCACGGCCTCGAGCAGCTGCGCGTACTCGTTGTAGGTCATGGCCTGCGCGGCGTCGATCTCGTGGTTCAGCAGCGCGTTCATGTCGAAGTTCTGCTGGACGATCGTGTAGCCCGAGGCATCCGCTTCGGTGAGGCCCGCGAAGAGCTCCCACTCGTTGCCGAAGCCCCAGCTGCCGACCTGCTTGCCCGACAGGTCCGCGGGGCCGCTGATGCCGCTGTCGGCCCACGAGACCTGCAGGGTCGCCGAGCGCTCGAAGATCTGCGCGATGTCGGTGATGCCGGCGCCGGCCTCGATCGACGCGAGCGCCTTCGGCACCCACGCGACCGCGAAGTCGACGTCGCCCGCGGCGAGCACGTCCTGCGGGACGATGTCGACCGCGCCGGGGATGATCTCGACGTCGAGGCCGAGGTCCTCCCAGTAGCCGTTGGCCTTGGCGAGGTAGTAGCCGCCGAACTGCGCCTGCGTGAGCCACTGCAGCTGCAGGGTCACGTGGGTGAGCTCGTCGCCTCCGTCGGTGCTGTCGCTGTCGGTGCCCCCGCTCGAACAGCCGGCGAGCACGAGTGCGGATGCGGCTGCGAGCGCCGCCCCCGCGATCATGCGGTTGCGCATCATGTGCGTTCCTCCTCCTGGTGGTGGTGCATTGCTGGGATGGTGCGGTGGTGCGGTTCCGTCCGGCTGGGGCCGGGGGCTGGGACCGGACGTCGTCGGCCGGCGATGCTGGGGTCGGGTCGGGCGGGTCGGGCCGTGGCAGGGCAGGGCAGGGCTAGCGGTGTCGGGATGCGATCCTCTCGAGCAGGCTGGTGAGGGCGAAGAAGACGAGGCCGAGCAGGATCGCGCCGATCACGAACGCCCAGGCGCGGGCGTACGCGCTCGACGCGGCGGCGGTCGTGATCGCCGAGCCGAGTCCCTGGCGTGGGCCGCCGAAGTACTCGGCGACGAGCGCGGAGATCACGGCGAGCGAGGATGCGATGCGCAGGCCCGTGAAGAAGTGCGGCAGCGCCGACGGGATCGTCACGGCGCGGGTCGCCTGCTGCGGGGTCGCGGCGTACGCGCGCATGAGGTCGCGGTGCACGGGCCGCACCTGGCGGAGCCCGCGCAGCGTGTTCAGGAAGATCGGCACGAACACCGCGATGGATGCCACGATGATGCGCGCGACTTCGGACGTCGAGCCGAACATCGTGTAGAGCACGGGCGCGAGCGCCACGATCGGCACGACGGCGACGGATGCCACGACGGGCCCGAGCATGCCGTCGATCGCCTTCACCCCGCTCGCGAGGATCGCCGCGACCACGCCGAGCACGGCCCCGGCGACGAGGCCGATGAGCGCGTTCAGGCCCGTGGCGAGCGTCGCCTCGAGCACCTGCGGCGCGTACTGGACGAGCTGCGCCCAGATCGCGGACGGGCTCGCCAGCACGAACGGGGGGATGCCCGCGGCGACGACGACGAGTTCGACGAGCGCGACGAGGACGATGAAGAGCAGCACGGGCGGCACGACGAGCCGGAGGAATCCGCGGAATCCACCCGGTTCGGCCCGGCCGACGGGCCCGCCGCCCGCGCGACCCGTGCCGCGGCGCGGCGGTCGCGGGCTCACGACGGCCGCGAACCCGGTGTCGGCGGGCGCGCTCACCGGAGGTCCACCCCTCGCGCGCCGCCGGTCGCGGGTGCGGCCGCGGGACCGTGCAGCGCCTCGCGCACCGCGGTCACGCCGGCGAAGAACGACTCGGCCTCGCGGAGGTCCTCGCCGCGTTCGGCCGCGGCGCCGAGTCGCACGTCGATCTCGTCGGTGATGCGGCCGGGGCGCGGCGACATCACGACGACCCGGTCGCTGAGGTAGACCGCCTCGGGGATCGAGTGCGTGACGAACACGACCGCGGCGCCGGTCTCGGCGCGGATCCGGAGGAGCTCGGTCTGCATCCGCTCGCGCGTCATCTCGTCGAGCGCGCCGAACGGCTCGTCCATCAGCAGCAGCCGCGGGCGCTCGGCGAGCGCCCTGGCGATCGCGACGCGCTGCTGCATGCCGCCCGAGAGCTGGTCGGGGTAGTGCTGGGCGAAGTCGCCGAGCCCGACGAGCTCGACGAGCTCGTCGACGCGGGCGCGCCGCGCGGCCTTGTCGACGCCGTGGAGCTGGAGCGGGAGCTCGATGTTCGCGGCCACGGTCCGCCACGGCAGGAGGCCGGCCTGCTGGAACGCGATGCCGTAGGACCGGCCGATGCGCGCGGCGCGCGCCGTCTCGCCGAACACCCGGATGTCGCCGGCCGTCGGCTCGTCGAGGTCGGCGATGAGCCGCAGCAGCGTCGACTTGCCGCAGCCGGACGGGCCGATGAGCGAGACGAACTCGCCGCCGGAGACGACCAGGTCGATGCCCGTGAGGGCCGTGACGCTCGACCCCTTCGCGCCGGGGAAGATCCGTTCGACGCCGGTGACGCGGACGGCCTCGGCGGCGCCGGCGGGCGAGACGGGGCCGGCCGACTGGCGGGTCGAGGGCGTGGGCGAGGTCATGCGACGGTCTCCTGTCGGCGGAACGGGGTGAGGAAGGCGGCGAGGAGCGCGACGAATCCGGCGGCGACGAGCCCGAGAAGCACGGCGCCGAAGATCGGCGCCCACGGCTTCGCCGGGTCGCTGGATGCCGCGACCGCGGTCTCGAGGATGAGCCGGCCGATGCCGCCGCTGAATCCGACCGAGATCTCGGCGACGACGGTGCCGACGACCGCGTTCGCCGCGGCGAGCCGGAGCGCCGGGATGAGGAACGGCACGCTCGCGGGCAGTCGCAGGCGGAACAGCGTGGGCCACCAGCCGACCGCGTACGTGCGCATGAGCTCGAGGTGGATCACGTCGGGGCTCTGCAGGCCGCGCAGCGCGCCGACCGCGACGGGGAAGAACGCGAGGTAGCTCGCGATGATCACGACCGACATCCAGCTCTCCCAGCTGAACTCGCCGAACTCGAGCCGCGAGCCCCAGTTGCGGATGAGCGGCGCGAGCGCGATGAGCGGGACGGTCTGGCTGAGGATGACGAACGGCAGCACCGCGCGCTCGGCGATCCGGAACCCGAGCATGAGGAGCGCGAGCGCGAAGCCCACGACGACGCCCACGAGCCATCCGAGCGCTGCGACGCCGAGGCTCGTGACGGCCGCGAGCAGCACGACCGTGCCGAGCGGGAGCGCGCCCGGCGCGCGCGTGACCGGCGTGACGATGCGCTCGAACATCTCCCAGACGTGCGGCATGGCCTGGTCGCTCGCGCGCGGGAGCAGGCGGATGCCGCTGCCGGTCACGCCCTCCTGCGCGCCGACGAGCCAGCCGTCGGCCGGCCCGACGAACTTGTACAGCTCCCAGAGGGCCGCGAAGGCGATCACGCCCACCGCGCCCCAGAGCCATGCCCGCGCCCGGGTGCTCCTCATCGCTTCGCCGTGATGTGCTTGGACATGGCGGGGATGACCGTCTCGCCGTAGACCCGCAGGGTCTCCTCCTTGTTGTCGTGCTGGAGGTAGCCGGCGAACTGGTCGACGCCGAGCTCGGCGAGCTGCTTGAGCTTCTCGATGTGGTCCGCGGCCGTGCCGAGCAGGCAGAACCGGTCGACGATCTCGTCGGGCACGAAGTCCACGTGGTCGTTGTCGGCCTTGCCGTGCGTGTTGTAGTCGTAGCCCTGGCGTCCGCGGATGTACTCGGTGAGCGCGTCGGGGACGTCGCCGTGCTCGCCGTACTTCGCGACGATGTCGGCGACGTGGTTGCCGACCATGCCGCCGAACCAGCGGCACTGGTCGCGCATGTGCTGCCAGTCGTCGCCGATGTAGAACGGCGCCGCGACGCAGAACTTGATCGACATCGGGTCGCGCCCGGCCGCCTCCGCGGCATCCCGGACCGTCTTGATCATCCAGGCGGCGATGTCGACGTCGGCGAGCTGCAGGATGTACCCGTCGCCGACCTCGCCCGTGAGCTTCAGCGCCATCGGGCCGTAGGCGGCGACCCAGACGTCGAGCTTCGAGCCCTGCGACCACGGGAACTGCAGCGTCGCGCCCTTGTACTCGACCGGGCGCGAGTTCGCGAGCTCGCGGATCACGTGGATCGACTCGCGGAGCTCGGCCATCGTCGTCGGCCGGCCGTTCGTCACGCGCACGGCCGAGTCGCCTCGGCCGATGCCGCAGATCGTGCGGTTGCCGTACATGTCGTTCAGCGTGGCGAAGATGCTCGCCGTGACCGTCCAGTCCCGCGTTGCCGGGTTGGTCACGAACGGGCCGACCTTGATGTGCTTGGTCTGGTCGAGGATCTGGCTGTAGATGACGTACGGCTCCTGCCAGAGCAGGTGCGAGTCGAAGGTCCAGACGTGGCTGAACCCGTGCGCCTCGGCGAGCTTCGCGAGCTGGACGGTGCGCGCGGCGGGGGGATTCGTCTGGAGGACGGCGCCGAATTCCATGTGGGTTCCTTTCCTCCGTTGGTCGAGTAGGCCGCCTGCGGCCGTATCGAGACCAGGTTCCCCGGTCTCGATACGCGTCGACTTCGTCGGCGCTACTCGACCACCGGTGATCTCAGATCAGGTACTGGCTCAGGCCGCGCTTCAGGTACTTCCCGTCGCCCTTGGCGCCGAGGTACGCGCCGTCGTCGACGATCACCTTGCCGCGGGACAGCACGGTGTCGACGTGCCCGTCGATCTCGTAGCCCTCCCAGGCCGAGTAGTCCATGTTCATGTGGTGCGTCTTGTCGAGCCCGATCGACGTGTGCCCGTTCGGGTCGTAGACGACGATGTCGGCGTCGGCGCCCGGCTGGATGACGCCCTTGCGGCCGTACAGCCCGAACATGCGCGCGGGCGTGGTGCTGGTGAGCTCCACCCAGCGCTCGAGCGTGATCTCCCCGGTGACGACGCCCTGGTACATGAGGTCCATGCGGTGCTCGATCGAGCCGATGCCGTTCGGGATCTTCCGGAAGTCGCCGAGGCCGAGCTCCTTCTGGTCCTTCATGCAGAACGGGCAGTGGTCGGTCGAGACCATCTGCAGGTCGTTCGTGCGCAGCGCCTGCCACATCGAGTGCTGGTGGCCCTCGGCGCGCGAGCGCAGCGGGGTCGAGCACACCCACTTCGCACCCTCGAACGCGCCCCACTGGTCGCTGGATGCCCCGAGCTGGTCCTCGAGCGAGAGGTAGAGGTACTGCGGGCAGGTCTCGCCGAAGACGTTCTGGCCCTTGTCGCGCGCCCACGCGAGCTGCTCGACCGCCTGCTTCGCCGACACGTGGACCACGTAGAGGGGTGCACCCGTGAGCTTCGCGAGCATGATCGCGCGGTGGGTCGCCTCCTCCTCCATCTCCCAGGCGCGGGCGATGCCGTGGTAGTACGGGTCGGTGTTGCCGGCGTCGACGAGCTGCTGGGCGAGCACGTCGATCGCGGGCCCGTTCTCGGCGTGCATCATCGTGAGCATGCCGGTGTCGCGGCTCACCTGCATCGCCTTCAGGATCTGCGCGTCGTCGGAGTAGAAGACGCCCGGGTACGCCATGAACATCTTGAAGCTCGTGATGCCCTCGTCGGGCAGGCGGCGGAGGGTCTCCAGGGACTCCGGCGTGACGTCGCCGACGATCTGGTGGAAGCCGTAGTCGATCGCGCAGTTGCCGTCGGCCTTCTCGTGCCAGGCTGCGAGCCCGTCCTCGATGCGCTGCCCGTAGGTCTGGACCGCGAAGTCGATGATCGACGTGGTCCCGCCGTGCGCGGCGGCCCGGGTGCCGGTCTCGAAGGTGTCGGATGCCTCGGTGCCGCCGAACGGCAGCTGCATGTGCGTGTGCGCGTCGATGCCGCCGGGGATCACGTACTTGCCGGTGGCGTCGACGATGCGGTCGACGGAGGCCGAGACATCCGTGCCGAGCAGTTCGCTGCCGGGCGCGAGGACCGCGACGATGCGCTCCCCGTCGACGAGGACGTCGGCCTCGGATCGGCCCGTCGCGCTGACGACGGTGCCGCCGGTGATGAGGGTGGTGGTCATTTCGGGATTCACTCCTTCGGAATCTCGGTGGTCGAGGAGCGCCGACGAAGTCGACGCGTCTCGAGACCTACGGCTTGGGGATGCTGGTGTAGGACTCCGGACGGCGGTCGCGGTAGAACTGCCAGGCGTTCCGCACCTGCCGGATCATGTCGAGGTCGAGGTCGCGCACGACGACCTCCTCGTTCGACCCCGAGCCGTACTCGCCGACGATGTTGCCCTGCGGGTCGACGAACTGGCTCTTGCCGTAGAACGTGACGGCGAGCTCGCCGTACTCGTTGTCCTCGCGGCCGACGCGGTTGGGGGCGGCGACGAAGTAGCCGTTCGCGGCGGCGGCGGCGGGCTGCTCGATCTCCCACAGCCGGTTGCTCAGCCCGGGCTTGGTGGCGTTCGGGTTGAACACGATCTGCGCGCCGTTCAGGCCCAGTTCGCGCCATCCCTCGGGGAAGTGCCGGTCGTAGCAGATGTAGACGCCGATCGGCCCGACCGAGGTCTGGAACACGGGATAGCCGAGGTTGCCGGGCCGGAAGTAGAACTTCTCCCAGAACTTGTCGAGGTTCGGGATGTGGTGCTTGCGGTACGAGCCGAGGATCGTGCCGTCGGAGTCGACGACGACCGCGGTGTTGTAGTAGACGCCCGGCTGCTCCTCCTCGTAGATCGGGAGCACCATCACCAGGCCGAGCTCCTTCGCGAGGGCGGCGAAGCGCTGCACGATCGGCCCGTCGGCCGGCTCGGCGTAGTCGTAGTACTTCACGTCCTCGGTGATGCCGAAGTACGGCCCGTAGAACAGCTCCTGGAAGCAGATGATCTGGGCGCCCTGCTCCTTCGCGTCGCGGGCGAACTGCTCGTGCTTGTCGAGCATCGAGTCCTTGTCGCCGGTCCAGGTCGTCTGCGTGATGGCCGCTCGGACGATGGTCATGCTGCCTCCTGTGACGGTCGGCATCGTCGCCGTCCGCGGTGGGCGTGCGCTGGGTTCGCGCGTGGTGCGGCCTACCGGGGTCGGGGGTGACGCCGAGAGATGGTGCCGAGAACACTGGTCCGGGCCCTGCGGCCCGTTTCGTTATTCTTGGACGTGAACATTTCCCTTGTGTTTCACTCTGTGACGTACGTGTAAGTCATTGTGGGCCGCGGCATCGGGGGAGGCAAGAGCCATGCACGCTGGATCCGTGCAGATCGACGGATCGTCGCCGAGCGACATCGCCGCGAGCGTCGCGCGCCTCATCACGAGCGGCGAGGTCGCCCCCGGCGAGCGCCTCCCGACCGTCCGCGCGCTCGCCGCACAGCTCGGCGTGAGTCCGGCCACCGTCAGCCAGGCGTGGCAGGCGCTCGCGCGCGCCGGCCTGATCGAGTCGCGCGGGCGCGCCGGCTCGTTCGTCCGCCGACGCGACGGCACGTGGCTCCCGCCGCGCACGCAGGGACTCGCGGGACACCTCGGCCCGTCCCGGCTCGACCTGTCGCGCGGCACGCCCGATCCGCTGCTCCTGCCGCGGCTCGAGCGCGCGCTCGCACGCGTGTCGGCGAGCGCCGAGACGCCCAGCTACCACGACCTGCCGGTCGTCCCCGAGCTCGAGCGCGTGCTGCGCGAGGGCTGGCCATACGAGGCCGAGGGGATCACGGTCGTCGACGGCGCCCTCGACGCGGTCTCGCGGACGCTCGAGGCATCCGTCCGCTTCGGCGACCGGGTCGCGGTCGAGGTGCCCGGCTTCCCGCCCTTCTTCGACCTCATCGAGGCGCTCGGCGCCGCCCCCGTGCCGGTCGCGCTCGACGCCGAGGGCATGACCCCGGAATCGCTGCGCGCCGCGCTCGCCCGCAAGCCCCGCGCGATCGTGCTCCAGCCCCGCGCGCAGAACCCGACCGGCGCGTCCATGACGGCCGAGCGCGCCGAGGAGCTCGCCACGGTGCTGCGCACCCATCCGAACGGCGCCGACGTCCTCGTCGTCGAGGACGACCACTCGGGCCAGATCTCGACGTCGGCCGACGTGAGCCTCGGCCGGTGGCTGCCCGACCGGGTCGTGCACGTGCGCAGCTTCTCGAAGTCGCACGGTCCCGACCTGCGGATCGCCGCGCTCGGCGGCCCCGCCGCCGTCCTCGACCAGGTCGTCGCCCGCCGCATGCTCGGCCCGGGCTGGACCTCGCGCATGCTCCAGCGCATCCTCGTCGCGCTGCTCACCGACGGCGAGTCGATGGACGAGGTCGCCGAGGCCACGCGCCAGTACTACGCCCGCCAGCGCGCACTCGCGAACGCACTCGCGGAGCACGGCGTCGAGGCGCCGCGCTCGGACGGCATCAACACCTGGATCCCCGTGCACGACGAGCGGTTCGCGCTCGTGCAGCTCGCTGCGGCGGGCATCCGGGTCGCGCCCGGTTCGCCGTTCCTGGCGCCCGACACCGCGGGCGCGGGCGAGTTCGTGCGCGTGACGGCCGGCATGATCCGAGCGGATGCCTCGGGCGTGGCCTCCGCGATCGCCGCCGCCGCGCTGCCGCACCCGCCCGGGGTGTACTCGCTCGAGCACCGGTGGGCGTGACGGCCGAGCAGCCCGCCGGTCCTCAGTTCGTCGCCGATGGGGCATCCTCGCGGATGAGGATCGTGAGGAAGGCGTGGTTGATGAACAGGCGCTCACGACCGACCTTGAGGTCGTGCAGCGTTCCGAGGGCGACGAGTTCATTGAGCCACTTCGTCGCGGTCGGTCGAGACACGTTGCAGCGCTCGATGACGTTGGCGATGCGGCAGTACGGCTGTTCGAACAGCACCTCGAGCAGATCGGAGTTGGATCCGGCACTCGTGATTCGGACCTGCTCCCGCACCCGGGCCTGGAGGGCTTGGATCGCGTCGATCTTCACGAGGGTTGCCCGCGCGGTTTCCCGCACCGCGTCGAGCATGTACACCACCCAGGGCTCCCAGTCACCGGCGCTGGTGACGGCGAGCAGCAGCCGGTAGTACTCGTCCTTGTGGGCGATGATGTACCGCGACAGGTACAGGATCGGCGCCTGCAGCAACCCGGCATCCACGAGCATCAGGATGTTCAGGATGCGCCCGGTTCGGCCATTGCCGTCGGCGAAGGGGTGGATCGCCTCGAACTGGTAGTGCGCGACGGCCATCCTGACGAGCGGATCCGTTTCCGCCGAGCCATGGAGGAAGTCCGCCCAGTTGGCGAGCTTCCGCCTGATCACGTCCGCCCCGGTCGGCGGCGTGTAGATGGCCCGGCGGGTGACGGGGTTCGCGATGATCGTGCCCGGGAGGTTGCGCACGTCGATGTCACGACGATGGATCATCGAGCAGATGTCGATCGCCGTCGAAGCCGAAAGCGGACGTGTCTCGATGCTTCGAAGTCCTGCGAACAGCGCGGTGCGGTATCGCAGCGTCTCCTTCGTCTCCGGCGTTGCGATGCCGGAGTCATCGTCGGCGAAGCGGAACAGCTCGTCGGTCGTCGTCACGATGTTCTCGATCTCGGAGCTCGCCTGCGCCTCGAGGATCGGGATCGAGTTGAGCAGCACCGCGGGGTTCGGCATGCGCCTGGCCGCCTGATCGAGCGCAGCGAGCGCCGACCGGGCCTCGATCGCTGCTTTGAGCACCGTGTTCGTCTCGATCGGCACCGACGGGGGCAGCTCGGGAAGCGCGTTGTACGGTTCGTCGGGTCGCCAGCTCACGTGTCAACCGTAGTCACATATCCTCCAGACATGTAAAAAAATCCGGCAAATCTTTACACGTTCTGGCGACGTGTCAAACGGTTCGACCCATGCACGGTGTCGCGCGTCAGCGACCGTCGAACCCGTGCCCGTCATTGAACCGCGAGGACGACGACCGGTAGCCTGCCCGCAGGGGTCGGGGGGCTGAGGGGGTCGTATGACGACGACGGATACCGAGCGGCGTGCACCCGAGGCATCCTCGCCCGATACCTCGCCGACCAGGGCCAGGCGGATCGTCTCGTTCCTGGCGCGCGTGCCGTTCACGCTCTCGCTGCTCGCCGCGCTCCTCCTCGTCGGCCTGTTCACCGGCACGCTGACCTCGCCCGCGAGCGAGGCACCGTGGTACGAGACCTTCGCATACGGCGTGCCCTCGTTCAGCGACTCGCGCTGGTGGACGACGGTGACGGGCACGTTCCTGGTCACCGCGCCGTGGGGGTACGTGCTGCTCGCGATCCTGATCCCGCTCGGCGTCGGGTCGCTCGAACTGCGCCGCGGCACCGCGCGTGCGGCCGCCTACTTCACGGGCGGCCAGGTGCTCTCGGTGGTCGGCGCGGCGATCGTGATCGCCGGGTTCGCCGAGATGGGCTCGCACTGGGCCGAGTCGCTCGTCACGCAGGTCGACGTCGGGCCGTCCGGCGGGGTGTTCGCCTGCCTCACCGCGGCCTGTGCGAGCCTCCCCGCCCCGTGGCGCGGCCGGTCCATGCTCGTCCTCACCGAGTACGCGCTCGTGAGCCTCATGTTCCTCGGGTCCATCGCCGACGTGATCCATGCCATCGCGGTCGGCATGGTGCTGCTCATCAAGGTCGACTCGTTCCGGAAGCCGACCGTGCGCGAGCAGCGCTTCGTCGCGGTCGTCCTGTTCGTCGGGCTCATCGTGGTCGAGCTCGTCGCCTCGCTCGTGCCGACCACCGGCCCGTTCGGGACGACGCAGGTCGGCGGCGTCGACGTGATCGACGTCGGATTCGACCTGCTCGTCGCGATCGTCATGATCACCGGGCTCCGCCGGGGCACCCGAGCGGCGTGGATCCTCGCCGTGGTCCTCGTGGGCCTGAACGTGCTCGTCGGCGCGCTCGCCGTGTTCCTCATCGCGCACCCGGAGCTGTTCGGCACGCCCGAGGGATACGACGAGCGGGAGGGGCTCGCGTTCGCCTCGGCGACCGGCTTCCTCTGGACGGTCATGCTCGCGTGGCTGCTCATCTGCCGACGGGCGTTCCGCGCGCGCCTGCGCCGCAGGCTCCCGGGCGACCGCGGCGCCGAGCGGCCGGGCGCCCGCATCGACGAGGCGCGCGACGTCGTGCGGAGCGTCGGCGGCGGCCCGCTCTCCTGGATGGCCACGTGGGACGACAACCGCCACTTCTTCGGCTCCGACCACGGCTCGGTCGTCGCGTACCAGACGCATCAGGGCGTCGCCATCGTGCTCGGCGACCCGATCGCCCCGCCCGAGGCGCTGTGCGCCACGCTCACCGAGTTCATCGACGCGGCCGAGCACGCCGGGTTCGTCGCGACCGTCTTCGGCGCGAGCGCGGCGGCCCGCGCCGCGATGCCGGACGGCTGGCACGCGCTGCAGATCGCGGAGGACACGATCGTGGACCTGCCCGGCCTCGAGCTCACGGGCAAGCGGTGGAGCCAGGTGCGCCAGGCGCTGAACCGCGCCGAGCGGGAGGGCGTGCGGTTCCGGATGACGACGCTCGCGTCCGAGCCGCGATCGGTGCGCGCCCAGGTCACCGCCATCTCGGAGGAGTGGGTCGGCGACAAGGGTCTGCCCGAGATGCGGTTCACGCTCGGATCGATCGACGAGGCCCTCGACCCCGCGGTGCGGCTGGCGCTCGCCGAGGCCGCCGACGGCACCGTCGACGGCTTCCTCAGCTGGCTGCCCGTCTACGCGCCGGGCGGCGAGCCGACGGGGTGGACGCTCGACCTCATGCGGCGGCGCGACGGCGGCTTCCCCCAGGTCATGGAGTTCCTGATCGGGTCGTCGCTCGTCACCCTCCGCGACGAGGGCGCCGCCTTCCTCTCGCTGTCGGGCGCGCCGCTCGCGCGCTCCGAGGTCGACGACGACGTGGAGCCCATCGAGCGCGTCCTCGACCAGCTCGGGGGCATCCTCGAACCGGCCTACGGCTTCCGCTCGCTGCACCGGTTCAAGCAGAAGTTCAACCCGCGCGCCGCGCCGATGTTCCTGCTCTACCCCGACGAGGCCGACCTCCCGCGCATCGCGCTCGGCCTGGTCCGCGCGTACCTGCCCGACGCGACCGTGCCCCAACTCGTGCGCGCCGGGGTCTCGATCCGCCCCTGACGCGCCCCTTCCCTTCCCGCGGGTGTCGCGTTCGAATCCGCTTCCGGTACTCGAAGCACGGCGCGCAGAGGTTCCGACGCGAGGACCTGCTTCCGGCGGCAGCGCAGCCTCGGCCGCAGGGCCCGCACGGCCGTCTAGGCTGGCCCGATGCGGATCACGGTGCTCGCGGGCGGCGTCGGCGGCGCACGGTTCGTGCGCGGCGTGCGCGAGGAGGTGCGCAGGCGCTTCCCCGACGGGGCGGGCGGGAGCGAGGCATCCGTCGACGTCGTCGTGAACACCGGCGACGACCTCTGGCTCGCGGGCGTGCGGCTCTGGCCCGACTTCGACTCGCTGCTCTACGCGCTCGCGGGCGTGAACGACACCGAGCGCGGGTGGGGGCGCGCGGGCGAGACCGAGCGCGTCGCGGCCGAGCTCCGCGAGTGGGGCGTCGGCTGGCCGTGGTTCACGCTCGGCGACCTCGACCTCGGGACGCACCTCGCGCGCACGGCGTGGCTCCGCGAGGGCCTCGCGCCGGCGCAGGTCGCCGAGCGGCTGCAGGCACGCTGGCCGCTCGGGGTGCGACTGCTCCCGGCGACCGACGCCGAGGTCGACACGCACGTCCTGGTCGACGATCCGGATGCCCCGGGCGGCGCGGATGCCCCGGGCGGCGGCGCACCGACGCGGGAGCTCCACTTCCAGGAGTGGTGGACCCGCTACCGCGCGACCCTGCCCGCGCGCGAGTTCCGCCAGCGGAACCTCGGGACGGCGCGCCCCGCTCCCGGCGTGGTCGAGGCGATCGCGGACGCCGACGTCGTGCTCGTCGCACCCTCGAATCCGGTCGTGTCGATCGGCACGATCCTCGCGATCCCGGGCATCCGCGAGGCGCTCGCGGCGACGGATGCCCCGGTCGTCGGCGTCTCCCCCATCATCGGCGGCGCCGTCGTGCGCGGCATGGCCGACGCGTGCCTGTCGGCGATCGGCGTGCAGACGGATGCCGCGGCCGTCGCCCGGCACTACGGGGCCCGGCACTCCGAAGCCCGGCACTACGGGGCCCGCTCTGACGCGACCGGCGCGGCGGACACTACGGACGGCGCCCGAGGCCTGCTCGACGGCTGGCTCGTCGCCGAGGAGGACGCGGCCGAGGTCGACGGGCTCCGCGCCGACGGCTTCGCGGCGCGTGCGGTGCCGCTTTGGATGCGCGACCTCGAGACGTCCGCCGCGCTCGCGGGCGCGGCGCTCGACCTCGCGCTGCCCGGACCCTGAGCAGCGACGTTCCGACCGGCCGGGGCCGCTGAGCGGTTCAGCGACCCCGGATCGTCGGCGAACCCGGGATCGTCACCGACCCGGGGTGATCGCCGATCTCAGATCGCGCAGCCGGCGGCGCGGGCCGCGGCGTACGGGAAGCCGGGCACCGGGCCCGGGCCGCGCTGCGGGTAGCAGAGGTAGTTCCACGTCTTGGGTCCGACGATGCCGTCGGCGACGAGTCCGACGTTCCGCTGGACGGAGATCACGGCGGCCCTGGTCGCCGGGCCGAAGGCGTTGTCGACGGCGATCTTGTTCTGGATCTTGTCGTTCAGGAGCTGCTGGATGTAGCCGATGCAGGAGGAGTAGCCACCCTGCGAGTAGTTGTAGTCCACGCAGCGGCCTGCGGCCTCGGCGGGGGCGGGCGCGGCGCCGACAGCGCCCACGGTGCCGGCTGCGGCGAGCGAGAAGGCGGCGAGCGCCAGGGCGAGTTTGTGACGACGAGTGCGGGTGGGCATGCAGGGTGTCCTTCCCGGCGGCACCGTGCCGCCGAACCGGACCTGAGCCTACGGTTCCGCGGACGCGGTCACGATGGGGACCACTCCCCGCCCGCCGGTCCGCCCGTCCGCTCGTCCCCTCCCCATTCAGGATGGGAGCGGCGATGTCGGCTCTCATCCTGAAATGGGCGCGAGGTCTGAAATGGGGCCGAGGTCTGAAATGGGGGCGAGGTCGTAGACTGGCAGCGACCGCCGGTCGTGCTGTGACCGGTTTCGATGGCCCGGGCTGTGGGCCGTGAGTCCCCGACATTCGTCGGTTGCACCGAACTCACCGTCGTCTCCCCTGCCCGGAGGTCCCATGCCCGCGCTCCCCATGCGCTCCCGTCGTCCCCGACCGAACCGTCTGCGCCGCCGTCACGCCGCGCCGATCGCGGCCCTGCCGCTCGTGGCGCTCGCCCTCGCCGGCTGCGCCGCCCCCGCCTCCTCGCCCGACGCCGGCTCAAACGCCGACGGCGGTGCGGCGGCGGCCGCGGCATCCTCGTACCCGCTCACGGTCGACAACTGCGGCACTGAGGTCACGTTCGATCACGCGCCCGAGCGGGTCGTCACGGTCAAGTCGTCGACGCTCGAGCTGCTCGTCGCCCTCGGCGTCGCCGACCGGGTCGTCGGCAGCGCGTTCAGCGACGGACCGGTGCCCGACGAGATCATCGGCGCCGTCCCGGCCGACCCGGCGGACGCGGCATCCGGCATCGAGGTCGTGAGCGACAAGGTGCCGTCGCAGGAGGCGACGCTCGCGCTCGAGCCCGACCTCGTGTTCGCCGGCTGGGAGTCGATCCTCACCGCCGACGGCGCGGGCGACCGCGCCCTGCTCGAGCAGCTCGGCGTGCACACGTACGTCGCGCCCGCGGCCTGCAAGACCGAGGGCTACATGCCCGACCCGCTCACGTTCGACGAGGTGTTCCGCGAATTCGAGGAGGCCGGGGCGATCTTCGGCGTGCCGGACGCCGCGGCCCACCTGGTCGCCGAGCAGCAGGCCGCGCTCGACGCGATCGAGCCGAGCGACGCCGGCTGGTCGGCGCTCTGGTACTCGTCCGGCGACGACACCCCCTTCGTCGGTGCCGGCATCGGCGCGCCGCAGATGATCATGGATGCCGCGGGCCTCGACAACGTCGCGGCCGACGTCCACGACACCTGGACCTCGATGGGCTGGGAGGCGATCGTCGCCGCGAACCCCGACGTCATCGTCCTGGTGGATGCCCCGTGGAACACCGCCGACCAGAAGATCGAGAAGCTCCGCGCCAACGCGGCGACGGCCGCACTGCCCGCCGTGCAGGAGGCCCGCTTCGTGGTCGTCGACTTCCCCTCGACCGAGGCGGGCGTGCGGAACGTCTCCGCGGTGCAGTCGCTGGTCGAGCAGCTCGGGGCGCTGCGCTGATGTCCCCCGCCGTCGGTGGAGGAGCCCCGCCCGGGGCTCGAGCAGCACCGCCCCACGGTGGTCGAGCGGCGCCGCCCGAGGGGACCCTCATCGAGGCCGACGCGATCGAACGGCACCCCGATACGGGCCGGGCTCCCGGTGCCCTCCCTCCGCACCCCGCTCGCCCGACCATGGCCGCGCCGCTCGCCTGGGGCGCCGCGCTCGTGTTCGCGCTGCTCGCCTCGATCGTGGCGGCCGTCGTCGTGGGCCCCGCCGGGCTCGCACCGGCCGACGTCTGGCAGAGCCTGCTCGCGCATCTCGGGATCGGGTCCTCCAGCCTGCCGCCGTTGCAGGACGCGATCGTCTGGGAGCTCAGGATGCCCCGCGTGCTCGCCGCGGCCGCGGTCGGCGCCGGGCTCGCGCTGTGCGGTGGCGTGATGCAGGCGCTCACCCGCAATCCGCTCGCGGACCCGTACCTGCTCGGCCTGTCGTCCGGGGCATCCGTCGGCGCCGTCGTGGTCCTGGTGCTCGGACTCGGCCTGGTGCTGCCCGTCGCCGCGTTCGCGGGCGCGCTCGCCGCGCTCGCCGCCACCCTCGGCCTGGCCCGCGCGGCCGGCGGCCTCAGCCCGACGACGACCGTGCTCGCGGGCATCGCGGTCTCCGCGGTCTTCGGCGCGGTGACGAGCCTGGTCATCTTCTGGAGCGCGACGACCGACAGCTACCGCGAGATCCTGAACTGGCTGCTCGGCTCGTTGGCGGGCGCCGACTGGTCCTCGGTCGCGCTCGCGGGCGGCGCGCTGGTCGTGGTCGGCGGGCCGCTGCTGCTCACCGGGCGCACGCTCGACGCGTTCACGTTCGGGGACGCCGCCGCCGCCGCGCTCGGCGTGCATGTCGCACGCACCCGGATCCTGCTCCTGGTCGCGACCGCGCTGCTGACGGGAGCCCTCGTCGCGGTGAGCGGCGCGATCGGGTTCGTCGGCCTGATCCTGCCGCACGCGGTCCGCCTGGTGGCGGGCTCGGGGCACCGCGCGCTGCTGCCGCTGTCCGCGCTCGCGGGCGCCGTGTTCCTGGTCTGGGTCGACACCGGGGCGCGCACGCTGTTCGATCCCCGCGAGCTGCCGGTCGGGATCCTCACCGCGCTCGTCGGCGGCCCGGTGTTCGCGGTGCTCCTGATCCGCGCGAGGAGGGCGGCATGACTGCCTCGGACACCCGCGTGGATGCCACGACCGGCGCCGCCGCGACGAATGTCGCGCCCGAGGCATCCCCGCCCGAGGCATCCGCGCTCGAGGTCGCCCGTCTGGGCTTCGCCCGGCGCGACCGGATCGTGCTCGAGGAGATCGGCCTCGAGGTGCCGCGCGGGGCCGTCGCGGCGCTCGTGGGCCCGAACGGCGCGGGCAAGAGCACGCTGCTGCACCTGCTGGCGGGCGTCGAGCGTCCGGCGGCGGGCACCGCGCTGCTCGCGGGCGACGACCTCACGTCCCTCCCCCGGCGGGAGCGCGCACGGCGCATCGCCCTCGCCGAGCAGGAGACCCGGGACGCCCGCACGCAGGGCCTGCGCGTCGCCGACGTCGTCGCGCTCGGCCGCATCCCGCACCAGGGCGCGTGGGGCGGCGACCGAGCGGTCGACCGCGAGGTCGTCGCGCACAGCCTCGCGGCCGTCGGCGCCGCCGAGTTCGCGGCGCGACCCTACGACGAGCTCTCGGGCGGCGAGCGCCAGCGGGTGAATCTCGCCCGTGCGCTCGCGCAGGAGCCGGAGCTGCTGCTCCTCGACGAGCCGACCAACCACCTCGACGTGCGTGCGCAGCTCGTGACCCTCGACCTGCTGCGACGGCTCGCCGCGGGCGGGCTGACGGTGCTGGCCGCGCTCCACGACCTCGGGCTCGCGGCGTCGTACGCCGATCACGTCGTCGTGCTCGCCGAGGGCCGGGTGGTCGCGGCCGGACCGACGGCCGAGGTGCTCACCGCCGGGCTCCTCCGCACGGTCTGGGGGGTCGACGCCGAGGTGACGACGCATCCGCGCACCGGGACGCCGGTGGTGCACTACCTCGGCATCGCGAGCGGCGGCGGGGCCGGCCGGGCGTAGCCTTTGGGCATGACCGAGCGCGACACCCGGGCCGAGTTCCTGGACTCCATCGCCGCCGAGTTCCTGCACCTGCGACCGACCGGGCGCCGGCTCGTCGCGGTCGAGGGCGAGGATGCCGCGGTCGCCGCGCGCCTGGCCGACGACCTGGCCGTCGCGCTCGGGCGGCGGGGGCAGCACGCGGTGCGGCTCTCGATCGGCGATGTCGACGAGGCGGCCCTGCGCGCGAGCGTCGTCGACCCCTTCCGGGCGCAGTCGCTCGCCGTCGCCGATGGCTCGGACACGGTCCTCGTCGTCGACGGCCGGCGCCTGCACGACCTCTCGGTCGTCGGCGTCTGGCACTTCTCGGTCTGGACGCTCCAGGGCGACGCGCTGCCCCACACCGGGGCCACGGTGATGGTCGACGCGACCGATGAGTCCGCGCCCACCCGGTACCTCCTGGACTACTGCGCCGTCCCGCGAAGCGTCGGCGACCTGCGCTGATCCGCGCGGAAGCGAACCGGCCGGGCCCTCAGCTCAGCACGTCGCGCGTCGTGAACCGGGCGATCGCGAGCACACCGAACACGAGGACGTACGCCCCCTGCAGCAACGCGTTCGCGGCGAACGAGTCCCACACGATCGGCGAGCGCAGCAGGTCGGCGAAGTCGAGCCAGCGATCGGTGAACAGCCATGGATGCCACGCCTCGAGCTGCGGGATCGACCCGACGATCTGCGACGCCACCGCGAGGATCGCCGTCGCGGCCATCGCCCCGATGGGCACGGTCGTGAGGGTGGACAGGAACAGTCCGATCGCCGAGAGCCCGAGGAGCGAGACGGTCGCGTACGCGGCGATCGCGAGGAAGCGCAGGAGCCCCTCGCCCACCGACACCTGCGCGCCCGACAGCAGCGTCACCGGGCCGATCGGGAACAGGGCCCAGCCGACGAGCGTGCCGACGACGACGAGCGTCGACGTCGCCGCGAGGCAGAACGCGGCGGCCGCGAGGTACTTGACGACGAGCAGGCGGATGCGCCCGGCCGGTGCGATCAGCAGGTAGCGAAGGGTGCCGTGGCTCGCCTCCCCGGCGATCGCGTCGCCCGCGGTCACGGCGATCGTGAGCGGGAGGAACAGCGGGATGGCGACCGTCATCGCCGCGACGCCGACGAAGAGCCCGTTGTCGGTGACCTGGTCGAGGAACGCCGGCCCGCGGCCCGCACGGGTCGCCCCGGCGATGCGCAGCGCGACGGCGATCAGGATCGGGATGAGCGCGAGCGCGCCGAGCATCGCCCAGGTGCGCCACCGCCGGAAGAGCGTCGCCAGTTCGTTCCCGAGCAGCCGGAGGGTGCCCGACGCGGCCCGGCGCGGCCGAAGCCCGGATGCCCCGGTCGCGCTCACGCCCGGGCCCCCGGGGGTGGCCCCGGCCTCGGTCCCGGTCCGGGTCCCGGCGACCGCCGACGCATCCGCCTCAGGCGACGACATCGAAGCCCTCCCCCGTGAGCTCGACGAACCGCTGTTCGAGGCTCGCCCGTTCGACCGCGAACCCGCGCACCCGCACGCCGTCGGCCACGAGCGCGGCGACGATCGCCTCGGGCCGGAGGTCGGACGCGGCATCCGCCGCGCCCGCAGCCGACACGTCGGCACGGCGTGCGTCGGCGCCGGGCGCGTCCGGGTCCGCGTCCGCGTCCGCGATCGTCCCCGTGACCACGTCGAGGTCGGATGCCCCGTGCCCGTCGTCGACCGCGACCCCGAGCCGCGCGAGCACGCGTCGGGCGGCCGCGGCATCCGGCGTGCGCACCTCGATGCGCACATGCCCGCCCGAGCGGCGGAACTCCTCGATCGTGCCCTGCGCGACGAGCCGGCCGCCGCTCATGACGCCCACGTGCGTGCACAGCTGCTCGACCTCCGCGAGCAGGTGGCTCGACACGAACACGGTCGTGCCGTCCGCCGCGAACGAGCGCACGAGCGAGCGGACCTCGCGCGTGCCCTGCGGGTCGAGTCCGTTCGTGGGTTCGTCGAGCACGAGGAGGTCCCGGGGCATGAGCAGCGCGTTCGCGAGGCCCAGGCGCTGCTTCATGCCGAGCGAGTAGGCGTGCGCCTTCTTGCCCGCGGCGTGCGTCAGCCCGACCCGGTCGAGCGCGTCCGCGGCGCGAGCGGCGCGGGTCGCCGGGTCCGAGTGCCGATCGGCGGCGTCGAACCGGCGCAGGTTCGCGGTCCCGGTCAGGAACGGCGAGAACGCCGGGCCTTCGACGAGCGCGCCCACCCGTGGCAGCACCGCGTCGAGCGAGCGCGGCATCGGTGCGCCGAGCACGTGGACCTCGCCCGCGGTCGGCCGGACGAGCCCGAGCAGCATCCGGATCGTCGTGGTCTTGCCCGACCCGTTCGGCCCGAGGAACCCGTACACCGCACCGCGCGGCACGACGAGGTCGATGCCGTCGACCGCGGCGTGCGCGCGGAACCGCTTGGTGAGCCCGTGCGTCTCGATCGCCAGGTCGCCGTCGGCCCGCCCGCTCACCGCCGGACCGTCAACGCCCGGCCTGCGCGGCCTCGACGAGCCGCTCCGCGGGGACCGCGCCGACGAGGACCCGGCCGTCGTCCGTGAACAGCACCGACACGAGCGCGGTCTCGAGGACCCGCCCGCCGTCGACCGGCGTGGTCGCGCGCTCCAGCACGGCGGATGCCTCGTCACCGGCGCCCTCGGGCAGGTCGCCGGCCTGCGGACCGCCCGAGGCCCCGCCCTCGGCGGGCGCCGGGAACTCGACGACGGCCGACCAGCCGTCGCCGTGCACGACCGGACCGGTCGCCTCCTCCGAGGTCGCGCCGGCCTGGTCGTCGCCGTGCTCCGACGGGACCGGGAGCTCGCGCTCGACCACGGTGTAGTCCGCTCCCGGCTCGAAGGCGAACACCGAGGCATCCGGCGCCGTGAACGAGATGTCCGTGAAGGCGACGCTGAACGCGGGCTCGTCGGCGCCGCGCGCGGTGATCGACGCCGCGAGCGGCACCCCGTGCTCGCCGTCGATCGCGACGCGCACCTCGCCGACGAGCGTGTCGTCGGTCCTCGGCGCGAGGACGAGTTCGTAGACGTCACGGCCCGCGACCCGGCCGTCGGTGCCGACCGTGACCTCGGTGGTCTCGTCGAGGTCGGCGAGGGCCCGGTCGAGGACCTCCTCGGGCGTCGGGGCATCCGTGGCGCTCGGCGTGGAGCCGTGCTCGAATTCCTCGAGGTCGATCTCGTCGGGCCTCGTGAAGCGGGTCGCGGTCTTGGTCTCGGAGTCGACGAACCAGGCTTCGTGCGCCTCGCCGTCGACGTAGACGTTCCGCTCGGCGAGCCGGTCGAGCACCTGCAGCCGCGCCTGCTCGCCGTCGAGGTACACCTTCGCGGTGTGCGACCCGGTCGCGAGCGCGAGCAGATCGTCGAGGTCGGCCGGCTCGCCCGCGCCGTCGCCGGTCTCGCCCGACCCTTCGCCGGCGTCGCCGCCGCTCCCCGGGACGAGCCCGTCGAGGTCGGGGAGGCCGAGCTCCGAGTCCTGCTCGATCGTGCCCGAGAGGGCGTCGACGTCGCTCGCCTGCGCGAACGCGATCAGTTCCTCGACGCTCTTGTCGGGCAGGTCGACCGCGGCCGACGCGGTCAGCGGCAGGAAGACGCCGGCGCCGATCGCGAGCGGGACGCCGACCGCCGCGACCCATGTCAGGATCTCGCGCCGGGACGCGGACCGGCGAGGGGCGGTGCTCATCCCCTCAGGCTACGCCGATGGGAGGCATCCGGCGCCGAATCCCGGGCACTGATCAGGATGCCCCGGCCGGCGACGGATCCCGGAACCGGCTCAACCGGTTACGCGCCCGCCCGTGCCCGCAGCCGCGGCGCGAGGTCGCGCTCGAACAGCTCGAGGAACCGGCGCTGGTCGTGGCCGGGCGCGTGGAACACGAGGTGGTCGAAGCCCCAGTCGACGTACTGGCCGATCTGCTCGACGACCCGGTCGGGGTCGCTGCCGACGATCCAGCGCTTCGCGATCTGCTCGATCGGCAGCGCGTCCGCGGCCCGCTCCATCTCGACCGGGTCGCTGATGTCGTGCTTCTGCTCGGCCGAGAGCGACAGCGGCGACCAGAACCGAGTGTTCTCGAGCGCGAGTTCGTCGGTCTCCTCGTACGACAGCTTGATCTCGATCATGCGGTCGAGCGCGGCGTAGTCGCGGCCGTCGGAACGGGCGTCGACGCCCTCCTTGACCGCCGGGATGAGCTGGTCGACGTAGAGCTCGGCGCCCTTGCCCGACGTGCAGATGAACCCGTCGCCCGCGCGCCCCGCGTACTTCGCCACGGTCGGGCCGCCGGCGGCGATGTACACCGGCACCGGGACATCCGGCCGGTCGTAGATCGACGCGTCGTGGGTCGAGTAGTACTCGCCCTCGAAGTTCACCTGGCCGTCCTCGGTCCAGAGCGCGCGCATGAGCCGCACCGACTCGCGCAGCCGCGCGAACCGCTCGCGGAACTCGGGCCAGTCCTGCTCGCCCGCACCGCGGTAGCCCGTCGCGATCTCGTTCAGCGCCTCGCCCGTGCCGAAGCCCGCGATGATCCGGCCCGGGTAGAGGCATCCGAGCGACGCGAACGCCTGCGCGAGCACGGCCGGGTTGTATCGGAACGTCGGCGTCATGACGCTCGTGCCGATGCGGATCGACGAGGTGCGCTCGCCGACCGCGGCCATCCAGGTCAGCGAGAACGGGGCGTGCCCGCCCGTGTGGCGCCACGGCTGGAAGTGGTCGCTCGTCCACACCGACTCCATGCCGTGCGCCTCCGCGGCGACGGCGATCTCGACGAGTTCACGCGGCGCGAACTGCTCGGCGGAGGCCTTGTATCCGAGGGTGAGGGTCATCCTCCGATCCTCCCACGCCCCTCACCCGGCGAGGGCCGCCGTCGTGGCGGGGCCGACGCCGAGCGCGACGGCCTCCGCGAGCGCCGCGGCCGTGTCGACGTCGCGACGCAGCGACGTCCACGAGGACGACGAGGATGCCCCGAGCTCGACGAACCCCGCCTCGGCGTGCCGCGCGGCCGACCCGTCGCCGAAGTGCGCCGCGAACCCGACCCCGGCCCGTGCGGTCGCGAGCGTCGTGCCGGTGCCGTCCGCGTCGCGCACGAAGGCGAGCGGATGCCCCGCCGCGTCCGCGAGCGCGTCGGCGAGGTCCTCCGACCGGAGGCACGGCAGGTCGCCGAGCAGCACGGCCACGTCCCCCGGCCCGGCCGCGCGCACGCCGTCGGCGATCGCCGCCCGGAGGCCGGTCCCGCCCGACTCGGCGACGTACTCGGCACCCGCGGCCTCGGCGGCACGTCGCGTCGCGTCGGCCTCGCCGACCACGAGCACGCGCCGGACGCCCGCCGCGCCGACCGCCGCCGCGAACGTGTCGACGGCGAACGCGGCCGCGAGCCGTTCCCGCGCGGCGGGATCGAGGTCGGGTGCGAGCCTCGTCTTCGCGCGCGTCGGCGCCTTCACCGGGATGACGACGGTCCAGTCGGGGTCTCGAGACGCGTCCGACCCCGTCGGTCGCTCCTCGACCACCGCGGCCGGCTGGGCATCGGCGGTCATCGCCGAAGACCCGGCAGCACGTCCCGGCCGAACACCTCGAGGAACGTGCGCTGGTCGCGGCCGACGTTGTGCAGGTAGATGCGGTCGAACCCGAGGTCGAGGGCGCGCTGGATGCCGGCGCGGTGCCGATCGGGGTCGGCGCCGATGAGCACCCGGCCCTCGAAGTCCTCGGGCCGGACGGTCCGCGCGACGTGCTCGAAGTCGAACGGCGAGCGGATGTCCCCCGCGGGATCCGCAGGCCCGCGATGGGCCACTCGGCAACGGCGTTCGCGAGCGCCTCCTCGTCGGTCGGCGCCCACGACAGGTGCAACTGCAGCACCTTCGGCATGCGCGACGCATCCCGGCCGACCTCGCGCGCGCCCTCGGCGAAGCGCTTCAATAGGATCGGCAGCCGGTCGTCGTCGGGCGCGCCCGTCGTGATGAGGCCGTCGACCGTGCGACCCGCGCGCTTCGCGGTCACCGGGCCGCCCGCCGCGACGAGGATCTGCGGCGCCCGCTCGGGCATGGTCCACAGGCGGGTCGACTCGAGCTTGAACCACTGCCCCTGGAAGCGCGTGTCGCGGCCGGCGATCGACGACGAGAACAGCCGCTTGATGAGGTCGACCGCCTCGAACATGCGGTTGATGCGCTCGGGCGCCTCCGGCCAGTACCGGCCGACGACGTGCTCGTTGAGCGCCTCGCCCGACCCGATGCCGAGCCAGTGGCGGCCGGGGTGCATCGCCGCGAGCGTCGCCGAGGCCTGGGCCACGACGGCGGGATGCATCCGGAACCCGGGCGTCGTGACGCCCGGCCCGAAGTCACCGGTCGTGCGCGCCGCGATCGACGCGAGCACGCTCCAGACGAAGGATGACTCGCCCTGCGCCGGCAGCCACGGCTGGAAGTGGTCGCTCGCCATCGAGCCGCTGAAGCCGTGCCGCTCGGCGAGTTCGGCGAACCCGACCGCCTCGGCCGGCGGGAAGCGCTCGAGCATGACGGCGTAGCCGATGCGGGGGGTCATGCCTCAATCCTGCCGTGCCGGCGGGTCACGCCCGCAGCGATCCCTCCGCCTGGGCCTCGTCGAACCCGGCGCGGTAGCCCTCGTCGTACGCCTCGTCCGCGCCCTGGCGGAACAGGTCGCGCTCCGCCGGCCGGATGATGCTCCGCGCTCCCGGCAGGTCGAGGTCGCCGACGTAGCGGCCGAGTCCCCGCACGATCGCGACCGGCACCCCGGCCGACTTGCCCTTCACGAGCTCCGCGGCCCCCGCGATCTCGTCGGCCACGCACGGCATCGTGACCGCGAGCGGCTTGCCCGAGGCATCCACCGACCCCCGGAGGTCCTCGAACACCTGCACGCCGGCCGCGCCGATCGCGAGGTCGGTCTGCCCCTCGCGCCACGCACGTCCGACCGTGTCGGTGATGATGACGCCCACGTGCGCACCGGTGAGGGCGCGCAGGCCCGTCGCGAGTTCGCGCGCCGACGCGTCCGGGTCGAGCGGGAGCAGGAGCACCGTGCCGTCCGGCGCGTTCGACGCGTCGACGCCCGCGGCCGCCTGCACGATGCCCTGCCGGTTCTCGACGATGCGGGTCACGCCGCCGTCGAACGCGCGCGACGCCACGATGCGCACGGTCTCGGCGGTGATCGCGTCCTCGCGGTCGTCGGCCTGGACGATCCGGCCCTCGGCCTTCGACACGATCTTCGAGGTCACGACGACGACGTCGCCGTCCTCGAGGTCGGATGCGGCGGCGATGATGCCTGGCAGGTCCGCGCCGACGTGGATCTCGCCGATGCCCTCGACGCCCTCGACGCTGAATCGCACTCGCACCCCCTGGTCGGTTCCACGCCATCATTGCAGGTCGGCGACGGCGGCTGCCAGACTGCCCCGCATGGGATGGGAGCAGGCGCCGGTCGCGACCGAGCCGCGTCGTGTCATCGTGTGGGACCTGGTGCTGACCATCGTGCTGATCGTGGTGCTGATCGGCGTGACCGCGGTCCTCTGGGTCCTGTCGTTCTTCCTCGCGTTCGCGGGCGACTCCTGCGGCGCGGTCGAGTGCGACTACGACGTCATCGGCACCGGGTTCGTCGTGGCGATGTTCGGGCCGATCATCGCGGCCGTGCCGCCGATCGTCGCCGCCGTGATCGTGCTCGTCTTCAAGCGGATCGCGTTCTGGATCCCCCTCGTCGGCATCGCGCTCGTCATCGCGGTGTTCGTCGTCGGCGTCCTGATCACGGTCTCGGGGGTGCCGGGCGCGACGCTCTGAGGGCGTGCGCCTTCGCGCGTCAGAGCTCGTCGATCGGCGCGTCGAACACGAGCGGCGTGTGCAGCAGCACGGGGTCGACCTGCCCGGGCTCGGCGCTCAGGAACCGGAACTCGATCGTCTGGGCCTGGCCGGGAGTCAGCCGCACCTCGGCCTGCACGACGGCCTGGTCGCCGTCCTTGCGCGAGGTCTGCGAGACCTGCTTCCCGTCGACGTAGACCCCGCCCTCCCACGCGCCCGGCGGCGCGTAGACGGTCAGGATGGTCATGATCTCGCCCGCGGCGTGATCCTCCTGCCACAGCCCGAGGGCGTCCGGTGCGAGCACCGAGAGGTCGCCCTCCGTCACGCGGTTCGACATCGTGACCTGGACGGTGACGTCGGCGAGTCCGTCCGGCCGCTCGACGGCGGCCCCGACGCCGAAGGCGACGTCGAGGTAGGGGCCCATCTTGCCGCCGGTCGAGTCGTTGAAGTACACGGCGTAGGCCTCGGGCCCCGCGGCGAACTGCGCGGCGCGTTGGCCCGCGAACGAGGATGCCTCGACCGCGGCCTGCTCATCGGGATCCGCGCTCCAGATGGCGACGCGCTGCTGCTCGGCCCCCCGCATCACGGCGTCCAGGAGCCGCCCGGCGTTGCCCTCGCCGTCGGCGACCGACGAGAAGACCTCGGCGGCGACGTCGCGGAACCAGTCGTCGCGCTGGTCCTGGTCGGTGCCGTTGCGGTAGGGCGCCACGAGCAGCGCCATCACCGCGTCGGAGCCCTCGAGCGGGGCCCCGTCGATCATGATCGGGCCGATCGCGTCGAGCACGTACGAGAGTGCGACCGGATCGATGGCGATCACGCCGTCCACGGGTTCGCCGAACTGCCGCTGCCACATCGCGGCGGTGAGCTCGCCGGTCTGGGCGAAGTCCGGCGTCATCGTGACGTCCTGGATGAACCGGCCGGGCTGGTCGCCCCACACGGCGAACGTGCCCTCGGGGACCTCGAGCGACTCCGTGGGCTTCCACGGGAACTCGTCGGTGGCGGCCTGCCGCCCCAGCCGGAGCGCGCCGTCGTCGACGTGGATGACCGCGAACGCGCCCGGGATCCCGCCCGCCGACCGGAGCTCCGCGTTGTTGAGCGCGAGCAGCAGGTAGTCCCTGGGCCCGTCGGCGCCGAGCGCGGCCGGCATCAGGGAGACCGCGGAGTCGATCCCCGACGCGATCGTCGAGGCCTCGGCGAGCACCTCGGAGAACTTCGCGCGCGCCTCCTCGACCGGCCCGAACAGTCCCTCCGGATCGACGGCGTCCACCTCCTCGGACGCCCGACCCACCGCGAGCGCCGCCTGGTGGAGCGCCGGCGAGGCCGCGGCGAGCGCCTCGGTGTCGACGCTGCCGTCGGCCCGTCGGAGGGCGTTCGGGTCGATGTCGTCCGCGATCGCGATGAGCGGGTCGACGGCGTCGGTCGCGACGTGGTCGAGCGCTCCCGCGATGACGCGGACCGCCGCGAGGTCGTCGCCCACGACGGGCACCGCCTCGGCGCCCCGCCAGACCGGATCGCTCGTGAGCGATGCCGCCGTGTGCGCGTGGCCGACGAGCCGCTCGGCGGCGTCGGCCGCCTCGCCGACCTGCCCGACCGTGAGCGCGGACTTGACCTCCTCGCCCGCGGCGGCGGCGGCTTCGAGCTCGCCCTTCGCGAGGAGCCCGCGGACGACGACCCAGGTCGCGGCGAGGAGGACGAGCAACACGACGAGGCCCACCGAAAGCCACACCACGCGCCTGCGCGACATCGGTGGACCCCCGGCGGGCCTCGTCGTCATGGGCTACTCCGCGCGAGTCCGCCGACGACGGACCAGCGCCAGCACGAGGCCGAGCACGACCGCGGCGCCCGCGGCGATGCCGACGGGCAGCGTCCAGGCGCTCACGCCGGTGTGCGCCAGCGGGTCGCCGGTCGAGGAACCGCCGGTCCGCACGAGGTTGCCGGGGTCGGTGCAGTTGGGCGTCGCCGCCGGGTAGCTCAGGGCGACGTCGTACTCCGGGTTGACCTTGAGGGTCGCGGACGTGACGGACCGGGTCCAGGCGAGGTTGCCCGTGGTCTGCTTCCACGTGCCGTTGACGAACTCCCAGCCGGGCCATCCGTTCGCCTTGCCGTTCGCGTCGACCGACGCGCCCGGCCAGAGCTTCTTGCCCGAGAGCTTGCCCTTCTCGAGGGTGCCGAGCGAGAGGTCGTAGGACTCGCCGCCGGCGCCGTGCAGGACGAGGGTGACCTCGCTGGCGTCGACCTCGCCGTCCGGGTCGGTGAGCACGACGTTGAAGCTGATGTACGGTGCGTCCGAGTTGCAGACGCCGACCGCGGTCGATCCGGCGAGGGAGGGGTCCCGGGGGTCGGGAGTGGGGACGTAGTTCTCCGCGTGCGCGGCGGCTGCGCCGGTCAAGGTGAGCGCAGCGGTGAGCAGGATTCCAGCAGTGATTCGACGCATGGTCGTCGCCTCGTTCGGGTAGCGCCAACGTAGTGGCGGGAAGACGGATTCGGGGGAGGGTGCGGGTTCGGGATCGGGTGCTGCAGCGCTGAGCATATCGCTCGGCATGGATCCGGGAATCCCCCCGAACTGGTGGGGCCGAGTGCCGCGTGTACCCGCATGCAATAGCATCCCCGCCATGAGGGTCGGCGACGAGATCCCGGGCGACGGGCGGACCGAGACGCTCGTCCAGCGGGCGGACCGCAACTGGAACGACATCATGCAGGAACTGCGGGCCGTGCAGACCGGTACGCAGCTCATCACGGGCTTCCTGCTCGCCGTCGCCTTCCAGCCGAGGTTCCTCGACCTGGACGAGTACGAGGTCACCCTGTACCTCGTACTCATGGTGCTCGCCGGACTCGCGACGCTGCTCGGCCTCGCCCCGGTGATCATGCACCGCCAGCTCTTCGGCCGGCGGCAGAAGCGCCGCCTCGTGCGGACGGCGAACCGGATGCTGATCATCCTGCTCGTCGTCGTCTCGCTGCTCTCGGCGGGCGTCGTGAGCCTCGTCTTCGACGTCGTGATGGGCCGGGTCGCCGGCTTCATCGCGCTCGGGCTCGGCCTCGTGATCCTCACCGTGTTCTGGACCGTCGTCCCCCGCCTCGGCCGGCGCGACGACGAACTGCCGGACCGGGCGTCCTGACCGGTCCGAACCGGCTTGCTCCCGGGCCCGGGCCGTCCGCCCGCGTGGGCGCGTCGTCCTACGCTTGATCGCATGCGCATCGCCACCTGGAACGTCAATTCCATCCGCGCCCGCCACGGCCGCATCGTCGACTGGCTGGTGCGCGAGGACGTCGATGTGCTCGGCATGCAGGAGATCAAGTGCAAGCCCGAGCAGTTCCCCTACGAGGCGTTCGAGGCCGCCGGCTACGAGGTGGTCGCGCACGGCCTGAACCAGTGGAACGGCGTGGCGTTCGCGAGCCGGCTGCCGGTGACCGAGGTCGAGACGCACTTCCCGCTGCAGCCCGGCTTCCTCAAGGGCCATGACGGCCCCGAGCTGCCCCTCGAGGCGCGCGCGATGGGCGTCACCGTCGAGGGCGTCCGACTCTGGAGCCTGTATGTCCCGAACGGCCGTTCGCTCGGCGACCCGCACTACACCTACAAGCTCGACTGGCTCGCCGCCCTCACGGACTTCACGCGGGCCGAGGTCTCGGCGCATCCCGCGCGCCCGTTCGCGCTCATGGGCGACTTCAACATCGCGCCGTTCGACGTCGACAACGGCGACCCGACCGTCATCGTCGGGCAGACGACGCACGTGTCCCCGGAGGAGCGCGCGGCCTTCGCCGCGCTCGAGGGCGCGGGCGTGTCCGACGTCGTGCGCAGCCGGGTCCCCGAGGGCCTGTTCACCTACTGGGACTACAAGCAGCTGCGGTTCCCCCGCAACGAGGGCCTGCGCATCGACTTCGTCCTCGGCTCGCCGGCCTTCGCGGAGCGCGTCGCGGATGCGTCGATCCACCGCAACGAGCGCAAGGGGGATGCCCCGAGCGACCACGTGCCCGTGCTCGTCGAGCTCGCCGACGCCGGGGCCGACGACGCCGACGACGACTTCGACCGGCCGATGTTCCTCTGATGCCCGCGCCCGCGAGCCGGCGCGCAGAGGCCCCGGCCGGGCCGGCGCAAGGGGCTGGCCGCTCCCGGCCGCCGCGGCTAGCCTCGGTCCGATGACCACGGCACCCGACCGCCCCGCCGTCGACGACCCGCCGACCGGCACGCTGCTCGACGACCGCTACCGCCTCGACGGACTGGTCGGGCGCGGCGGCGTGGCATCCGTGCACCGTGCCGTCGACACCGCGCTCGGCCGGACCGTCGCGATCAAGCTCTTCGAGACGCGGACCGGGGGCCTGCACGACCCGGCCCGCCGGCGGCGCGAGACGGCGCTGCTCGCGTCGGTGTCGCATCACTCCCTCGTGACGCTCTTCGATGCCGGGAGCGACGCCGCGACGGGGCGCGAGTACCTCGTGATGGAGTTCGTCGACGGGCCCGACCTCGGCCGGCGACTCGCCGACGGCCCGCTCGCCCCGCGCGAGGTGGCCGACCTCCTGCACGAACTCGCGGAGGCGCTGCACGTCATCCACGCGCGCGGGATCGTGCACCGCGACGTCAAGCCCGCGAACGTGCTGCTCGCACCCGCGCACGTGCCGACGCGCGAGTGGAGCCCGAAGCTCGCGGACTTCGGCATCGCCCGGCTCGTCGACGACGCCGCACTCACCGCGACGGGTCAGGTGCTCGGGACCCCGGGCTACCTCAGCCCGGAGCAGGTGCGCGGGCGGGCCGCGGGCGCGGCCACCGACGTCTATGCGCTCGGCCTCGTGGTCCTCGAGGCGGCGACGGGCGAGCGCGCGTTCCCCGGCCCTGCGATCGAGGCGGCCGGCGCCCGGCTCGTCCGCGATCCCGACGTCCCCGGATGGCTCGGCGACGGCTGGCACGACCTGCTGGCCGCGATGACCGCTCGCGAACCCGAGGCGCGACCGACCGCGCTCGACGTCGCGATGCGCGCCGCGGAACTCCCGGCGCCGGGGTCCCGGTCGGCCGTGCCGGTCGCCGATGGCGCCTCGCCGGTCGACACGCCGACGGTCCCCTTCTCCCCGACTGCGGCGACGCGCGTCCTGCCCGCTCCGCCCGCCACGACGCCGCCCGAGCCGCGCGTCTCGACGCCGCGCGCGTCCGCCCGCGGTCGAGCGCGCAGGCGGCGCGGCATCGCGGTGGCGGCGCTCGTGGGCGCGGCGGTCCTCGTCTCGGCCGGCGCGATCACGGCGTCGACCCTCCTGGGCGCGGGCGCGGACGGCGGGTCGGGAACGGATTCCTCGACGCCGCCGATGCCGAGCGTCGAGGGCGAGCTCGGCGTCCACCTCGAGCAGCTCGAGGAGGCGGTGACCCCGTGAACACGCCCTCCTCCGACTGCGCCCGACGGATCACCCACCGGCTCGCCGTGGCGACGACGGGCGTCGTCGCCACCGCGCTGCTCCTCGCGGGGTGCGCCTCCCCGACGGCGAAGTTCGACGACGCGACGGCGACGGCGCTGCACGCCCGTGTGGTCGCGGTCGCCGAGCGTTCCTCCGCGGCCGACTACGCGGGCGCCGTCGCCGAGCTCGCCCGACTCGAGGGCTCGCTCGACGCCGCCGTCGCCGCAGGCGACGTCCCCGCCGACCGCGAGACCGGCATCCGCGACGCCATCGCCCTCGTCCGCGCCGACCTCGACGCGCTCATCGCAGCGGCCGCCACGCCGACCCCGACCCCTGCGCCCGCCGATGACAAGGGCGGGAAGGGCGACAAGGGCGAAGACAAGGGCGGCAAGGACGACGGCGGGAAGGGCAAGGGGAAGGGCGGCGATGACTGACGCCGCCCGCCTCAGCGCCGCCGAGTGACCCGTTCCGCCGACCGTCGGGAACCGAGCGCGGCGCCGTCGACGAGGTCGGAGACGCGAGTGGGCAGGATGGCCCGGAGCACGCGCGCGAGGCGCACCGAGCCGGGCAGTTCGAGCAGCGGGTCGCCGCGCAGCATCGCCCGCCAGACCTGGTCGGCGACGACCTCCGCGTCGAGCGCCCCGGCGCCCGTGCCGACCGCCCCCAGGGTCACGGTCAGGACCTTCACGTTCGTGTGATCGGCCTGCTCGAGCTCGAGCCGGAGCGAGTGGCTCCACCCGCTCACGGCGGCCTTCGAGGCGGCGAAGGCGGCCATGCGCGGTGCGGCGACCGCGCCCGCGACGCTCGCGAGGTTGACGATCCGCTTCGCCCGGTACGCGTCGGCGATCATCCCCGGGAGGAACTCGCGGGCGAGGTACATCGGCGCCATGGCGTTGACCCGCATGGTCATCCGGGTGTCGTCGCCGTTGTCGGTCTCCCAGAAGTAGCGGTCGCCCGGCGAGATCCCGGCGGTGTTGATCAGGATGTCGGGCGTGCCCGAGTCCTTGCGGGCCTTCTGCGCGTGCTTGGCGATGGAGCCGAGTTCGGAGACGTCGACGACCTCCGAGCGGATCACGGTGCGCCCTCGGCTCGCGTCGCCGAGCGCACCCGCGAGCCGGGCGAGTCCCGGGGCGTCCACATCCCAGAGCACGAGGGATGCCGCGCCTTCGGCCACGGCGCGCTGCGCGAAGCGCCGTCCCAGGTCGGAGGCGGCTCCGGTGATGAGCAGCTTCGCGCCCCGGACCGTTCTCGTCATCCTCCGATTCTGTCAAGGACCGGGACCGATGCGGACGACGTCGGGTGACTCGGCCGACCGCGCGCTTGCCCCCGTCGCGCTGACGCGGGCGCGGGCGCGTTCGACGGCCGGCTCGCGGCCGCCCGGTTACGGGTCGTGACGCGGCGCCCGGCGCGGTCCGCCGTCCTCGCCTAGCGTCGAAGGGCCGGGATTCCTCGCGCCGCCGTCGCCGCGAACCACATCGCCGCGACCGGCCCCTGCAGCGCGAGCAACGAACGGACCCCGATGACGATCGACACCCTCCTCGACGAGCAGCGCCGGTACCCGGCGCCCGAGGCCTTCGCCGCACGCGCGAACGTCACTCCCGCCGACGCCGAGGCGCTGTACGCGCAGGCCGCTGCCGACCCGGTCGCGTACTGGGAGGCGCAGGCCGAGCGGCTCGACTGGGCCGAGCGCTGGCGCACCCCTCACACGTGGCGGCACCCGGCGTCCGACGACGATGGTGATCGAGGAGCGCCCGAGGCGGCCGGAAGCGCGAGCGACGAGCACCCTCCCGTCGGCGCGACCTGGTTCGCCGGCGGCCGCCTCAACGCCGCCGTGAACTGCGTCGACCGGCACGTGGCATCCGGACTCGGCGACAAGGTCGCCTACCACTGGGAGGGCGAGCCGGGCGACCGCCGCTCGGTGACCTACGCCGAGCTCGAGCGCGAGGTCGCGAAGGCGGCGCACGCCCTCACCGAGCTCGGCGTCGGGCAGGGCGACCGCGTGGTCGTCTACCTGCCGGTGCTCCTCGAGACCGTCATCGTCACGCTCGCGATCGCCCGTGTCGGCGCGATCCACTCGCTCGTCTTCGGCGGGTTCTCGGCCGAGGCGCTGCGGTTCCGCATCGAGGACACCGGCGCGAAGCTGCTCGTCACGAGCGACGGGCAGTTCCGTCGCGGCGCGGCGGTGGCCGTGAAGGCGCAGGCCGACGACGCGGTGGCCGGCGTCGACCACGTCGAGCACGTGCTCGTCGTGCGCCGCACGGGCGACCGGACACCCGACCTCCCGTGGACCGAGGGTCGCGACGTCTGGTGGCACGACATCGTCGACCGCCAGCCCGACGTGCACGAGGCCGAGGCGTTCGACGCCGAGAACCCGCTGTTCGTCATCTACACGTCGGGCACCACCGGGAAGCCGAAGGGCCTCGTGCACACGACCGGCGGATACCTCGTGCACGCGGCCACCACGCACTGGCAGGTGTTCGACCCGAAGCCGGACGACGTGTACTGGTGCACCGCAGACCTGGCGTGGGTGACCGCGCACACGTACGAGCTGTACGGCCCGCTGCTGAACGGCGTCACGAGCCTCATCTACGAGGGCACGCCGAACACGCCGCACCAGGCGCGGCACTTCGAGCTCATCGAGCGGTACGGCGTGACGACCTACTACACGGCGCCCACGCTCATCCGCTCGCTCATGACGTGGTTCCCCGACGGCGTGCCCGCCGAGTACGACCGGTCGACGATCCGCCTGCTCGGCACGGTGGGCGAGGCGATCAACCCCGAGGCGTGGGTGTGGTTCCACGAGCAGGTCGGCGGCGGCCGGGCGCCGATCGTCGACACGTGGTGGCAGTCCGAGACGGGCGGCGCGGTCATGGCGCCGTTGCCCGGCGTCTCGACGTTGAAGCCGGGATCGGCGTTGCGCGCCCTGCCGGGCCTGCGCACGCTCGTCGTCGACGAGCACGGCGACGAGGTGCCCCGCGGATCGGGCGGCTACCTCGTGGTCGCGGGCACGTGGCCGGGCATGGCCCGCACCGTGTGGGGGAACCCCGACCGCTACCGCGACTCGTACTGGGCGAAGTTCGCGCACCGGGGCTGGTTCTTCTCCGGCGACGGCGCGCGCACCGACGCCGACGGCGACGTCTGGCTGCTGGGGCGCGTCGACGACGTCATCAACGTGTCGGGACACCGCCTCTCGACGATCGAGATCGAGTCGGCGCTCGTCGCGCACCCGCTCGTCGGCGAGGCCGGCGTCGTGGGCGTGAGCGATCCGACGACCGGCGAGGCGATCGCCGCGTTCGTCGTGGTCGGGGACGGCGTCGGAGGGCGCCCGGATGCCTCGCCCGAGGCATCCGACCGGGCCGCGGAGCTGCGCGCCCACGTGGCCGCCGCGATCGGCCCGATCGCGAAGCCGCGCGACATCCACCTCGTGCCGGACCTGCCGAAGACCCGGTCGGGCAAGATCATGCGGCGGCTCCTCGTGGACCTCGCCGAGGGTCGTCCGCTCGGCGACACGACGTCCCTGCAGGACGAGACGGTGCCCGCGCGGATCGCGGCGGTACTCGCGCGATAGTCGGGCGTGCGCACCGGTGGGCGGGTCGGCGCCCGCCCGCGGGAGCGCGCGCGTTTGCGCCATTTCGACGCCGTTGCGCCAGCCGGGTGGGCGCACCGCGCGCGAACCGGCGCAACGGCGCATCGACGCACGCGCGTGCGCGCGCCGCCGGCCGGTGGCCGCGCCGTCAGCGCAGGCCGCGCCAGCGCGCCCGGTCGTCCGGCGCGAAGTGCTCGGTCGCGTACGACAGCGCGACCCGCGGCATCCGCGCGGCGTTCGCATCGAGGAACGCGACGAGGGCGTCGCGGTCGGCGCGCTTGCCGACCTCGCGGAGCATCCAGCCGACGGCCTTGCGGATGAGGTCCTCGCGATCCTCGAGCAGGAGTCCGGCGACGGCGAGCGCCGGCCCGGGGTCGCCCGCCTTCGTCGCGGCGAAGGTGGCGATCATCGCGACCCGGCGCGACCAGAGCGAGTCGGACGCCGCGAGGCGCGCGACGAGCGGCGGGATCGACACCGGCGCCGGGGCCTCGTCGTACACGACCTCGCCGAGCAGGTATTCGGCCGACGCGTCGACGAGGTCCCAGTTGTCGACCCGGCCGGCGTCGACGTTCCGGACGTACGCGCGATGGAGCGCGAGCCGCTCGTCGTCGTCGCGCGTGTGCGGGCGCCCCGCGCGCCGGAAGCGGTCGACCATGATGAGCAGCGCGGTGAGGCGATGCTCGTGGATCGGGCTCTCGAGGAGCCGGTCGAGTGCGTCCTGGGGGAGGTCGGCGAACCGCCGGGCGATCCCGCGCTGCATCGGCACGGTCACGCCGATGAATCGGTCGCCCTCGGCGTAGCCGCCCGGCCCCGACTTGAAGAACCACGCGCTCGACGCGGCGCGTTCGGCGCTCGCGACCTCGGCGAGCGCGGCGACGACGCCGTCGGCATCCTGCGCATCGGGGTTCGACCCGGCGGGGCTCGGCCCATCGGCGCTCGACGCACTCGGGTTCGACGCATCGCCTCGTGCTGGCATGCAGGCACGATACCGACGGCGGGGCGCGCGCGGTGCGATGGTCCGTCGGGGTCCGGGGGTCCTGGGGTCCGGGAGGATGTTCCGTCCGAACCCCGGCGGGCTCACTTCAACCGTTCGTGGTCCGTGCGACGGCAGACGGATGCCCCGCCGCGGTCTCCGCGACGGGGCATCCGTTTGGTGATCGCGACTAGTCGCGCTTGGGCTCCTCGGCCGCGGGAGCCTCGGGGGCCTCGGGCGCCGCCTCGGCGGCCGGAGCAACCGGGGCCGCCGGAGCCGGAACCGGGGCCGCGGGGACCTCGGGCGCGTCCTCGAAGCCGTCGTCCTCGGCGTCGTCGAAGTCGTCGTCGAACTCGTCGTACTGGGCGGCAGCCGCGACGTTCGCGAGGCCGACCATCAGGCCGAAGCCGAGGACGGCGAGGATGATCGCGACGATGCCGGCGGTCAGGAGCGCGGCACCGACCGAGATGAGCGACTGGCTGCCGTAGACGTCGGCCGCGGTTCCCGTGCCGCTGGTGAGCGCGGCGTTCAGGGTCGCGTTCGCGGTGATGGTCAGGTAGGCGCCGATGCCGGTCACGACGACGGCGAGGATGAGCGCGAGCGCGGGAAGCAGGAGCTTCGGGGACGTCGACGGACGGGATGCGGACATGGAAGACCTCTCGGTGCGGGTTGGGGGTACGCGGCAACGGTACGCGAGAACGCTATGCGGGCGCTATGCCGCACCCGCGCCGGCCGCTCGCCCGAGCCGGCCGCTCGCCGGATCCGTTCGCCCGATCCGTTCGCCCCAGGATCCGCACTGGTCGCGCTGGCTCGCCGATGCCACCATGGGGCGATGGCCGACACCGCCCCTTCCCCCGAGCCCGTGCTCCCCTCGCGCGGCACGACCGCCGCCGCCGCCGGCACGACCGCCGCACGCGGCACGACCGCCGCACCCGCGACGACCGAGTTCGTCGCCCTGAGCACCGAGGACCTCCGCCTCTGGCTCCCCGAGGCGATGGCCTACTACCAGGCCGCCCGAATGCGCGCCGGCGATTCCGAGGCCGAGGCGGTCGCCGCTCGGCAGGCCTCGGTCGACCGGTTCTTCCCCGAGGGGCGCCTGATCGCGGGGCAGTTCGTCTTCGCGATCATCGCCGACGGCGAGGACGTGGGCTGGCTGTGGCTCGGCCCGTGGAGCGAGGGCGGCGACCAGTGGTGGGTGTGGGACATCCACGTCCGCGAGCCGCACCGCCGGCACGGCTTCGGGCGCGCGGCGATGGAGTTCGCCGAGCGCGTCGCGAAGGAGCACGGTGCGCCGACGCTCGGCCTCAACGTGTTCGCGTACAACCTGCCGGCGATCGAGCTCTACGAGAGCCTCGGCTTCGTCGCCGCGTCGCTGCACCTCACGAAGGACCTCTGACCGCAACGAGGATGCCCCGTGCGCGACGCCCGCGCGAGGCCGCGGGGAACCGCGCGGCGACGCGTTGCGCGGCGCAGCGGAGTCGAGCGCGGACTCGCGCGGAGACGCAACGATCCCGCGTCCGAGGGCAACCAATCGCGGGCTCCGCGCTCCTAGCCTTGGATGGCACGGCGATTCCCGCCGTGGGATTCCCCTGTCGCGCTTCGCGCGGCCGGCCTGTCCGAGGACGGAGGTTCCGATGTCACAGATCACGATCGACACGATCGTCGGCGAACCCGAGGTCCTCGAAGACGAGGCGGTCCGCGCCGCGATCGCGTTCGGTGCCGACGTCGAACGCGATCCGGCCTGGCCCGCGCTCAAGGAGGCCGCGACGGCGTTGCAGGCGCTGCAGGCCGCCGACGGCTCGGTGCCCGAGGCATCCGACCACGCGGAGGCGAGCCGACTCTTCGACGTGATCGTGGATTCGATCGCCGCGCTCGCGCCGCGGTTCCCGCACGACGCCGACTACCTCGCGGCACTGCCGGTCGACTTCGCGCGCTGGCGCGACGGCGGCTTCGGCACGCCCGACTTCCTCGACTCGCTCGTGGCGTTCCAGCCGCAGCGGCACCGCGTCGACGGACTCCGCCACCTCGTGGTCTTCCCGATGACGACGCAGAACGGGTCCCCCGCCCGCCATGTCGAGGCCGTCCTCGTCGAGACGATCTGGCCGGAGTTCATCGCGCGCCTCGAGGCCGGCGCGTACTCGAACAAGCTGTTCGTGAGCCTGCGACTGGTCGACTTCACCGCCGGCTACGACTCGAACTCGGCGGTGCTGTTCCCCGAGACCGTCGCGATGCGCGAGATCCCGCCGTTCACCTGGGGAGCGATCTTCCAGGACCGCGAGGCGGCACGCTACCGTCGGGTCGTGCGCGCGGCAGCCGGGATCACCAAGCTCGACCTCCCGGCCGACGCCGTGCGCCTGCTCGACGACCAGGGACTCGCGGAGCGCACGTTCGTGATGTGGGACCTGATCCACGACCGCACCCACATGCGGGGCGACCTGCCGTTCGACCCGTTCATGATCAAGCAGCGGATGCCGTACTTCCTGTATTCGCTCGAGGAGCTGCGGTGCGACCTCACCGCGTTCCGCGAGGCGGTGCGGATCGAGCGTTCGCTCACGACCCGGCGAGCGGATGCCTCGGCGCCCGCGCTCTCGGAGGACGAGGAGCGCCAGCTCGACCACGCGAAGCTCGTGCAGTACACCGTGCTGTTCGACCGGATCTTCCGGTTCCCGCTGAGCGGGTCGCGCGTGCGCAACTACGACGGGCTCGGCGGCCAGCTGCTGTTCGCGTGGCTCCACCGGCGTCGCGTGCTCGAGTGGACCGACGTGAAACTGGCCTTCGACTGGGACGCCGTGCCGGATGCGGTGGTCGAGCTCGGCGACGCGATCGACGAGCTGTACTGGCGGTCCATCGACCGCCCGAAGACGGCGCACTGGCTCGCCGCGTACGAGCTCGTCCGCAGCGTCCTCGACCCCAACCCCGCGTCGGCGTGGGCGCAGGGACTCCCGCGCGACGTGCTCGCGGGGCCGCCGAAGGGCTACACCGACCTGGTCATGGACGACGAGTTCCCGCTCTCGATGTTCTACGAGGCCCTCGACCGGAAGCTCCGGCCCGTCGTCGAGTCGACGGTCGGCATCACGGGAGCCGATGCGGATGCCTGACGCGCCGACGGCCGTCCCCGGCCCGGCGGCGAGCGAGCCGTCGGTCCGGGGCCGGACGGTGCTCGTCGCGGGTGCGACGAACGCGTCCGGTCGCGCGGTCGCCGAGGCGCTCGTCGAGGCGGGCGCGACGGTCGTGGCCGTCGGGCGCGACCGCGTCCGCATCGACGCGCTCGCGCGCGACCTGCCCGGCGTCGTCGGCGAGGTCGCGGACCTCGCCGACGAGGATGCGGTGCTCGAACTCGCGATGCGCGTGCGCGCCCGGGTGGGCGACCTCGACGGCCTCGTGCACCTGGTCGGCGGATGGCGCGGCGGCGGGGGCATCCTCTCGCAGTCCGACGACGACTACCGCGTGCTCGAGCGCTCGTTCACCGCCCTGCGGTTCGAGTCCCTCGCCTTCTTCGACGACCTGGCCCGCTCGGAGGCCGGCCGGGTCGTGATCGTGTCGTCGACGACCGTCGAACGGCCCCGCGCGGGCAGCGCGAACTACGCCGCGGTGAAGGCCGCGAGCGAGTCGTGGACCCGGTCGCTCGCCGACGGGTTCGCGAGCGGGTCGCCGTCGGCGGCGGCCGTCATCGTGCGCGTCGGCTCGCTCGCGGGCAGCGAGGCCGAGCTCGGGGCATCCGTCGTCGCGCTCTGGCGCTCGGATGCCTCGGAGCTGAACGGCCGCACGTTCCGCCTCGGCGCGTAGGGCGCGGTGCGAGCGGTGCCGCGCGTGCCCGCGCGCCCGATCAGGGCGTCGGGTCGCTCGGCGCGGTCGGCGCCGGTCCGGTGGGCCGCGGACCGGTCGCGGGGTCCGCGTCGTCCGGTCCCGCACCGGATGCCGCGACGGCTCCCGCGGCCGCCTCGGCGCCCGAACCGTGCTCGGTGGCGACGTCGGCCGCGTCGCCCTGGCGCCGGCTGAGCCAGATGAACGGGAACGCGAGCGCCTGGAACGCGCCGCTCACCAGGAGCGATCCGCCGTAGCCCCACAGGTCGGCCGAGCGGCCGAGCACGGGCTGGATCACGACGCCGCCCGCGCTGCCGAGCAGCGAGTCGAACGAGAGCACCGTCGCGCGCTGCGCCGACGGGATCATGTCGTTGAGGTACGCCTGGCGGACCGGATGCGACGCGGCGTCGACGAGGCCCCAGAGCACGAGCAGCACGAGCGCGAGCCAGAAGCTCCGGTTGAGCCCGAGCGCGACGAGCACCGCGACGCTCACCCCGAGCGACACCAGGACCGTCGTCGTGCGGCGGCGGAACCGCGCGCGGACCCACGGCGCGAGCCATCCGCCGATCACCTGCGAACCGGACAGGATCGCGGCCGCGAGACCCGCGATCGTGTAGGCGCCCTCGTCGCCCCAGAGTTCGACGAGGTAGGGCTGGAGCGCGTAGAAGACGTAGAAGCCGACGCCCGTCGTGAAGAACGACGCGAGCATGAGGTACCGCACCGGGCGGCGGCCGAGCCCGTAGTGGACCGAGGCGCGCACCACCTCGCGCGTGGCGCGGATCGGGTGCGCGCGGCCCGCCGGCGTGAACCCGAGGTCGCGCATGACGAACGCGGCCACGACGAGCATGACGACCAGGATCGCGGCACGCAGGAGGAACGGGACCCCCAGGTTCGTCGCCTGCGCGACCGCGCCGCCAGCCAGCGAACCGACGAACATCGACGCGCCCGCCACCGCGGCGCCCCGCCCGAACACGCGCTCGAGGCTCCCGGTGTACCCGGTCACGGTAAGCGCGTCGACGAGCCAGGCCTCGACCGCGCCCGAGAAGAACGTGAATCCGAGGCCGAGCAGGACCGACACGAGCGCCCACCACCCGAACGGCGCCTGCCAGAACCAGAGCAGCCAGTACAGCGCGGTCGTGGTCGCGAGCGTGATCGTGCCGAGCAGGTACGACGCGCGGCGACCGAGCGTGTCGGCGACGACGCCCGTCGGCACCTCGAAGAGCACCATGCCGGCCGAGAAGAAGGCGTTCGCCGCAAACGCCTCGAAGTTGGTGAGCCCCGCGTCGAGCAGGAACAGGGTGTTCACGCCCCAGATCAGCGAGGCGGCGAGCGTGTTGCCGGTGAGCAGCGTGAAGTAGACCGCCTGCACGCGGCCCGGCGTCGTGGTCACGGCGTCCTGCTCGGTCATGCATCACCCCCGCCCCGCCCATCATGCTCCCCGCCGCCGACGGCGTCACGCACTAGCGTGGCGACATGGTCAGGTTCCTGATTCGCATCGCGGTGTTCCTCGGCCTCGCGGCGCTCGCGCTCGGACTGGCGGCCCTCCTCGTGCCGGGCTTCCACCTGCACTGGGCCGGATTCGTCGTCGCGATCCTCGTGTTCGCGATCGTGCAGGCCGTCGTCGAATGGCTGGTCGAGCGCATCTTCCACCGGTCGGCGCCCTCGGTCGCGGGCGTCGCCGGGCTGATCTCGACGGCGCTCGCCCTCTGGATCGCGTCGATCGTCGGCGACGGTCTGAGCTTCGACGGCATCGGCGCGTGGATCCTCGCGACCGTCGTCGTCTGGCTCGTCACGGCCCTGATCGGATGGCTCGCCGCGAAGTACCTGCTGCCCCGGGTCGCACCGGGCAAGCCCGCCAAGGGCCGCTGACCCGGCGAGAACCCGAACGCGATTCGGCGTCGGCACGCCGCCGGGTTAGCATGCTCGGCGCCCCCGACGCGCGACCGCGTCACCAGACCCGACCCACCCGAAGGCACCACCCATGCGCAAGCGCACCGTCGCGCTCATCGTCGTCGCCGCCGTCCTCGTCGCCCTCGTCGGCGGCCTGTACTGGGCGGGACGCAGCCTCTTCCACGAACCCACCGCCCGCGGCGTCGACTCCGTGATCGGCGAGCTCGGCGGCACCCGGGTGCTGGGCGTCTTCGCCCACCCCGACGACGAGCAGACCGTGAACGGGCTGTTCTGGCGCGCGAAGCGCGACGACGGCGCGTACACCGCGATGATCACCGCGACCCGCGGGGAGGCTGGCGAGCAGTCCCCGCCCGTCGGCCGGCAGTCCGACCTCGGCGAGATCCGCAAGGCCGAGGCCCTGAAGAACAGCTGGAACCTCGGCGTCGACCGCCACGTCGTCTGGGACTACCCCGACGGCGGCCTCCCCGAGGTCGACGAGGACGAACTCGTCGAGCGCGTCGTCGACGAGATGCGCCGCGTGAAGCCCGACGTGGTCGTGGCCTTCTGGCCCGAGTCCGGCGCGACGGGCCACAAGGACCACATGCGCATGGGCGAGGTCGCCGAGCGGGCGATCGCCGAGCTCGCGGCATCCGACGGCGACTACCGCGGGCCGGACCACCTCGTCTACACGATCAGCCCGACGACCGCGCTCTCGATCTTCGGCGGCGAGACGGGGAAGTTCGTCGTCGCCAACCAGCCGCACCCCGAGTACGCGATGAGCGCCGAGGTGCAGAAGAAGCACGAGGGCTGGACCATCCACGCCTCGCAGGCGAACTTCCTCCAGGAGTCGTACCTGCTGCCGAACTGGCTGATCTACCTGCTCTGGGACCAGGAGTTCTACCACGTGCGGGATCTGCAGGCCGACCCGCTCGGCTGACGCCGCGGGGCCGCGAGGCCCCGACCCCCTCGACCCGTAGGATCACCCGCGACAGGAAGGCGAGGATGCCCTCGATCACCGCGACCGACGACACCCGACTGCACTACGACGAATCCGGCGACCCGGGGGGCCGACCGGTCGTGCTCGTCGCCGGGTTCCGGGCTGCGACGACCAGTTGGAAGCCCCAGCGGCGCGCACTCGACCGGGCCGGGTACCGCGTCATCGCCCTCGACAAGCGCGGGCACGGTGCATCCGAGGTCGGGCCCGCGGGCGGCCACACCATGGAACGCCACGGTCGGGACATCCGGGACCTGCTCGAGGCCCTCGACCTCGCGGACGTCAGCCTCGTCGGCGGATCGCTCGGCGGCAACTCGATCTGGGCGATGCTCGCGGATGCCGACCCGGCCTCCCGGTTGGCGACGGCCCGCGTCCGGGACATCCTCATCGTCGACCAGACGCCCAAGATGCTGAACGACGCGACCTGGCCGCACGGGTTCTACGGCTACGACGAGCAGAACCGCGACAGGTACTTCGCGACGGGCATCCCCGACCCGGGGCGCGTCCCCGCGAGGTCGAAGGGCCTCGTCCGCATCGCGCGGGTGCTCCGAGCCCTGCAGCCGCAGAAGCTGCCGCGTGCCCTCACGCCCGCCGAGCTCGAGCTCATCGGCGACCACGCGCGCCGCGACTGGCGCGACACGATCGCCGCGACGCCGGTGCCCGTGCGCTTCGTCGCGGGCGCCGAGAGCGAACTCTGGCCCGCTTCGCACGCCGCTGCGAGCGCGGCGCTGACCTCGCTCGCGTCCTCGGTCGTGATCCCGAAGGACGGGCACGCCGCGAACATCGAGCAGCCGACGGCGTTCAACCGGATCCTGCTGGAGTGGCTCGCCCGCCCCGTGGTCGAGTGAGCCCCGCCCTCGCCGTCGCGGATGCCCCTGACGGCGCGCACCCGCGGTGCCACTTCCGCGTGGCGGTGCCACGTGGTCATGGCACCGCGGCAACGAAGTGGCACCGCGATGGAGGGCGGGCCGCAGCGCTCAGCCCGGGAAGGCCTTGCCCGGGTTCAGGATGCCGGCGGGGTCGAGCGCGTCCTTGATCGCACGGTGCATCCGGATGACCCGGTCGCCGAGCTCGGCGCGCGCACCGGGGAGCTTCAGCAGCCCGACGCCGTGCTCGCCCGTCACTGTGCCGCCGAGCGCCCGGCAGTCGTCGACGATCCGATCGAACGCGGCGTTCGCCCGGGCCTTCGCGGCGTCGTCGCCCTCGGGCGCGATGATCAGCGGGTGCAGGTTGCCGTCGCCCGCGTGCGCGATGTTCGCGATCACCACGTCGTGCGCGGCCGCGGTCGCCTGGATGCGCGCGAGCATCTCGGGCACGGCGGCGCGCGGGACGCAGACGTCCTCGGTGAGCACGGGTCCGAGTCGCTCGAGCGACGGGTACGCGAGGCGGCGCGCGAGGAACAGCCGGTCGACCTCGTCGGGCTCGGCCGCGCGCTCGACGCCGAGGGCGCCGGCCGCCTGCATGTGCGAGGCGACGGATGCCGCGAGCTCCTCGCCGCGCGCCCCGACGTCGTCGACCTTCGCGAGCAGGAGCGTGTCGGCGCCCTGCGGGAGCCCGAGGTGCTGCCACGCCTCGACCGCCTCGATGCACGTGCGGTCGATGAGCTCGAGCGCCGAGGGCACGATGCCCGCCGCCGAGATCGCGGCGACCGCGTCGCCGGCCGCGGCGAGCGATCCGAACGAGCCGACGACGGCGCGCTCCTCGCGGCCGCCGAGCGGGAGGAGCTTGAGCGTGAGCTCGACGATGAGGCCGAGCGTGCCCTCCGAGCCGACCATGAGCGCGGTGAGGTCGTAGCCGGTGACGCCCTTGGCGGTGCGTCGACCGAGTTCGACGACGGACCCGTCGGCGAGCACGACGGTCATGCCGAGCACGTAGTCGCGGGTCACGCCGTACTTCACGCAGCAGATGCCGCCCGCGTTCGTGGCGGCGTTGCCGCCGATGGTCGAGATCTTGTAGCTGGCCGGGTCGGGCGGGTACCAGAGTCCGTGCGCCGCGACGGCCTCCCGGAGCACGTCGTTGATCACGCCGGGCTCGGCGCGCACGTAGCGCTCGTCGCGGTTCACCTCCAGGATGCGGGTCATCCGCTCGAGCGACAACACGATCGAGCCCGAGGTCGCGTTCGCGCCGCCCGAGAGTCCGGTGCCCGCGCCGCGCGGGACCACGGCGAGCCCGGATGCCCCGGCGAACCGCACGACCGCGACGACGTCGTCCACCGATTCGGCGAACACCACGGCGACGGGGTCGGCGTAGTCGGCCCATTCGGCGTCGTCGTGCGCGTACTCGGCGAGCACGGATGCCACGGCGGAGACCCGGCCGGGCGCGAGGAGCCGCTCGAGTTCACGGACGGCGGACCGCGCGTCGGCCGACGACCCGGTCATCGGGCGCCTTCGTCCGCGCCGTCGGCCCCGGGGATCGGGACGCCGTCGACGCCGGGGATCGGGACGCCGTCGACGCGGTGCAGGCGCTCGCGCCAGTCGTCGGGGATCCGGTCGCGCGGCGCCGGAGGCCGCTGCGACTCGGGCCGGCTGGTCGGCGGCGCGAGGTCGACGGTCGGCACGGCGACGCTCAGTTCGTAGTCCCACATCCAGTCCTCGCCGGGCTCGAAGGACTGGGCGATCGGATGCCCCGCCTCCCGTGCGTGCGCGGACGCGTGCTGCGCGGGCGAGGTGTCGCAGCACCCCACCTGGCCGCACGCGGCGCAGCGGCGGAGATGGAACCACCACCCGTGCGGATGCGCGAGGCACTCGACGCAGCCTTCCCCGGACGGCGGGACCTCCGGGTGGATCGCGTCGTCGAGTCGGGACATCCTCAGCAACCTCCGATGGACGGGACGGCGGGCGTCGGCGCCGATGTCGGCCGCCGTCCACGAGCGTAGCGCCGGGCGGTCGTCGGGGCGGGGAAACGGTGTTGACGAGGCATCCTCAGGTCGCCAAGGTAAGCAACACATTACATAAGGAGTTGCTTACATGGCGGCTGCGGACGAGCTCAGCCAGGTGTTCCAGGCACTCGCCGACCCGACCAGGCGCGCGATCATCACGCGCCTGCGCGAGGGTCCGGCGACCGTCGGCGAACTGGCCGAACCGTTCGCGATGAGCCGCCCGGCGGTCTCCCAGCACCTGCGGGTGCTCGAGCGCGCCGGGATCGTCGAACGCACGCCGACCGCGCAGTGGCGCACCTGCACGCTGCGCACGGAACCGCTCGACGAGGCGGCCGCCTGGGTCGAACGCCACCGCGACGACTGGAACGAGCGGTTCGACCTGCTGGCCGAGCGACTCCGCGAGATGAAGGGGGACGGGGATGTCCGAGCAGACGACCCGACCGGGTGAGGGCCGGAGCGCCGAGCGCCCCGACGCCGTGGGATTCGAGATCGTGCGCGTCTTCGACGCACCGCGCGAGCTCGTCTGGCAACTGTGGACCACCGAGGCCGACGCCGAGGACTGGTGGCATCCGCGCGGGATCGAGATCAAGCCGGGGAGCGTCCGCGTCGACGCCCGCCCGGGCGGCGAGTACGCCTACACGATGGTGAATCCGGCCGACGGCAGCGAGTACCCGACCGCGGGCGTCTACCGCGAGGTGTCCCCGTTCTCCCGGCTCGTCTTCACCTGGGGCGGGCCCGATGACGACGACGCCGACCGCCCGCTCATCACGGTCGACCTCGACGACCTCGGCGACGGCCGCACCGGCATGCGGTTCCGCGTCGACGGGGTCGCCGCGGGACCCGGCGACGACATGTACGACGGCTGGGCCTCGGCGCACGACGTGCTCGCCGAACGACTGGCGGACGCGCAGGCGGGAGCCGCCTGACACTCCGCCGCGCGACGGATGCCTCGTGCGAGGCATCCCGCTAGCGTGAGCGGAATGACCGCGCCAGCCCCGATCGCCGATGAGACCGAGTGGGTCAGGCCCCGGCCCGGCCGGGACGGCCTCCGGCGGGACGCGCTGCTCGCGCTCGTGCTGTTCCTCGGCGCATTCGGCAGCACGATGCTCTCCCGGACCGCCGGCCTCCACGAGGATGCCCCGCCGCTCTGGGCCGCGATCACCTGGGCGGCGGCGATCTCCCTGCCGCTCGCGGCCCGACGGATCGCTCCCGAGCTCGTGGCGATCGTGCTCACGGCCGTCTTCGTGACCGGGGCGACCCTGCAGGCGAACGACCTCCTCTTCAGCAACATCGCGCTGTTCATGGCGATCTACGCGGTCGGTGCGTGGGGCCGGCGGCGCCTCCTCGGTCAGGTGCTGCGCGGCGTCATCGTCGTCGGCATGCTCGCGTGGCTGCTCTGGGACGTCGTCGTCTCGTCGAACATCCCCGACCGGCTCCCCGACCTCTCGCGCGAGGCGAGCGGCTTCATCTCGCCGTTCGTCGCCTATGCGCTGATCAACGTGCTGACGAACCTGCTGTTCTTCGGCGGCGCCTGGTACTTCGGCGACAGCGCGTACCGGTCGGCGCGGTCCCGCGCCGCGCTCGAGCAGCGCACGGCCGAGCTCGCAGCCGAGCGCGAGCGCACGCGCGCCCAGGCCGTCGCGATCGAACGCCTCCGGATCGCCCGCGAGCTCCACGACGTGGTCGCGCACCACGTCTCGGTCATCGGCGTGCAGGCGGGCGCCGCACGCCGCATCCTCGGGCGCGACCCCGACGCGGCCGCCGCCTCGCTGGAAGCGATCGAGGCGAGCGCTCGCGAGGCGATCGGCGAGCTGCACAGCCTCCTCGGCACCCTGCGCCAGGGCACCGACACGGGCCCGATCCCGACACCGGATGCCCCGGCCCGCGGCTTCGAGGACCTCGCCGACCTGGTGCAGGCGACCGACGCGAGCGGCATCCGCGCGACCCTGACCGTGATCGGCGAGCCGCGCGAGGCCCGCGGGCTCGTGGGGATCACGGCGTACCGCATCGCGCAGGAGGCCCTGACGAACGTGCGCAAGCACGCGGGCGCGGCGGCGACGGTCGACGTGCGCGTGCGCTGGGACGACGAGCGCGTCGAGGTCGAGGTCGCCGACACCGGTGCCGGCCGGTCGGCCGCGACCGGGCGGGGCGGGCTGGGCCACGCGGGCATGCGCGAGCGCGCCGCCGCGGTCGGCGGCACACTCGAGGTCGGCCCCCGCCACCGCGGCGGCTACCTCGTGCGGGCGACCATCCCGCTCCGGCGCGCGACGGCGGAGGTGCCCGCGTGAACGTCCGCGTGCTCATCGTCGACGACCAGGCGCTGGTCCGCGCGGGGTTCCGCACGATCCTCGATTCCGAGCCGGGCATCGAGGTCGTCGGCGAGGCCGCCGACGGGCTCGCCGCGATCGCCGCCGTCGCCGAGCTCGAGCCCGACGTGGTGTGCATGGACGTGCAGATGCCCGGGCTCGACGGACTCGCAGCGACGCGGCGGATCGTCGCCGAGCACGGCGACCGGCCCGCGGTGCTCGTGCTCACGACGTTCCACCGCGAGGACTACCTGTTCGAGGCGCTCGAGGCGGGCGCGAGCGGGTTCCTGCTGAAGAACTCGAGCCCCGAGCAGTTGATCGACGCCGTGCAGGTCGTCGCGCGCGGCGACGCGCTGCTCTCGTCCGACGTGACCCGTGCCGTGATCGCCGCGGCAACCGCCGGTGCGCGGACGCGAATGGTCGCTTCGGGCGCGCCGGAGCGACCATTCGCGTCCTCGCGCGACGCGCACGCCGCGCGCGGGACGACGAGCGCGCTCGCGACCCTCACCGAGCGCGAGCGCGAGGTGCTCGAACTCCTCGCCGAAGGGCGCTCGAACGCCGAGATCGCCGCCCGACTGTGGGTCGGCGAGGCGACCGTGAAGACGCACGTGTCGAAGGTGCTGCAGAAGCTCGAACTCCGCGACCGCGTGCACGCGGTCGTCTACGCCTACGAGCACGGGGTGGTGCGGCCCGGCGCGTAGCCGGTGCGCTGCGGACCGGTCAGCGGCGCGGGTCGGCGGCAGACTCGTCGGCAGACTGGACGGCTGACTCGGCAGCGGACTCGGCGACGTCCTCGTCGACGGACTCGGCGGCGGACTCGGCATCCGCCGGCACGGACTCCTCGCCGCTCTCGTACTCGGCCGACAGCAGCCGGTACGACCTCGTCGTGAACGCGACGAGCGCGAGCACCACCATGACCAGCCCCGAGAACAGGAACACGAGCGCGATGCCCCGGGCGTCGCCGTCGCCGAGGAGCCAGCCCCACGTCGACTGCCCGGCGTCGGACTCCATGTAGGGGATGATCCAGAACTGCGCGATCGGGGCGATCAGGAACGCCGTCACGGGTGCCGCGGCCGACTCCACGGCGGCCGCGAATCCGAAGACGCGGCCCTGCGTGCGGAACGGCACGACCTTCTGGATCACCGTCTGCTCGGAAGCCTCGACGACCGGGATGAGGGTCATGTAGATCCAGATGCCGATCGCGTACAGCGGCCACCACTCCCGGATCGTGAAGAGCGAGCCGAGCACGCCCATGCCGATGACGACGAGCAGCATCGTGCGGATCGGGTTCTTCCCGAGCCCGAACTTCGCGATCACGAGCCCGCCGATGATGAACCCGGTGGCGGTGACGCCGAGCACGAGGCCCCACGCCTCGACCGAGAAGATCGTGAGGCCGTACGGGTCCATCAGCGCCATGTAGACGCCGCCGATGAGGTTGTTCAGCGTCGAGAACAGGATGAGCGCGAACAGGCCGGGCGCCCGCTTGACCGCGGCGACGCTCCCCCGGAAGTCGATCGTCGTCGCGCGCTCGCCCTCCGCGGGAACGGGCTGCTCCTCGGGCACCTTCAGGAACAGCAGGTGCACGAGCGCGACGAGCGTGAGGGCGATCGCGATGACGAGCGTCCAGCCCATGCCGAGCAGCCCGATCGCGAGGCCGCTGAACACGCTCGTCACGATGAACGCGAGCCCCTGCACGGTGCCGACGAGGCCGTTCGCGTTCGCGTGCCGTTCCTCGGGCACGAGCAGGGTCACGGTCGTCGACAGCGCGATGTTCCGCAGGTTCTCGATGACGGAGCCGAAGAGGATGATCCCCGAGAACGCCCAGAACCAGGGCCCGCCGAGGTCGAGCAGCGCCGACTCGGGCTGCAGCACGTAGAGCACCCCGGCGACGATGAACGACCCGAGCGTCACGAGGCTCGAGAACTGCATCACCCGGATCTTGCGATGCCGGTCGACGAGCGTGCCGAACAGCATCGCGAAGAACGCGACGAGCAGCATGTAGGCACCGCCGATGATCCCCGTGGCGAGCACCGACCTCGTCTCGAGGTAGACCCAGAAGGTCAGCGCGAACCACAGGAAGCTCGTCGTGATGTTCGCGAGCGCCGTGTTCACGAGTACTTGGACGAAGGTCCGCATCCCCCCGGTGGCGTCCATTCGTGCAGGCTAGCCCGGGCCCCCGACATCCGGAACCCGTCGCACCTCCGGGCCTCCCCCGCGCGGCGGAGCCCTCCGCCGGGCGGCGCCGCCGCGGCACCGCGGGCGCGCGCGAGAACCCCCCGTGCGACGGATGCCCCGCCCCCGCGCCGTCCCTAGCGTGGAGCCATGCTCGAACTCCAGAACCTCACCAAGCGGTACGGCGACCGCCTGGCCCTCGACCGGGTCTCGTTCCCGGTCGGCGCCGGCCGCCTCACCGGCTTCGTCGGCGGCAACGGCGCCGGCAAGACCACGACCATGCGCATCGTGCTCGGCGTGCTCGCCGCCGACGACGGCACGGTCTCGCTCGACGGCCGCCCGATCACGGCCGCCGACCGGCGCGCGTTCGGCTACATGCCGGAGGAACGCGGCCTCTACCCGAAGATGAAGGTCCTCGAGCAGACCGTGTACCTCGCGCGACTGCACGGCTGGAGTCCCGCCGCCGCCCGGCGGAACGCGACCGACCTGCTCGAGCGCCTCGGACTCGGCGAGCGGCTCGGCGACACGGTCGAGTCGCTGTCGCTCGGCAACCAGCAGCGCGCCCAGATCGCGGCCGCCCTGGTCCACCGCCCCGAGGTGCTCATCCTCGACGAGCCGTTCTCCGGGCTCGACCCGATGGCGGTCGAGACGGTCCAGTCGGTGCTCGCCGACGCCGCGGCGCAGGGCGCGCCCGTGCTGTTCTCGTCGCACCAGCTCGACGTCGTCGAGCGCCTCTGCGACGACCTGGTCATCATCGCCGACGGCCGCATTCGCGCCGCGGGCCCGCGCGACGCCCTCCGAGAGGAGTACGCGAGCGCCAGGTGGGAACTGCTCACCACGGGCGACGCCGGCTGGGTGCGGGACGTGCCGGGCGTCCGCGTCGTCACCTTCGACGGCGGCTGGGCCCTGTTCGAGGCATCCGACGACGCCCGGCGGGCCGTCCTCGCCGAGGCCGTGCGCCGCGGCGACATCGTCGAGTTCACGCGCGAGCACACCACGCTCGCCCAGATCTTCCAGGAGGTCGTCCGATGACCGTGCAGTCCGAGCGCCGCGACCCGTCGTTCGCGCAGTCCGCCGGCCTCGTCGCCGGGCGCGAGATCGGCTCGCGCCTGCGCAGCAGGGCGTTCGTCATCTCGACGATCGTGCTGCTCGCGACCGTGCTCGTCACGGTGGTCCTCGGCTCGATCTTCGGCGCGCAGGACGACCCCGACCGCGTCGCCGTGGTCGGGTCCGGCGCGGACGCGGTCGCGGGCGTCGCCTCGCTCGAGGCGGTGCCGGCGGGCGACCTCGACGCGGCGGAGCGCCTGCTGCGCGACGGCGAGGTGACCGCGATCGTCGCGCCCACCGATCTCGTCGAGTCGTCGGGGATCGTCGGCGACGACGACCTGAGCGCGGCCGAGACGGGCACCGCGGTCCCGGGCGCGAGCCCGTTCGACATCACCGTCGTCGGGTTCGAGGATGCGCCGCGATCCGTGGCATCCGCGCTCTCGATCACGCCGCCCGTCGCGGTGCTCGACCCTGCGGCGGTCGACCCGATGCTCGCCTACTTCGTGGCGCTCGGCTTCGGCATCGTCTTCTTCCTCTCGGCGCTGACGTTCGGCCAGACCATCGCCGCGTCGGTCGTCGAGGAGAAGCAGACCCGCATCATCGAGATCCTGCTCTCGACGGTCTCGGCGCGCGCGCTGCTGACCGGCAAGGTGCTCGGCAACAGCGCGATGGCGCTCGCGCAGATCGTGCTCATCGCGGGGCTCGCGATCGTGGGCCTCGCGGTCACGGGCCAGCAGATCCTGCTCGGCGGGCTCGGCGAGTCCGTCGTCTGGTTCATCGCGTTCTTCGCGATCGGATTCGTCATGCTGGCCGCGCTGTTCGCCGCGACCGCGGCGACCGTGTCGCGCTCGGAGGACGTCGGCACCGTGACGATGCCCGTGACCATGCTCGTGATGCTGCCGTACTTCCTGGTCGTGTTCTTCAACGACGACGCCGCGGTGCTCACGGCCATGAGCTACGTGCCGTTCTCCGCGCCGGTCGCGATGCCGATGCGGATCTTCCTCGAGCAGGCCGAGTGGTGGGAGCCCATCCTGTCGCTCGCGATCCTGGTCGCGAGCACGGCCGTCGCCGTGCTCGCGGGCGAGCGGATGTACCGCAACTCGCTGCTGCGCACGGGCGCTCGGGTCAAGCTGGTCGACGCGCTGCGCGGTTAGGAGGCCGTTTCGGCCGCGGAGGGCGGGGGTGGGAGGATGGTCCGATGACCGACCCGCTCCACGACATCGCCTTCCGCGGCTTCGCCAGCGACAACTACTCCGGCGTCCACCCCGAGGTGCTCGACGCGATCGCGCAGGCGAACGGCGGACACCAGGTCGCCTACGGCGAGGATGCCTACACCTCGCGCCTGCAGCAGGTGTTCGCGCACCACTTCGGCGAGGGGATCGAGGCCTACCCGGTGTTCAACGGAACGGGCGCGAACGTCACGGGCCTGCAGTCGATGCTGCCGCGGTGGGGCGCGGTCGTCGCGGCGACGACGGCGCACATCAACACCGACGAGGGCGGCGCGCCCGAGCGGGTCGCGGGCATCAAGATCCTGGGCGTGCCGACGCCCGACGGCAAGCTCACGCCCGAGCTCATCGACCGCGAGGCGTGGGGCTGGGGCGACGAGCACCGTGCGCAGCCGCTCGTGGTCTCGATCACGCAGACCACCGAGCTCGGCACGCGCTACTCGGTCGAGGAGATCCGTGCGATCGCCGACCACGCGCACACGCTCGGCATGCGCGTGCACCTGGACGGCGCGCGGCTCTCGAACGCGGCTGCGGCACTGGATGTCCCGCTCCGCGCGTTCACGACCGATGCGGGCGTCGACGTGGTCTCGGTCGGCGGCACGAAGAACGGCGCGCTCGGGGCCGAGGCGATCGTGGTGCTCGACACCGAGGCATCCGAGGGCCTGACCTACCTGCGCAAGCTGAACATGCAGCTCGCGTCGAAGATGCGGTTCGTCTCGGCGCAGCTCATCGCGCTCTACGAGGGCGACCTGTGGCTGCGGAGCGCACGCCACGCGAACGCGATGGCGCACCGGCTCCGGTCGACGCTCGACCGCGGGATCACGGGCGGCGAGCTCCCCGGCCTGTCGTTCAGCCATCCGACCGAGTCGAACGGCGTGTTCGCGGTGCTGCCGCAGGGCGTCGCGGATCGACTTCGCGAGCGCGGGTTCCGGTTCTACGACTGGGATGCCGCGAAGGGCGAGGTGCGCTGGATGTGCTCGTTCGACACGAGCGAGGACGACATCGACGCGTTCGCGGCCGCGATCCGCGAGGAGCTCGCGGCGGCGGCGTAACGCGCCGACGCGGTTCGTCATGCTCGGCCGACACGCAGGTCGATGCGCTTCCATGGAATAGAGCGGCAGTACCCATGCGTTTGCATGGAGTGGACGACGGGGTCCGGCCGATCCCAGCACTCCATCCGAAGGGCACTGCCATGACCATCGCCGACACCACCTCCCGCCACGCCGACACCACCGCGCCGCTCATCGGCGCACTCGTCGAGCGGTGGAGCCCCCGCGCCTACGACCCGAGCGCCGTCGTCTCCGACGAGACCCTGCGCACCGTGCTCGAGGCCGCGCGCTGGGCGCCGTCCGCGAACAACACGCAGCCGTGGCGTTTCATCGTCGCGCGCCGCGGCACCGAGGCGTTCACCACCGTCCACGACGCGCTCCTGGGCTTCAACCAGGCCTGGGCCGACTCGGCCGCGGCCCTCATCGTGAACGTCGCCGAGCTCGCCGACGCCGAGGGCGCCGAGCGCCGCTGGGCCCGGTACGACCTCGGCCAGGCGGTCGCGCACTACTCGGTGCAGGCGCAGCACGAGGGCCTGCACTCCCACCAGATGGGCGGCTTCGACGGCGCCCGCCTGCGCGAGGCGTTCGACCTCGGCGAGCGCTTCGAGCCCGTGTCGGTCACGGCCGTCGGCGTGCTCGGCGACCCCGACTCGCTGCCCGAGGCACTCCGCGAGCGCGAGGTCGCCCCGCGCCAGCGCAAGTCGCTCGACGAGTTCGTCGTCGTCGCGTAGCCCGCAGGCCGTCGCGGGTCGGGCCGAACCGGCCGACCCGCGACGTCGCTACGGCCGCAGCAGGACCTTGACCGCGCGGCGCTCGTCCATCGCGACGTACGCCGCGGGGGCCTCGGCGAGCGGCAGCTCGAGGTCGAACACCCGGCCCGGTCGGATCGCGCCGCTCCGGACGTCCGGCAGCAGTTCCTCGATGTAGCCGCGCACGGGGGCGACCCCGCCCACGACGCCGACGTTCGTGCTGAACATCCGGCCGATCGGCAGCTCGGGCCCGCCGGCCGGCACGCCGACGAAGCCGACCCGGCCGCCCGGGCGCGCCGAGCGCAGCGCCTGGTCCATCGACTCCTTCGTGCCGACGCACTCGAGCACGCAGTCGGCGCCGATCCCGCCCGTGAGCGCACGCACCGCGGTCACGCCCTCGTCGCCGCGCTCCGCGACGATGTGGGTCGCGCCGAACTCGCGTGCGAGGTCCTGGCGGTCGCGGTGGCGGGACATGGCGATGATCTCGGATGCCCCGAGCCGCTTCGCGGCGATCACGCCGCAGAGCCCGACCGCGCCGTCGCCCACGACGACGACCGTCGACCCGGGGCCCACGCCCGCCGACACGGCCGCGTGGTGCCCGGTGCCCATCACGTCGGCGAGCGTCAGGAGCCCCGGCACCTCGTCGTCGTGCACCGGACCGGGAACGACCACGAGCGTGCCGTCGGCGAGCGGAACCCGGACGCGCTCGCCCTGGGCGCCGTCGGCGAAGCCGCCCGCCCGGTCGTCGCTGCCCCACCACCCGCCGTGCAGGCACGACGTCGACACCCCGTTGCGGCAGTTCACGCACGTGTTGTCGCAGACGTAGAACGGCGCGATCACGAAGTCGCCGACCTCGACGAGGCGCACGTCGTCGCCGACCGCCTCGACCACGCCGACGAACTCGTGGCCGATGCGGCGCGGCTCGGTGGTCGGCTGCACGCCGCGGTAGGGCCAGAGGTCGCTCCCGCAGACGCAGGCGGCGACGACCTTCACGATCGCGTCGGCGCCGGTCGAGAGGACCGGGTCCGGCACGGTCTCGACGCGGATGTCCCCGGGGGCGTGGATCACGGTGGCGAGCATGCTCCGAGCCTACGCACTCGGACGGCGGGCGTGCAGGGGTGCCCGGGCACGACGACGGACGCGGATCCTCCGCGGATCCGCGTCCGTCGTCGGTGGTGCGCTAGGCCTGCTTCGGCAAGGGCGGCACGAGTGCGCGCAACGACCAGCCGAACAGGATGAACAGCACGCCGACGGCCGCGGCGAACAGCGCGACGCCGTACGCGACGACCGAGGTGAACAGCGACGCCCGCAGGAACGACGCCGTCATGGCCGTCTGCCGCAGCGGGTCGTCCTGTGCGAGTTCGGCGTACGTCTTGCCGCCGGTCGCCTCGAGCGCGTGGTGGTTGATGATGTCGGCCTGGATGTACGCGGTCACCGGGCCGCTGACCTGCTGCCCCTGGAACGCGGCCGCGTCGTCCGGGATGGTGATGTTCTCCGCCTTCAACTGCGTGGTCACCGCGATCCACGCGATGACCGCGACGACGATGAGCAGAATGCCGCCGATGACCCCGGCGAGTCCGACGAGTCGGACGGCCTTGACCCTGCCGCTGCTCAGCACCGCGGTGCCGGTCTCGAATTGCTCGCTCACGCGCGTTCCCCCTTCGCACGGCCCGTGTCCCCCAAGGGCCCCTGCGCTCACGGTACCGGTCGGGCGTGTCGCGGGGGAAGGGCCGCGCCGATTCGGCGGGTCGCCGTCGTCGGCGGTTTCCGGCAGGATGCCGGGGGTGACGAGCATGCGGGGATTCTGGCGGGCGCTCCCGACCGAGGGCCGATGGCTGCTCTCGACGGCGGCCGTCCAGACGCTCGGGCGAGGGCTGACGCTGCCGTTCACGATCATCTACCTGCACGAGGTGCTCGGGTTCGACCTCGGGACCTCGGGCGCGCTCATGAGCCTCATCGCGATCACGGGCCTCATCGTCACGGCGCCGGGCGGCACGCTCATCGACCGGTACGGCGCACGCGTCGTGCTGCTCGGCGGGCTCGCGGCGATGATCCTCGGGTGCACGCTGCTCGCGTTCGCGACCGATCCGGTCGTCGCCGCGATCGCGCTCGTGCTGATCGGCATCAACTTCGGGGTGTCGTGGCCGGGGTTCAACGCGTTGATCGCCACCGTGGTCCAGGGCGACCTCCGGCAGCAGTACTTCGGCGTCAACTTCGCGCTCATCAACCTCGGCATCGGGATCGGCGGCATCCTCGGCGGCCTGTTCGTCGATGTCGACCGGCCCGAGACGTTCACGGCGATCTTCCTCGTCGATGCCGCGACCTGCCTGATCCCCGCGGCGCTCCTGCTCGGCCCGTTGCGGCACGTGAAGACCCCGGTCGCCGACGACGCCGGATCCGACGACGGTGCGCCGACCCGGTACCGCGACATCCTCCGCCAGCCCGCCGTGCGCTGGCTCGCCCTGCTCACGTTCATCGCGATGTTCCTCGGCTACGGGCAGATGGAGGGCGGGTTCCCCGCCTACGCGCGCCAGGTCTCCGAGGTGTCGACGCAGGTCGTCGGGTTCGCGTTCGCGGTGAACACCGCAGTGATCGTGCTCCTGCAGTTCACCGTCCTGAAGTTCATCGGCGGGCATCGGCGCACGCGCGTGATGCAGGTCATGGCGGCGGTCTGGGCGCTGTCCTGGCTCGTGCTCGGTGCGACCGCGCTCGTGCCCGACACCATCGCCGCCGCGATCGGCGTCCTGGCGTTCATGGGCGTCTTCGCGCTCGGCGAGACGATGCTGCAGCCCACCGTGCCGGCCGTCGACAACGACCTCGCGACCGATCGCAACCGCGGCCGATTCAACGCGGTCAACGCGGCCGCGTTCCAGGGCGGCGCGATCACCGGCCCGATCGTCGCGGGGCTGCTCCTCGACCGCGGCCTCGACGGCTGGTTCATCGCGCTCATGGTCGCGTGCTGCGCGGCAGTGGCCGTGCTCGCCGGCGTCCTCGAGCGCCGGATCACCGCCGAGGCGAACGGCGTCGCCGTCGCACCGACGCCGGCCGCCGAGTAGCACCGGGCCCGCTCGGCGCGACTACCCGGCCGCAGCCTCCCCGCGCGCGACGGTGAGCGACTCGCCGTCGGGTGCGAGCCCGACGACGACGCGATCGCCGTCGAAGATCTCGCCGCCGAGGAGCGCCCGCGCGAGCCGGTCGTCGATCTCCTTCTGCATGAGCCTGCGGAGCGGACGCGCACCGTACAGCGGGTCGTACCCGCGCTCGGCGAGCCAGGCCCGGGCGTCGGGCGTGACGCCGAGCTCGAGCCGCCGCTCGTGCAGCCGTGCGCCGAGCCGGTCCACGTAGAGGTTGACGATCTCGGCGAGCTCGCGCTCGCTGAGCGCCGAGAACACGACGATGTCGTCGAGCCGGTTCACGAACTCGGGCTTGAACGACTGCCGCACGGCGGCCTGCACGGCCGCCTCCTTCTCGTCCCACGACAGGGTCGGGTCGATCAGGTACTGCGACCCGAGGTTCGACGTGAGGATCAGGATGACGTTGCGGAAGTCGACCGTGCGGCCCTGGCCGTCGGTGAGCCGGCCGTCGTCGAGCACCTGGAGCAGCACGTCGAAGACCTCGGGGTGCGCCTTCTCGACCTCGTCGAGGAGGATCACCGAGTAGGGGCGGCGGCGCACGGCCTCGGTGAGCTGGCCGCCCTGCTCGTACCCGATGTACCCGGGAGGGGCGCCCACGAGCCGCGAGACGGAGAACTTCTCGCCGTACTCGCTCATGTCGATGCGCACCATGGCGTGCTCGTCGTCGAAGAGGAACTCGGCGAGCGCCTTGGCGAGCTCGGTCTTGCCCACGCCCGTCGGGCCGAGGAACAGGAACGAGCCGGTCGGCCGGTTCGGGTCGCTGAGGCCGGCGCGCGAGCGCCGCACCGCGTCCGCGACGGCGGCGACCGCGTCCCGCTGCCCGATGAGCCGACGCCCGAGCTCGGACTCGAGGTGCAGCAGCTTCTCCAACTCGCCCTGCAGCAGGCGGCCGACCGGGATGCCGGTCCAGGCCGAGATGACCGCGGCGATGTCCTCCTCGGTCACCTGCTCGTTCACCATGCGGGGTTCACCGGCGGAGCCGGAGGCGTCCGCCTGCTCGGCCTCGACGATGTCGCGCTGGAGACGCGCGATCGTCTCGTACTCGAGCTTCGAGGCCGTCGGGTAGTCGCCGGCCCGCAGCGCGAGGTCGCGCTGGGTGATCGCCTCGTCGAGCTGCTTCTTGAGCTCGCCGACGCGGTTGAGGCCCTGCTTCTCTCGCGCCCAGCGCTCCTCGAGCCCTGCGAGCGCGTGCTCCTTGCCGACCAGGGAGTCCCGGAGCTTCGCGAGGCGCTCCTTCGAGGCGTCGTCCTTCTCCTTCTTGAGCGCGAGTTCCTCGAGCTTCATGCGGTCGACCTCGCGCTTGAGCTGGTCGATCTCGACGGGGCTGGAGTCGATCTCCATCTTGAGCCGGCTCATCGCCTCGTCGACGAGGTCGATGGCCTTGTCGGGCAGCTGCCGGGCCGAGATGTAGCGGTTCGAGAGGGATGCCGCGGCGACGAGCGCGGCATCGGTGATCGTGACCCCGTGGTGCGCCTCGTACCGTCCGCGCAGCCCGCGGAGGATCGCGATGGTGTCCTCGACGCTGGGCTCGCCGACGTACACCTGCTGGAAGCGACGCTCGAGCGCGGCATCCTTCTCGATGTACTCGCGGTACTCGTTCAGCGTGGTCGCGCCGATGAGGTGGAGCTCGCCGCGGGCGAGCATGGGCTTCAGCATGTTGGATGCCGCGACCGACCCCTCGCCGCCCCCCGCGCCCATCAGCAGGTGGAGCTCGTCGACGAACGTGATGATCTCGCCCTCGGACTCGTCGATCTCCTTGAGGACGGCCTTCAGCCGTTCCTCGAACTGGCCGCGGTACATCGCGCCGGCGACGAGCGCCGAGATGTCGAGGGACACGAGCCGCTTGCGCTTCAGGCTCTCGGCGACGTCGCCCGCCACGATGCGCTGCGCGAGGCCCTCGACGACGGCGGTCTTGCCGACGCCGGGCTCGCCGATGAGCACCGGGTTGTTCTTGGTGCGGCGCGTGAGCACCTGGCTCACGCGGCGGATCTCCGCGTCGCGGCCGATCACCGGGTCGAGCTTTCCCGCCTTCGCGAGCGCGGTGAGGTCGACGCCGTACTGTTCGAGCGCCGACTTCTGCTCCTCCTGCGAGCTCGGCGCGCCCTGCATGTTCGCCACAGGCATCCCTTCCTTCAAAGTTGAGTCTAGTGAACTCAACTTCGGGAACGGGGTCGCGTATTCCGCCCACGGCGGAATCCCCCGCGCCTCACGCTAGACGGATGCCCCGACGGTCGCACCCCGGACGGAATGCGCCCGCCCCCTCGCGCGTTGCCCTCGGAAGACCGGGGACCAGATACAGAAGGAGCATCCATGCCGCTGCAGGGAGAATACGCACCGAGCACGTCCGAGTGGGCACGCACGCAGGCCGAGGCGTTCGAAGCCTCCGACGGGGCCGAGGCCAACCTCCTGCGCGGCAGACCGATCATCGTGCTCACGACGCTCGGCGCCAAGAGCGGCAAGCTCCGCAAGACGGCGCTCATGCGCGTCGAGCACGAGGGCGCGTACGCGGTCGTCGCCTCCAAGGGCGGGGCGCCGGAGCATCCCAAGTGGTACTGGAACCTGCTCGAGCACCCGCACGTCGAACTCCAGGACGGCGCCGAGAAGCACGACTACGTCGCCCGCCTCGTCGAGGGCGAGGAGCGTGCCGACTGGTGGGGCCGCGCGGTCGAAGCCTGGCCCGACTACGCGAACTACCAGACGAAGACCGACCGCGAGATCCCGGTCTTCGTGCTCACGCGCACCGACGCGTGAGACGACACGAGCCCCGGCCCGAGATGGGCCGGGCTCGTTCGCATCGATCGTCAGGCGAGCAGTCGCGCCTTCGCCGCCGCGAACTCCGCGTCGTCGAGGATGCCCTGCTGCTTCAACGCCGCGAGCTTCTGCAGCTCCGCCACCACGTCGACCGCGGGTGCGGCCGGTGCGGGCGGCGGCGCGGCGGCAGCCGCAGCGGCCTGCTGCTGGGCGACCGCAGCCTGCGCCGCGGCGTTGATCTGCGCCTGCTGCTGCTGCGCCTCGTACTGCTGCTGCTCCCACTCGTCCTGCGCACGGTCCTGCTGACGGCGCTGCATGCCGCCGCTGACCGCCGTGGCGGTTCCTGCGACGACCGCGGTCCGAGCCGCGAGCCCCACGAGTCCGGGCCGTCCGACCCTCCTGAATCCCACCATCTCCGGTCCCCCTTTCCTGTTCCTGTTCTCAGCCCGCGACGTCTTCGTCGGAGAGGATCTCCGCCTCGGCCAGCACGGCGTTCACGATCGGCGCCGGGATCCGCTCGGACTGCAGCAGCACGCCGCCGGACTCCGCGAACCTCGACGCCAGGTTCTTCGCCCACACGAGCTCGATCGCGAGCAGCGCGGCCGACGAGCCGGGAGGCACGACCTCCGCGAGGTCGGTCAGGTCGTCGTGGCCGACGAGCCCGCTCGCCTCGAGCGTGATGTCGACGATCTGGATCTCGTCCCCGAAATCCTCGATCTCGGTCGCCTCGATGTTGCCCGCCTCGTCACGCGACACGAACACCGCGTCGAGCAGGCGGATGTCGCCCGCCTCGACCAGTTCGGCGATCGCCTCGAGCGTGCCCGCGTCGGGCACCCTTCCCTCGAACCCGACGACCAGGATCTCCACCGGGCCGTACTCGAATTCCGTCAATTCGTCCCCCTTCGACACCCTGAGACTAACCCCCGATCGGCCGCACTGGAAGGGTGCGCGGGCCTACCTTCCGACGACGGTCGAGACGTACGATGCAGGCAGGGTCGTGACCCTTCGCGAACGGCGCAGGGGACGTCCGCTCCATCGAGAGGAACCCGACCATGACCGACACGTTCGACGGGATCGACCTCAACGCCGACGCATCCGATGCCGCCACCGCCGCCGCCGCGGCCGCCTCCGAGATCGCCGCGGACGCCGCGGCTCCGCTCGCCTCCGCCCCGAAGGTCGGACGGGTCCGCCCGAGCCGCTCCGAGCGACGCGCCGCGGGCGCCGCGCTGCGGGCGACCGTCCCGTTCGACGCCCACGCCGAGCTCGCCGCCGACGAGGGCGACCGCGACCCGATCGGGCTCATCGAGGCGCAGGGCCGCACCCGACTCCCCGAGCTGCTCGCCCTCCGGCACGGGCGGATGGCGAGCTCGTCGTTCGCGTTCTACCGCGGCGCCGCGGCGATCATGGCCGGCGACCTGCGGGCCGTTCCGGACACCGGCATCATCTCCCAGCTCTGCGGCGACGCGCACCTCTCGAACGTCGGCATGTTCGCCTCGCCCGAGCGCGCCCTGCTCATCGACCTCAACGACTTCGACGAGACCGCCCCGGGACCGTTCGAGTGGGACGTGAAGCGGATGGCCGCGAGCTTCGAGATCGCGGGCCGCGCGCGCGGCTTCTCGCCGGAGGACCGGGCCCGCCTGGTCACGCAGCTCGTCGTGGCGTACGCCGAGGCGATCGACGAGGCATCCCGCACCCCCGTCCTCGAGATGGCGACCGCGCGCCTCGACGCCGACGCCATGCTCGCGCGCGTGAAGGGCGCGCTGCGGCCCGAGATCGCCGCCCGCATGACGCGGGCGATCGCGAAGACCCGCCAGCGCGACAGCGCGGACGCCGTCGCGCGGCTCGCCGAGCGGGCCGACGGGACCTACCGCTTCCGCACGAACGCGCCGACGCTCGTGCCCCTCCGTTCGCTCTCCGAGCTCACGGGCCTCGACGAGCACACCGCCGTCTCGCGGGTCGAGGGCATGCTCGCCGGCTACCAGTCCTCGCTCACCGAGGCGCACGCGCGCATCCTCGACCGGTTCCAGGTCGTCGACATCGCCCTCAAGGTCGTCGGCGTGGGCAGCGTCGGCACGCGCGCGTGGGTGGTCCTCCTCACCGGCAACGGCAAGCGCGACGTCCTCGTCCTCCAGGCGAAGGAGGCCCAGCGATCCGTCCTCGAGGACCCGACGCAGCCGAGCGCGTTCGCGCACCAGGGGCAGCGCGTCGTGCACGGCCAGCGCCGGCTGCAGGCCTTCGGCGACGTGCTGCTCGGCTACACGCACGTCGTCGGCTTCGACGGGAACGAACGCGACTTCTACGTCCGCCAGTTCCGCGACTGGAAGGGGTCGGCCGAGCCCGAGCGGATGGAACGGTCGACCATGCGGCTCTACGCCGAGTTCTGCGGCATCGTGCTCGCGCGTGCGCACGCGCGCGGCGGCGATGCGGCCCTGATCGCCGGATACGTGGGCGACGGGCGGGAGTTCGCCGAGGCGCTCCTGCGCTTCTCGAGCGCGTACGCCGATCGCACCGAGCGCGACCACGCCGCGCTCCTCGCGGCGATCGAGAGCGGGCGCCTCGCCGCGGTCGCTCCCTGAGCCGGGAGCGGCGCGGCGCGCACGTCGCGGTGGTCGGCCCGGCGCTCAGGCCTCGGCCGTCGGCGCGGCGGTCGCCGGCGCCCCGGTCGCCGGCGCGGCGGCCCGCTCGGCCTCGGCCGTCGGCTGCCCGGCGAGCTTCCTGGCCCGCCGCTCCTCCTTCTTCGCGGCGTCCTCGGCGTCCATGGTCGCCCTCGTGACGTCGAGCTCGCCGAGCGCCGGTTTGATCCAGTCGGCGCGCGGATCGGAGTCGACCAGCAGCATCCGGACCAGCAGGGTCAGCGGGATCGCGAGGATCGCGCCCGTCGGCCCGAGCACGACCGCCCAGAACAGCACCGAGAAGAACGTGATCGTCTGGCTGAGCGACACCGCGTTGCCGACCACGCGCGGCTGGATCACCGACTGGATGATGCCGTTGATGATCCCGTAGACCACGATGACGGCGACGACGAGCGGCCACCCGCCGACGAGCGCCCCGAAGACGAGCGGCGGGATCAGCGCGATGAAGTAGCCGATGTTCGGGATGAAGCTGCAGAGGAACGAGAGGATGCCCCAGAGCGCGGCTCCGGGGATGCCGAGCAGCGCGAGCGCGATCCAGTTCACGATGCCCTGCGCCGCGCCGAGCACGGTGGTCACGACCATGTAGCGCCGGACGCCGGACCCGTACCGGACGACAGCGGCGGCGAGCGCCAGCTTGTGCGGCCGCAACTGCCCGAGCAGCGTCGACGCGTACGACGAGTCCACCGCCATCAGGATGAGCATCGTCAGCAGGATCACCGCGGCGGACACGAAGCCGGCCGCGCTGCCGAGCAGCCCGCCGAGCGCGTCGAGGATGGCGCCGGGGTTGAAGGATCCGAGGATCGCGTTCACCTGGTCGCTGCCGATGCCGAGCCCCTCGAGCCAGGCCGCGAGCGACGCGCCCCACGCCTCGAACTCCGGCAGGTAGTCGGGCACGAGCGTGAGGAACTGCGCGAACGAGATGAACAGCGCGCCGAAGAACCCGCCGAGCAGGAGCACGACCGCGAGCAGCACGCCGACCGTCGCGATGCCGCGCGGGACGCCGCGCCGCTCGAGGCCGCGACGGAGCGGGTGCACGCAGATCGTGAGGACGAGCGCGAAGAACGTGGAGTTGAAGATGTCCGCGATCGAGTGGATCCCGATCGCGACGACCGTCGCCCCGGCGAGGCCGAGCATGATGAACGCCGACCGGTGCCGCCCGCGCACGGATGCGGCGACCTCGGCGACGTCAGCCGCGGTGACCACGGGCGAAGCCGCCCCGTCGGTCGCGTTCTTGCGTCCCCACCTCATCCCGACTCCCCCCATGCCGACGGTTGGAGCGTACCGCCGCGGCGGTCCGCAGGGCTACGACTTCGGCTCCGGCGCGGCGCGCGCGGTCTCCGGCGGGGCCGCCGCCCCGGGCGGGGCATCCGGCCGTTCGCGCGCGGCCTCGGACTCCGCGAGCTCCTTCGCCGCGTTGCCGCTCAGCCGGAGCAGCGCCGTGCCCCGCCCGCCCGGCTCGATGAGCAGGGCGCGCACGAGCAGGGTGAGCGGGATCGACAGGATGGCCCCGAGCGGGCCGATCACGAGCGTCCAGAACACGACCGAGAAGAACGAGAGCGTGAGGCTCAGGTCGACCGCGTCGCTCACGAACTTCGGCTGCACGAGCACCTGGAGCACGACGTTGATGACGCAGTACACCGCGACGACCGAGAGCGCGAGCGGCCAGCCGCCGACCACGAGCGCGAGGATCGCGGGCGGGATGAGCCCGATCACGAAGCCGATGTTCGGGATGAAGTTCGTGACGAACGCGAGGATCGCCCACACCGCGGGGATCGGGATCCCGATCGCCCACAGCACGATGCCGTCGAGCACCGCCACGATCGCGCCGAAGGACGCGTTCACGACGTAGTAGCGTCGCACCCCGCGGAAGTACCGGCGCCCGATGTCGTCGGGTTCGCCCGCACCGAACACGACGCCGAGCCGGGTGAACCGGGCCGCGTCGCCGGCCATGAAGATGACGTAGCCGAGGATGAAGAAGAACGCGATCGCGACGCCGAGCACCGCGTCCGCGACGGACGCGGCGAACCCGATCAGCACGTCGGGAGAGAGCACCGAGGATGCCGCGTCCGATGCCGCGTCGGATGCGCCGAGGGATGCGAGCCACTCCTGCACGCCCGCGGCCGTGGCCCGGAACTCGTCGGCGTAGTCGGGCAGCATCCGCACGAACTGGGCCGAGGCGAAGAAGAGGAGCACCGCGAGCACCGCGAGGATGAGCCATCCGACCGCGACCACCGCGGCCGTCGCGAGCCACGACGGCCAGCCGCGGCGCGCGAGCGGCGCGTACAGCGGCGCCGCGATGATCGTGACGACCGCGCCGACGGCCGCGGGGCCGAGGATGTCCCGCGCCGCCCAGACCCCGACGAAGACGACGACCGCCGCCGCGGCGGTGAGGAGCACGCGCGCGCCGAACGGGCTCCGAGCGCGCAACGGCGGCGCGGACTCCGCACGGCCGGCCGCGGTCGGCTCGACTCCGGTCGCAGGTTCCACGGGCATCCCCCTCACGCCCCGGTCCGGGGCTTCACGACGAGTTCGGGCGCCTTCGTGACGAGCAGCCACGTCGGCAGCACCAGGACGCACAGGAGCGGCAGGACCACGACGTCGCCCACCAGTGCGACGGCCAGGAAGATCGCGATCCAGCCGTCCCGGGTCGCCGCGAGGATCACGCCGAGCGTGGCGGTCGCGACCGCGAGGGACATCGGCATCCCCGGCACCAGCGCGGCCGCGAGCAGTCCGAGCGAGACGGCGATGAAGACGGCGGGGAAGATGCGGCCGCCGCGGAACCCAGCGGAGGCCGCGACGAGGAGGGCGGCCACCTTGACGACGAGGAACAGGGCGAGCTGTTCCGGCGGGTACGCGTCGGGGTCGCTCAGCAGCTCGCCCGTCTGGTCGAGGCCCTTGAAGAGCGTCAGGGGGCCGCCGATCATGCCGAGCACGCCGAGCACCGCGCCGCCGAGCGTGGTGAAGAGGATCGGGTGGCGGAGCGCGTGGAAGGCCCGGTGGACCATGGGCAGCAGCCACGCCGCCAGGATGCCCACGCCGGCGCCGACCGCCGCGACGAGCGTCCCCGTGAGCACGTCGATCGGCTCGATCGTGCCCATCGAGGGCAGCGTGAACGCGATCGTCGGGGCGCCGAGCAGGTGCATCGTCAGCGCGCCGGTGCCGGCCGCGACGAGCGGGAGGAACAGCTTGTCCCAGAGCGCACCGCCCATCTTGATCGCGGCGACCATGCCCGTGAGCACGAGCGCGGCCGCGACGGGCGTGCCGAACAGCGCGCCGATCGTCGCCGCACTCGCGAGCATCACGATGAGCGGCTGCGGGATGCGCCCCGCGACGCGCGCGAGCGCCGACACGGCGATCGCGGCGTTCACCGCGATGATCGGGTTCTCGGGGCCGAGGCTCACGCCGCCCGCGAGCGAGAGCAGCACCGCCAGGAGCAGCCCGGGGACCACGATGAGCTTCGGCGCCGTCGCGGCGAGTTCGGTCGTCGCCGAGTCCACGCCCGCATGCCCCGGCACGAACTGGACCACGAGGCCCACCGCGGCGCCCGTGAGCGTCAGGACCGTGAAGATCCACCACGGCGTCGACGAGGATGCCCCGAACCACGCGGGCACGTCGTCCCAGATCCAGCCCTCGACCACCTCGGCCGCCCGATCCAGCAGCCAGAGCATGAGCGCGGATCCGACGCCGATGAGCAGCGCCGGGATCGCGAGGAGGACGAGTTGCCGTACGCTCGGCGCCGCCGGCGCATCCGCCTCGCTCATCGATCCCCCTCCGCCGTCCCCTGCGGGTCATCCTGCCGCACGGAACCGGCGCTGTCACCGACCGCCGCGGGCGTCACCCGGCGTCGAGCGGCCGCGCTCGCCCGAAATCCCGCGTCCCACGGGTTCCAAAACGGCGTCGCCGCGATAGTGTGCAAGCGGGGAACGAACGATCGCGGGGGACGATCTCGTCAGACGGAAGAGCTTCACAGCTCCCGCCGCTTCGCCAGTGACCCGTCGCCGCCCCCCGCGGCGGCACTCACAATCGAAGAAAGGCGCTCAATGAATTTCTGGCAGAGCTTCTGGGAGATCGTCTGGTGGACGATCTGGATCTTCGCATTCATCGCCTACTTGTGGGCGGTCATCGCGATCATCTCGGACCTCTTCCGCGACCACAAGCTGAACGGATGGCTCAAGGCCGTCTGGATCATCTTCCTGTTGTTCGCCCCGTTCATCACCGCCCTGGTGTACCTCATCGCCCGCGGCAACAGCATGGCCGAGCGCGCACAGCGCGAGGCCGTCCAGGTGCAGCAGGCGACCGACGCCTACATCCGCCAGACGGCCGGAACCACCGCCAGCCCGTCCGACGAGATCGCCAAGGCGAAGGCCCTGCTCGACTCGGGCAGCATCACGCAGGCGGAGTTCGACGTGCTCAAGACGAAGGCGCTCTCGCACGGCTGATCCGAACGGGAAGCCGCGAAACGGATGGGCGGATGCTTCGGCATCCGCCCATCCGACGTGTTCGGGGCATCCTGCGCCGTGGCCGGGCCCGCGGCAGCCCGATCAGGCCGACCCGCGCGCCCGCTCGTCGGCCGCGTGCGCGAACGTCGCGGTGCGCATCGCGCCCGAGTTCCGGAGGAACAGGATGACCCAGCTGAAGATGAGCACGCCCGCGACCAGCTCGACCGCGGTGAGGGTGTAGTAGCCGATCGCGAAGAAGACGCCGAGCACCGCGACGATCGCGACGTAGACCCAGCCCAGGATCACGAACACGCGCGGAGCCGTCGGCACGAACTTCGGCAGGCCGATCACGATCACCGCGAAGGCGATCGCCATGCCCGTGGCGACCGTGTTGTGCACCCAGAAGAAGTCGTCGACCTGGAAGATGCCGACGCACGCGAGGAAGATCCCGATGAGCACGAGCCCGAACCGCACGGAGTTGCGGTGCCGGCGCTCGAGGGCGGTGCCGGTGGGCAGCGCGGCCGTGCAGTAGCGCGCGACGATCGTGACGATCGCGCCGGCGATGACCAGCGTGAGGTTGAACGCCCGCGCGGAGACGTCGTCGCCCATGCCGAGCGCCGACAGGTTCTTCTGCCACCAGAGCGGGTCGCTCGCCGTCATCATGCTCGTGATCACGCCGACCACGAGGAACACCGCGAGCACGAGCGACAGCACCATCGGGGTGAGTCGCGCGGCCGTCAGGAAGACCACGAACATCGTGATCGCGAGCGCCGCGCCCGCGAGCACGACCGCCGGGAACGCGTACACGACCGCGCCGACGAAGCTCAGCTCGAGCACGGCCGCCAGGCCCGTCCAGGCCAGGAGCGCGATGACGCCGTGCGCGATCGCGAGCGCGGTGAAGTCGTACCAGTGCAGCCGGGCGCCCTCGACCGCCAGGCCCGGCCCGAGCTCCGCCTGCAGCGCCGCCGACGGCGACCGCAGCACGATCCGGCCGAGTCCGAACGCGACGAGCGCGAACAGGCCCCCCGTGATCGCGACGAACTGGCCGAGCGAACCCGGTCCGGAGATCGGCAGGTCGGATCCCCGGAACGCGATCGCTGCGACGACCGCACCCGCCAGGAATGCGAGCGAGCCGAGGATCAGCGCGACGGACTCGAGCGACTCCGCGTTCTCGGCGGGACGCTGCAGGATGCGGGACAGCGGTGTCGCCCTGTCCGGCGCCACGGGCTCCGGTTCGACGACGTGGGCTCGACTCATCGTTGCTCCCCTCGGCGGCCCCCCGGCCGCATCGGGTCAAGCCTGCCACGCGGCATCCGCGCGATCCATCCTGGGCGCCGCGACGCGCGGGACGCGCTCGCCGGCGGGCGGCTGCGGGACCCTCAGTGCGTCGGGTCGAGCACCTCGAGCATCGATCCCTGCACGAAGCCCGCCCATTCGTACGCGGCGCGGAGGTAGTCGTCGCGCTGCTCGTCGGCTTCGGGCGTGCCCTCCTCGCCGACGCCGACGCGCTCGGCGAGGATCAGCCGGAGATCGGTCAGGAACGTCAGCCAGCCCCAGGCCTGCGACTGGTCGAGCAGGATCTCGACGAGGCCGCGATCCCCGTCGACGGCGGTCGCGTCGCGCACCGCCTGCGCGGCCTGCCGCTTGTGGTCGACGAGGCTCTCGCGCGTGTACCGCGTGTAGTCGCGCGCGGCGGCCGCATCCTCCGGGTAGGCGCTCGGGAAGAGCCGGCCGAGCGCCGGATCGTCGTCTGCGCCGAGCAGCAGCACGGAGTCGACCTGGTCGGCGAGCTCCGACAGCAGCATCGCCTCCTCGGCCTCGAGGACCAGGCGCACGCCGTCGCCCTCGTCGCGACCGGCCACGATCACGTCTCGGCCCTCGCCACGGTCGCCTGCAGGCCGTAGCCGTGCATGGCCTGCACGTGTCGCTCCATCGCCTCCCGGTTGCCGGTCGCGACGACCGCGCGACCCTCGTGGTGGACGAGCAGCATGAGTCGCTCGGCCTCGGCCCGCGGGTAGCCGAAGTACTGCTGGAACACGTAGGTGACGTAGGTCATGAGGTTGACCGGGTCGTCCCACACGATCGCACGCCACGTCCGCTCGACGACCCGGTCGGCGACCAGGTCGGCATCCAGCAGTTCGAGCGTGTCGGTCACGCTCCCAGCCTGACACCTTCGGCCGGTCATCGCACCCCGTCAGCGACGGGTCGACACCGTGACCGTGAACTTCGGGTCCCGGGCGACCTGGCGCGTCGGCCCGACCGCGCGTTCGAGCGCAGCGCGGTACCGCAGGTGCGAGTTCCACACCGCGACCAGCCGGCCGCCGGGTGCGAGGGCTCGGCCCGCGTCGGCGAACAGGCGCTCGGCGAGGGCGGTCGTGATCGCGGCGCCCGAGTGGAACGGCGGGTTGAGCACGACGAGGTCGGATGCCCCGTCCGGCACGAGCTCGAGCCCGTCGGCGCGCTCGGCGCGGACGCGGTCGCCGACCCCGTTCGCCGCAGCGGTGAGGCGTGCCGACGCGACGGCCGCGGCGGACTGGTCGTAGGCCTCGATCGGGGCGGTCGGCAGGAGCCGGGCGAGGCACACCGCGACCACGCCGGTGCCGCAGGCGAGGTCGATCGGGCGCCGCGGCGCGGGACGGCCGTCGAGCAGTTCGGGCAGGCGGCCGACGAGGAACCGGGTGCCGATGTCGACGGATGCCCCGGCGAACGCGCCGCCGTGCGCCACGACATCGAGGTCGAGCGCGTCGTCGTGGGCGCGGCGCGGCCAGGTGATGGGGTGCGGGGCATCCGCTCGTGCCGTCTCGCCGTCGGCGACCGGCCGGATCGGCTCGCGCGCGATCAGCACGCGTGACTTCTGCCGTGCGTGGCTGATGTCGAGCCGACCGAACCGGCGCCGCAGCACGTCGTTCATGGCGGGCGTCATGTGCTTGATCCGCCCGCCGGCGAACACGACCGCCGCGGGATCCGCGTGGTCGGCGATGAGCCCGGAGACCTCGTCGAGCTGGTCGAGCGACCGCGGCAGGCGGAGCAGGACCACGCGCGCGTCGCGAACGAGTTCGGGCGCGAGCGGCAGCATGCGAACGGATGCCCCGAGCCCGAGCCGCTCGGCGTTCGCGACGATGGCCCGTTCGCCGAGGAGTGCGTCCTGGTGGACCCGGAGGTGCTCCCCGTCACGCGGCGCGCCCGCGCTCGAGAGCGCCCCGATCGCGAGGGCGCCGTGCGCGTCGCCGATGACCGCGATCCGTCCGATTGGCGTCGCGGCGACCACCTCGCGCGCCTCGTCGAGGATGAGGCGGTCGGCGGCGTCGGCGGCATCGAGGCCGGCCGCCTCGGCGTCGGCCGCGCCGCGCAGGGCGGGGAGATCCACCCCGGCACCCTACTCCCGGACGCTGGGACTCCGGGGACGTCCGACCACCGCTCCGCACCCCTCCGACCTCGCCCGGATGGGACGCTCAGGGGACTTTGCTACCCTCGGACCCGCATGACGTATCCACGCCGATCTCAGCCGGCAGGCCGGAACGGCGCGCAACCCGGGGGCGCGGCGTACGTCGGTGCTGCCCATCCGACCCGCCGGGAGGCTCGGGCCGCGGCGGCCCCGCCGGTGGCATCCGGCCGTCGGCCCTCGCGTCGCAGCACGACGCGACCGCGCTTCGCCCGCCGGTTCGCGGCGATCTTCGCGACCACCGCGGTGTTCGGCGTCGCCGCCACGCTCGCGATCGCGCCCAGCGCCCCGCCGGACGCCATCGCGATCGCGCAGGCGAAGGAAGCCGCCGACGCGCTGCTCCAGCACGTCGCCGTCGCCGGCGAGGTCCGCGTGCCGGCCGTCTCGCGCGAATCGTACGTCGCCGCGACCGGACCGGAGACCCTGATCGCGGGCGGCACGAACCACGACTGGGCCGAGCTCGTGCTCGTCGACGGCGAGTTCCCCGTGACCGACGAGAACGTGAACGTGATCCTCCGCTGGATGCGCCAGGAGAACGGCGTCGACAACTGGTGGAACCGCAACAACCCGCTGAACAACGGCAACGGGTCGGGCGGCGGATCGGGCCTCGGCAGCTACGACACGCTCGTGACCGGCGCGTACTATGCCGCCGACAGCCTGCGGCGCTACTCGTTCTACGACGGCATCGAGGCCGCGCTCGAGGCGGGCGACGACGCCAACGCGACCGCCGCCGCGATCTGGGCATCGCCCTGGGCGGGCAGCCACTACGGCAACGGCACGCACTGGTCGACCCGGCCGGTCGAGGCGATCGAGGCGCCTGCCGCAGCCTGGGGCCGCTGAGCGCGTCGCGTCAGGCTGCGGGCGGGGCCGCAGCCGGTACCGGCTGCGCGGCCGCCGCGAGTTCGTCGGCGGTCGGACGGAAGGCGTGCGCCATCCACCACGCCGAGAGCGCGCCGACCGCGACCATCACCGCGAACGCGACGAACCCGCTCGACGCGGTGAGCCCGAATCGGCCGGGCATCATCATCCCCCCGTCCGAGAAGTCGATCTGCGGGACGGCCGAGAACACCAGGCTCACGACGCCGCCCGCGAAGCCGTTGGCGAGCAGGCCGATGCCGAGGCCGCTCCAGAGCACCGCGTTCGGCCGGTGCACGCCGAAGCGCGTGAGCACGGCGTGCTCGGCGATGACCCCGCCGATGATCGCCGCGATGCCGAAGACCACGGCGATCACGACGACCGCGAGGACGACCCACCACGGCACCGCGTCGGCGAAGCGCTCGAGGTCGCGCATGCCGGCGCGACCCCACTCGCGAGCATGGTGCGCGATGAGCCCGAACGCGAGCGCGACGAACCCGACCACGGCGCCGAATGCGACCGCGCCGAGGCCCCAGGTGACGAGCGTGAGCCCGAGTCCGCCGCCGACGAGCGCACCGGTGCGGCTGCGGGGATCGAGCGGCGGGCGCGGCGGAGCCGGAGCCCACTCGGGCCGGCCCGGGACGGGCTGCGGAGCGGGGGACGCCTGCGGGAGATCGCTCATGCGACGATCTTCCTCCCGCCCGGCCCGGCCGTCGAGGGCTTGCCCTGCTCAGCGCTCCAGCGGGCGCCAGACGACGACGGCGTTCTCGCGGCGTGTGCGCGTGCCGGCCTTGATGGTCACGATCTCGCCGTGCGAACCCGCCGCGAACACGCGCCGGCCGGGCCGGTTGAGCATCTCGTCGGCGAGCGCCGCCTCGAGCTCCCGCACCCGCACGCGGAGCATCGCGACCTCGTCCTCGAGCCCGAGCACGCGCCGGATGCCCTCGAGGCTCACGCCGGCGGCGCTCAACCGCGCGACCTCGCGCAGGTGCGCGACATCCCGCATCGAATACCGACGCGACTTGCCGGCGGTCCGGCTCGGCGACACGAGCCCGAGCCGGTCGTACTGGCGCAGGGTCTGCGGATGCATCCCCGCGAGCTCGGCCGCGACCGAGATGACGAACAGCGGGCTCGTCTCGTCCATCGTCAGCCCTTCGCGCGGGCGATCAGGTCGTCGCGGGGATTCTCGTCGGGCAGGAGCGCCGCGAACTCCCGCAGCTTCTCCTGGGCATCCTTCGACAGGTGCGACGGGACCGCGACCTGCACGACCGCGAGCAGGTCGCCGGTGCCCTTCTTCGTCTCGACACCGCGGCCCTTGACCCGCAGCACTCGGCCGCTCGGGGTGCCGGGTGCGACCCGGAGCTTGACCGGGTCGCCGCCGAGCGTCGGCACCTGGATGGTCGCGCCGAGCGAGGCCTCCTCGAAGGTGACCGGCACGGTCACGCGCAGGTTCAGGCCGTCGCGCTCGAAGACCGGGTGCTTGCGCACGTGCACGGTCAGGATCAGGTCACCGGTCTGGCCGCCGTCGGGCGAAGGATGCCCCTTCCCGCGCAGGCGGATCTTCTGGCCATCGGCCACGCCGGCGGGCACGTTGACGGTGATGGGCCGCCCCTCGGCGGTCTGCAGCGTCACCTGGTCGCCGCGCGTCGCGGTGATGAAGTCGAGCGTCGTCGTCGCGGTGACATCGCGCCCGGGGGTCGGGCCGCCGAAGCCGCGGTAGCCGCCCGACGTCTGGCCGAACCGGCCGCTGCCGAACAGCCCGCCGATCAGGTCGTCGTAGTCGCCGCCGCCGCCCTGCTGGAACGTGTAGCGCTGCCCGCCCTGCTGGCCGAACATGCCGCCGAACACGTCGTCGAAGCCGCCGGCCCCTCCGCCCGGCGCCGTGAAGCGCGCCCCGCCGCCCATGGCGCGGACCGCGTCGTACTCCTTGCGCTCCTCGGGGTCGGAGAGCACCGAGTGCGCCTCGCTGATCTCCTTGAACTTCGACTCGGCCGCGGCATCCCCCGGGTTCTGGTCCGGGTGGTAGGTGCGCGCGAGCTTCCGGTACGCCTTCTTGATGTCCGCGTCGCTCGCTTCCTTGGAGACGCCGAGCACCTGGTAGAAGTCCTTGTCGAACCAGTCCTGGCTGGCCATGGGCGCCTCCTTCCTTCGAATCTACGCGGATGCCCCGGTGGTCGAGGAGCGCCGGGCGGAGTCCGACGCGTCTCGAGACCGTCGATCGCGATCTCGAGACGCGTGCGCCTTCGTCGCTCGCTCCTCGATCACCGGGTGCCGGTTCAGGCCGGGGTCTTGACGACGACCTTGGCCACGCGGACCAGGGTCGACCCGAGCGTGTAGCCCGTCTCGACGACGTCCGCCACGGTGTCGACCTCCACGTCCGGGGACGGCTGCTGGAAGATCGCCTCGTGCACCTGCGGGTCGAACACGTCGCCCGCCTCGCCGAACGGCTTCAACCCGAGCTTCTCGACCGCGCCGCGCAGCTTCGCCGCGATGGTCGTGAACGGGCTGTCCCCCTCGAGGTCGCCGTGCTTCTCGGCCCGGTCGAGGTCATCGAGCACGGGCAAGAGCACCGAGACGGCCGCACCGACCGCGCGCTCGCGCTCGACCTCGCGGTTCTGCTCGGTCCGGCGACGGTAGTTCGCGTACTCCGCGGTGACCCGCTTCAGGTCGGCGAGGTGCTCGGCCGACGGGTCCTGCACCTCGGCCTGGGCCGCGTTCAGGATGTCGTCGACGGTGAGCACGTCCTCGTCGGCGGCACCGGCGTCCCCGGGGGCGGCGTCGCCGGCCCCGCCGGGGGCGGTGGACGCCTCCTCCGGGACATCCGCCGCCTCGGCCGCGGGCTTGCGCACCTCGCCGGTCTCCGGGTCGATGCGCCGCTTGTCGCGGATGACCGGCTCGTCCCGGTCCTGGCCCTCGTTCTCGGCTGCCATCGCGGTTACTTCTTCTCGTCCTCGTCGTCCACGACCTCGGCGTCGACGACGTCCTCGTCGGACTCGTCAGCGCCGGCCTGGCCCGTCGGGTTCGCGTCCTCGCCCTCGGCCGGGGCCGAGGTCTCCGCCTGCGACTGGGCGTAGATCGCCTCGCCGAGCTTGCCCTGCGACTGCGTCAGCTTCTCGAACGCCGACTTCACCGCCTCGTCGTCCTCGCCCGCGAGCGCGGACTTCAGCGCGTCGACGTCGCCCTGGACCTCGGACTTGACGTCGGCCGGGAGCTTGTCGTCGTTGTCCTTGATGAGCTTCTCGATCGAGTAGACGAGCTGCTCGGCCTGGTTGCGGGTCTCCGCGGACTCGCGGCGCTTCTTGTCCTCCGCGGCGTGCTCCTCGGCCTCGCGGACCATCCGGTCGATGTCGTCCTTCGGCAGCGACGAGCCGCCCGTGATGGTCATCGACTGCTCCTTGCCCGTGCCCTTGTCCCTCGCGGACACGTGCACGATGCCGTTCGCGTCGATGTCGAAGGTGACCTCGATCTGCGGGATGCCCCGCGGCGCCGGCGCGATGCCGGTGAGCTCGAAGGTGCCGAGCGGCTTGTTGTCGCGGGTGAACTCGCGCTCGCCCTGGAACACCTGGATCGCGACCGACGGCTGGTTGTCGTCGGCGGTCGTGAAGGTCTCGCTCCGCTTGGTCGGGATGGCCGTGTTGCGCTCGATGAGCTTGGTCATGATGCCGCCCTTGGTCTCGATGCCGAGGCTGAGGGGGGTGACGTCGATGAGCAGCACGTCCTTGCGCTCGCCCTTGAGGACGCCGGCCTGGAGGGCGGCGCCGACGGCGACGACCTCGTCCGGGTTGACGCCCTTGTTGGGCTCCTGGCCGGTCTCCTGCTTGACGAGCTCGGAGACCGCGGGCATGCGGGTCGAGCCGCCGACGAGCACGACGTGCGCGATGTCGGAGAGCTTCACGCCCGCCTCACGGATGACGTCCTCGAAGGGCTTCTTGGTGCGGTCGAGCAGGTCGCGGGTCATGTCCTCGAACTGGGCGCGCGTGAGCTTCTCGTCGAGGTTCGCCGGGCCGTTCTCGGTGAGCGAGAGGTAGGGGAGCTGGATGTTCGTGCTCATCGAGGAGCTGAGCTCCTTCTTCGCCTGCTCGGCGGCCTCCTTGAGGCGCTGGAGGGCGATCTTGTCCTTCGAGACGTCGACGCCGGTCGACTCCTTGAAGCGCTTGATCAGCCAGTCGACGACGCGCTGGTCCCAGTCGTCGCCGCCGAGGCGGTTGTCGCCCGCGGTCGAGCGGACCTGGATGGTCGAGAAGTCGTCGTCCTTGCCCACCTCGAGGAGGGACACGTCGAACGTGCCGCCGCCGAGGTCGAAGACGAGGATGAGCTCGTCCTCCTTGCCCTTGTCGAGGCCGTACGCGAGCGCGGCCGCGGTGGGCTCGTTGATGATGCGGAGCACGTTGAGGCCCGCGATCTCGCCGGCCTCCTTCGTGGCCTGGCGCTCGGCGTCGTTGAAGTACGCCGGGACGGTGACGACGGCGTCGGTGACGGTGTCGCCGAGGTACTGCTCGGCGTCGCGCTTGAGCTTCTGGAGGATGCGCGCCGAGATCTCCTGCGGCGTGTACCGCTTGTCGTCGATCTCCTGCGTCTTCCAGTCGGTGCCCACGTGGCGCTTCACGGAGGCGATCGTGCGGTCGACGTTGGTCACGGCCTGGCGCTTGGCGGTCTCGCCGACGAGCACCTCGCCGTCCTTCGTGAACGCGACCACCGATGGGGTGGTGCGGAAGCCCTCCGCGTTCGCGATGACGACGGGCTCGCCGCCCTCGAGCACGCTCACGACGGAGTTCGTCGTACCGAGGTCGATTCCAACTGCACGTGACATGTGTTTCTCCTTCTGTACCGGACGTTCGGAGGCCGCGCGGATGCCCCGCGCCGGCGTCGTCCGGCGGTTGGCTCGGCCCTCCTGGCCCGCAGCCGAAGTCGGTGATCGTCGAGACTTGAGCCTCGACGACTCAAGTGTGCACCGGCCGCTCGGGGGTGTCAAGTCGGGTCAGTGAAACTTGAGCGTACTCGACTCAACTTACAGACGGCTTGCAGCATTCCACGGTCGGCGCGGTCGGGATCGCGGTGCGGCGACACGCCCGGCGAGGTCGACCGCGCACTAGCCTGCGGGTGTGGACGCGCGGGAGCAGGACGAGCAGGTCGTCGCCTCGGAGCTCGCCCGGTACGACCGGGAACTGCGGCGGTACCGACGCATGCGCAGCCGGATCGAGGCCGACTTCGCGCGACGGCTCGAGGCGGCCGGGTTCAAGTACTTCCACGTCTCGGCACGCGTGAAGTCCCGCGAGTCCTTCGAGCGCAAGGTGCGTCGCGCGCCCGACCGCGAGGTGCGGGACATCCTCGGCGTCCGCGTCATCGCCAACTTCGAGGGCGACCTGCCCGCGATGGAGCAGGTCGTGCGCGAGGCGCTCATCGTCGACGACGACTCCTGGGTCGACAAGGCCGAACTGCTGCCGATCGACGCGTTCGGCTACCGCTCGGTCCAGTTCGTCGGCCGCGTCCCCGAGCCGGGCCAGGAGGGCCTGCCCACCGGGTCGATCCGGACCGTCGCGCCGGGCGCGACCCCGGACGAAGCCGGCGGATCCGAGGGCGCGCACGAGCTCCCGCAGGTCGAGGTGCAGCTGCGCACCGCACTCTCGGACACGTGGTCCGAGCTCGAGCACGACCTCCGCTACAAGTCCGCGCGCCAGCTCCCGCGCGAGGTCGACCGGCTCTTCGCGCTGTCCGCGGCGCTGCTCGAGCAGGCGGACGACAACCTCGACCAGATCCGACGGCAGGTCGAGGAGGCGCGGACCGCGGGCCCCACGGCATCCGACGGCGGCGGCGAGCGCGGCTACATCGGCCGCTTCATCCAGTACGACGGCGATTCGCGCACGCTCGATCAGGTCGTCACCGCCGCGCTCGACGTCCCGTTCGGCGTCGTCACGGGCGCCGGTCGGGAACTGCGCAGCGTCGTCCGCGCGGCGGGATGGCTCCACTACGAGGCGCTCGCGGACGGGTTCGCGGAGTTCTCCGAGCTCGGGCGCCGGCTCGCGATCGCCTGTGCGACCACGACCAACGGGATCCTCCTCACCGATGCCGAGCCGCAGCGGCCCGCGCGATCGTTCCGCGGCATCGGCGTGTACTGGACCGCGCTGGCCGCCGCGCTCGTCGCCGACGCCGGGATCCGCGAGAGCCGCGTGCCCGACGGCAGGCTCGCCGAGTACCGGGTCGTCGCGACGTACCTCTACGAGCATCCGGATGCCTCGGCCCTCGAGGTCCGCCGCCGCTACGGCGCGGCCGCGGCCCCGGTCGGCACGATGGACGACGCCGACTTCCCGCCCATCCGACTCGACTGAACCCCCTGGTGGTCGAGGAGCGCCGGCGCGCAGCGACGACGCGTCTCGAGACCCCGGGAGCCGAGGCCGGGTCGCCTTGGTCTCGAGACGCGTCCGACTCCGTCGGGCGCTCCTCGACCTCCGGCCTGGCGCTACTCGACCGCCGGCGGGGTCCCCTCGCGCGCGCTCCGCCTCGACAGCAGCACCGTGAACGCGAGCGCCGCGAGCGCCGTGACGCACAGCAGCGACAGGCCGAGCGCGTAGCTGCCCGTGATCCCGTAGGTCGCGCCCATGACCAGCGGCGGGAAGTAGCCGCCGAGCCCGCCGGCCGCGCCCACGATGCCCGTGACCGTGCCGACGCGCGCCGCGGGCGCCCGCTGGGCCACCCACGTGAACACCGCTCCCGTGCCGAGGCCCAGGAACCCGGCCATGAGCACGAACGAGGTGCCGGCGAGGAGCTCGGGCGGCGGCACGAGCGCGATGACGACCGCCATCACGGCGGCGCCCGCGAGCGAGACCATGAGCACCCGCGCGGGTCCGAGCCGGTCGCTCAGCACGCCGCCGACCGGCCGCGCGATGACGGCGGCGATCGCGAAGCCCGCGGTGCGGGCCCCGGCGTCGACGAGGTCGTAGGAGTAGACCGTGTTGAGGTACGTCGGCAGGTACGTCGAGAACGCCACGAATCCGCCGAACGTCACCGCGTAGAGGAACGCCATCTGCCAGGTGACCGCGAGCTTCGACGCGGCGGCGAGCTTCGGCATGACCTTGTCGGTGTTCGGCTTCCAGGTCGGGGCATCCCGCATGAAGACCCACACGACGGCCGCGACCACGAGGAGCGCGATCGCGATGATCCAGTGCGTCGCGTCGTAGCCGAACCACTGCACGAAGCGCGGCGTGAAGAACGACGAGAGCGCGGTCCCGCCCATGCCGGCGCCGAAGAGGCCGGTGGCGAAGCCCCGGCGGGACGGGTCGTACCAGGCGTTGACGAACGGGATGCCGACGGCGAACGTCGTGCCCGCGATGCCGAGCAGGAATCCGAACGCGATGAGCAGGGCGTACGACCCGAGCTGGCCCGCCAGCATCACGAGCAGCACCGGGATCGAGGAGGACGCCGTCAGGACCGTGAACATGAGCCGGCCGCCGAAGCGGTCGGTCAGCGCGCCGGTCACGATGCGGCCCAGCGATCCGACGATGACCGGCGTCGCGACGAGCAGCGACAGCTGCGTGGCATCCAGCCCGAGCTCGTCCGCGTACCGCACGCCGAGCGGGCCGATGATGTTCCACGCCCAGAACGTGACGGTGAACGCGAGCAGGGCGAGGCCGAGGTTCCGGCCCCGGCCGACGAGCGCCGCCGGTTGCGGCGGCCCGGCGTCCGGGCGGGCCGTCTCGGATGCTCCGCTCACGATGACCTCCTCGTCGTGTTCCTGCCGGCGCCCTGCGCCGATGCGCCCCGCGCGCGATCGCGCGTGCGGTCTGGTGTGCCGATCGGCGCCCAGCCGCGCCGCCCGGAGGCGGTCGCGACCGGTCGGCGGTCGCGGGTCCGGTAGACGATGTACGGCCGGAACAGGTAGTGCACCGGTGCCGTGAACGCGTGCACGAGCCGCGTGAAGGGCCAGATCACGAACAGCGCCATCCCGATCAGGGTGTGCAGCTGGAACGCGAAGGATGCCTCGGACATGGCCTCGACGTCGGGCTGGAAGACGAACAGCGACCGGAACCAGGGCGCCACGGTGTCGCGGTAGGTGACCTCCTCGTGCGGGCCGAACACGCTGATCAGCGTGGTCGAGAGCCCCGCGAGGATCGCGGCGACGAGCACGGCGTACATGGCCTTGTCGTTCTTCGTGGTGGCCATGAACACGGGCCCGGTCGTGCGGCGCCGCCAGATCAGGATGCCCACGCCGACGAGGGTCGCGACGCCCGCGACCGACCCGAGGCCGAGCGCGGTGACGTGGTAGAGGTCCTCGCTGACGCCGAACGCCTCCGTCCACGCCTTCGGGATCACCAGCCCGATGACGTGGCCCACGATCACCACGAGGATCCCGAAGTGGAACAGCGGCGAGCCGATGCGCAGCAGCCGCGACTCGTAGAGCTGCGACGACCGCGTGGTCCAGCCGAACTGGTCGTAGCGGTACCGCCAGACGAGGCCCCCGACGAGGATCGCGACCATGACGTACGGCAGGATGCCCCAGAGCACGACGTCCCAGTTCATCGGGGTCCTCCCGTGGTCGCGAGCGGCAGCAGCCGCGGGTCGAACGGGTCGAGCCCGACCTGCTCGGTCGGCGGCCCGGCCGCGGCCATGGCCATCGCCTGCTGCCGGTCCGCGGGCGATCGCCCCGGCAGCGTCGCGCAGACCTCGGCGACGACACCGGCGTAGGCCGATCGGGCCTCCTCGAGGGCGATCCGGATGAGCTCGAGGCTCGCGCGGTACTCCTGCAGGATGGCGGCGCCCTCGTCGGGGCGGTGCCTCGCGAACTCGAGCACGAGCGGCAGGTGGTCGGGCAGCTCGCCCGTCGAGGCGAGGTCGAACCCCGCGTCCCGGTAGCGGCCCTTCAGGTCGGCGAGCACGACGCCGCGCCGGCGCGTGTCGCCGTCGGTCCAGTACGACAAGTACAGGGCGTGACGCTTCGACAGGTCGAACACGTCGACGTAGGTGCGCCGGACCTCGGCGACCGGCGTCGCCGCCCACCAGTCGAGGAGGGGCGCGAACCCGCCGGCAGCGCGCGGGGCCGACTCGGCGAGCGCGCCGCGGATGACGCCGGCGAGGCCGAGCACCTCGTCGTCGGGATAGCTCAGGCAGAGCGACGCGGCCTGGTAGACGATCGGGCGGGTCATCCTGCGCCTCCCTCCGGCGGCTCGTCGCGTTCGCGGCGCTCCGGGAACAGTCCCGAGGGCGCCCCGTTCCCGTCCCAGTTCAGGAGGTTCACGCGCCCCCGGAGCGACCCGCCGAGCGGTTCATCCGCGGTCTGGCGCTGCTTGAGCGCCTGGAACGTCTCGACCGCGACCGGCGCCGGGCGGCCGCTCGCCTCGCCGAACGGCCCGGATTCGCCGATCTCGTACGGCCCGCCGTCGAAGTCGAGCGAGCACGCGAGCTCCTCGAGCTCGTGCGCCTGCTCGTAGTGGGCCGTCGGGATCACGTACCGGTCCTCGTACTTCGCGATCGCGAGCAGCCGGTACATCTCGTAGAGCGTCGCGCCGTCCATGCCGACCGCCTGCGCGATCGACTCATCCGCCGGATTCCCGAGCGTGATGTCGCGGAGGTACGCGCGCATCGCGGCGAGCTTCCACAGGACCCCGTTCACGAGGTCGGTGTCGCCCGCGGTGAAGAGCTCGGCGAGGTACTCGACCGGGATCCGCAGCGCGTCGATCGCGCCGAAGAGGACGCCCGCCGCCTCGGCGTCGTGCCCCTGGTCGCGGAGCAGGTCGACGATCGGCGAGAGCGGCGGGATGTACCAGACCATCGGCATGGTGCGGTACTCGGGGTGCAGCGGCAGCGCGACGCGGTACTTCTTCGCGAGCGCGTAGACGGGCGAACGGCGGGCGGCGTCCATCCACTCGTCGTCGATGCCCTGCTCGCGCGCGGCCCGGATCACCTCGGGGTCGTTCGGGTCGAGCATGAGGTCGAGCTGGGCCTCGTAGAGGTCCTGCTCGTCCGGCGTCGAGGCGGCCTCGGTGACCCGGTCGGCGTCGTAGAGGAAGAGCCCGAGGTACCGGAGGCGCCCGACGCACGTCTCCGAGCACACCGTCGGCAGGCCGACCTCGAGACGCGGGTAGCAGAGCGTGCACTTCTCGGCCTTGCCGGTGCGGTGGTTGAAGTAGATCTTCTTGTACGGGCAGCCCGTGATGCACTGGCGCCAGCCGCGGCAGCGGTCCTGGTCGACGAGCACGATGCCGTCCTCGGCGCGCTTGTAGATGGCGCCGGACGGGCACGACGCCATGCACGAGGGGTTGAGGCAGTGCTCGCAGATCCTCGGCAGGTAGAACATGAACGTCTGCTCGAACTGGAACTTGATCTTCTCCTCGGACTCCTGCCGCACCTTCTGCACGATCGGGTCGAGGTGGCCGAGCTCGGATGCCCCGCCGAGGTCGTCGTCCCAGTTGGCGGACCACGTGATCTTCGTGTCCTCGCCCGTGATGAGCGACTTCGGCCGCGCGACGGGGAAGTCGTCGCCGAGCGGCGCCTCCACGAGGGTCCGGTAGTCATAGGTCCACGGCTCGTAGTAGTCCGAGAGCTGCGGCTGCACGGGCGACGAGAAGATCGTGAGCAGGCGCTTCAGCCGACTGCCGGTGCGGAGCTTCAGCCGACCCCGCTTCGTGAGGTCCCACCCCCCGCGCCACTGCTCCTGGTCCTCGTAGCGCCGCGGATACCCCTGCCCGGGCCGGGTCTCGACGTTGTTGAACCACACGTACTCGGTGCCGGCGCGGTTGGTCCACGCCTGCTTGCACGTCACCGAGCACGTGTGGCACCCGATGCACTTGTCGAGGTTCATCACCATGCCCATCTGGGCCATCACTCGCATCAGTACGTCACCTCCTGCGGAAGCCGGGCGCCCCCCGCGACCATGTCGCGCTCCTGGGCCATCACTCGCATCAGTCCAGACCTCCCCTAGTACTCCACGTCCTGGCTGCGGCGGCGGATCGTCGCCACCATGTCGCGCTGGTTGCCGGTCGGTCCGAGGTAGTTGAACGTGTACGACAGCTGCGCGTACCCGCCGATCAGGTGCGTGGGCTTCACGAGGAGCCGGGTCACCGAGTTGTGGATGCCGCCGCGTCGGCCGGTCGCCTCCGATTTCGGCACGTCGATCGTGCGCTCCTGCGCGTGGTGGACGTACACGACGCCCGTCGGCATGCGGTGCGAGACGATCGCGCGTGCCACGAGCACGCCGTTCGAGTTCACGCACTCGACCCAGTCGTTGTCGGATGCCCCGATCGCGGCCGCGTCGTCCGGGCTCATCCAGACCGTCGGCCCGCCACGGGAGAGCGAGAGCATGAAGAGGTTGTCCTGGTACTCGGAGTGGATCGACCACTTCGAGTGCGGCGTGAGGTAGCGCACGACGACCTGCTGGCGCCCGTCCGGCCCGAGCTTCGGCTCGCCGAGCAGGCGATTGAGGTCCAGCGGCGGGCGGTAGGTCGGCATCGCCTCGCCGAGGTCGCGCATCCAGTCGTGGTCGAGGTAGAAGTGCATGCGCCCGGTGAGCGTGTGGAAGGGCTTCAGGCGTTCGATGTTCACGGTGAACGGCGCGTACCTCCGTCCGCCGGTCTCCGAGCCCGACCACTCCGGGCTCGTGATCACCGGCTGCGGCGAGGACTGGGTCATCGCGAACGTGATGCGCTTCTCCTCCGAGCCCTCGGCGAGGTCGACGAGCGGCTTGCCGACCCGTTGCTCGAGGGTCTTGAAGCCCTGCACCGCGAGTTCGCCGTTCGTCGTGCCCGAGAACGCGAGGATCGCCTCGGCCATCTTCACGTCGGTGTCGATCGCGGGGCGCCCCGCCGCGGGGCCGCTCGGCAGGACGCCGTGCGCCTTCGCGAGCCGGTCGACCTCGTGCGACACGTCGTAGGTGACGTTCTTGATCGTGAACCCGAGCTTCTCGGCCAGCGGGCCGACGGTGGCCAGCTTGTCGGCGATCGCGGTGTAGTCGCGCTCGACGACGACGAGCTGCGGCATCGTCTTCCCCGGGATCGGGGCCACGTCGCCGCGGGCCCAGTCGCGGACCACGCCGCCGGGCTGCGCAGTCTCCCCCGGGGTGTCGTGCTGCACGGGCACCGAGACCACGTCGCGCCGGGTCCCGAGGTGGGCCTTCGCCTGTTCCGAGAACGACCGCGCGATCGCGTGGAACAGGTCGAAGTCGCTCTTCGCCTCCCACGGCGGGTCGATCGCGGGCGTGAAGGCGTGCACGAACGGGTGCATGTCGGTCGAGGACAGGTCGTGCTTCTCGTACCAGGTCGCCGCGGGGAACACGACGTCGCTGAGCAGCGTCGTCGAGGTCATCCGGAAGTCCGCCGAGACCAGCAGGTCGAGCTTGCCCTCGGGGATCTCGTCGCGCCACGCGACCTCCTTCGGCCGCACTGACGCCTCGTCCGAGGCCATGACGTTCGAGTGCGTGCCGAGCAGGTGCTTCAGGAAGTACTCGTTGCCCTTCGCGGAGGACCCCATGAGGTTCGAGCGCCAGACGGTGAGCAGGCGCGGCCAGTTCTCCGGCGCGTCGACGTCCGAGATGGACGGCCGCAGCGAGCCGTCGGCGAGCGCGCCCGCGACGAAGGATGCCTCGTCCGCGGCGGTCCCGTCGGCCACCGCCTGCGCGGCCTCGTCGGCCAGGTCGAGCGGATTGCGGTCGAACTGGGGGTAGAACGGCATCCAGCCGAGCCGTGCGGACTGCGCGATCGTGTCGGCCGTGTGCATGCCCGTGAAGCTGCCCTCGGCGAGCGGCGAGGCGAGCGCGTCGGCCGAGTAGCCGTCGAAGCGCCACTGGTCGGTGTGCATGTACCAGTACGACGTTCCGGTCATCGTGCGCGGCGGGCGCGACCAGTCGAGCGCGTTCGCGAGCGAGAGCCATCCGGTGATCGGGCGGCACTTCTCCTGGCCGACGTAGTGCGCCCAGCCGCCGCCGTTGCGGCCCATCGAGCCGGTGAGGATGAGCAGGGCGAGGATCGACCGGTAGGTCGCGTCGCCGTGGAACCACTGGCAGATGCCGGCGCCCATGATGACCATCGAGCGGCCGCCGGAGTCGATCGCGTTCTGCGCGAACTCGCGCACGATCCGGGTCGCCGCCTCCGCGGGCACGCCCGTGATGTCCTCCTGCCAGGCCGGCGTGTAGGGCGTCTCGCGGTCGTCGTACCCGGTCGGCCACTCGCCGGGGAGGCCCTCGCGGCCGACGCCGTACTGGGCGAGCAGGAGGTCGAACACGGTCGTGACGAGCTTCCCCGCGACCCGCGTCGCCGGGACGCCGCGGCGGAGCACGCCGCCGGAGCCGTCGGCTGCGTCGAACCTGGGCAGCAGCACCTCGACGTCCTCGCGGGCGACCTTCGCGTCGCGCAGCGAGAGCGCCGGCACGGTGCCGTCGAGGTCGAGGTTCCAGCGGCCGACGCCGGAGTCCGCATACCGGAACCCCATCGACCCGTTGGGCACGACCGGGTCGCCCGTCGCGGCCTCGATGAGCACGGTCTTCCACCGGTCCTCGTCGGCCGTACGGCCGAGGTCGGCCGCGGTGAGGAACTTGCCGGGCACGAGCCCGCCGTCGGCGTGCTCGACGAGCGTCACGAGATGCGGGAGGTCGGTGTAGGTGCGCGAGAACTCCGTGAAGAAGGGCACGCGGCGGTCGACGTAGTACTCCTTGAGGAGCACGTGCCCCATCGCCATCGCGAGTGCGGCGTCGGTGCCGGCCTGGCAGGGCAGCCATTCATCGGCGAACTTCGTGTTGTCGGCGTAGTCGGGACTCACGGTCACGACCTTCGTGCCGCGGTAGCGGACCTCGGCCATCCAGTGCGCGTCGGGCGTGCGCGTGACGGGGACGTTGGATCCCCACATCACGAGGTACGTGGCATCCCACCAGTCGCCGGATTCCGGGACATCCGTCTGGTCGCCGAAGACCTGCGGGCTCGCGACCGGCAGGTCCGCGTACCAGTCGTAGAAGCTCGTCATGACGCCGCCGACGAGTTGCGTGAACCGGGTGCCGATGCAGTGCGAGACCATCGACATCGCCGGGATCGGCGAGAAGCCGGCCACGCGGTCGGGCCCGTACTCCTTGATGGTGTGCACGTATCCGGCCGCGACGAGTTCGACCGCCTCGGCCCACGTCGCGCGCACGAGCCCGCCCTTGCCGCGCGCCTGCTGGTAGCGGCGTCGGGTCTCCGGGTCCTTCGTCACCTGGGCGAAGGCGAGCACGGGGTCGCCCGTGCGGGCCTTCGCCTCGCGGTAGGCGTCGAGCAGCACGCCGCGCACGTACGGATAGCGGACCCGGGTGGGCGAGTACGTGTACCAGGAGAACGCGGCCCCGCGGGGGCATCCGCGGGGCTCGTACTCGGGGCGATCGGGACCGACGCTCGGGTAGTCGGTCTGCTGCGCCTCCCACGTGATGATCCCGTCCTTGACGTAGACCTTCCACGAGCAGGAGCCGGTGCAGTTCACGCCGTGCGTGGACCGCACGACCTTGTCGTGGCTCCACCGGTCGCGGTAGAAGACGTCGCCCGACCGACCGCCCTCGAGGAACACCGCGCGGTGATCGTCGGTCTGCTCCCGACGTGTGACGAACCGTCCGATCGAAAGCAATGCGTCGGACGCCGGACCATCTACCCCGATGGAGGACATGCCCCGGACGTTACCGGGACGATTCCGCCGACCGCCACGGTTTCCACCGGAATTAATCGCGTGTCGGCCGTCCAGCGGATGCTCGGATACCCCGCGTACCCTGATGGGATGCCTGCTGACGCCGAGAAGACCACCGAACCCGCCCGCGGGGCGGTCCGTCGCACCGGCGGCACATCCGCCAAGGGCCGCCAGGTCCGTCCCACGACCGAGGGCTGGACCCAGAAGACGGGCACCGACGGCCGCCCGCTGCTCCAGTTCGCGTCCCCCAAGCGCGGCAAGCCGCCCGCCCACCTCGGCGACCTGAAGCCCGAGGAGTGGAAGGCGAAGGCCGAGGAACTCGGCGTCCCCGCGTTCCGCCTGAAGCAGGTCGCACGGCACTACTACACGCGGTGGACGAGCGACCCGGCCGAGATGACCGACCTCCCGGCCGCGGGCCGCGAGGAGCTGGTCGCGGGCCTGCTGCCGCCGCTGCTCACCGAGGTGCGTCGCCTCGAGACCGACAAGGGCGACACGATCAAGTTCCTCTGGAAGCTGCACGACGGCGCGCTCGTCGAGTCGGTGCTCATGCGCTATCCGGGCCGCATCACGCTGTGCGTGTCGAGCCAGGCCGGCTGCGGCATGAACTGCCCGTTCTGCGCGACCGGGCAGGCCGGGCTCACGCGCAACATGTCGGCCGCCGAGATCATCGCCCAGGTCGTCGCCGCCAATCGGGTCATCGCCTCGGGGGCGCTGCACGGCAAGCGCGCCGACGACGGCACGCCCGAGCGGGTGTCGAACATCGTGTTCATGGGCATGGGCGAGCCGCTCGCGAACTACGCGCGGCTCATGCAGTCGGTGCGCACGATGGTCGCCAAGGCGCCCGCGGGCCTCGGGATGTCGGCGCGGAACATCACCGTGTCGACGGTGGGGCTCGTGCCCGCGATCCACAAGCTCGCCGACGAGCACATCCCGGTGACGTTCGCGCTCAGCCTGCACGCGCCCGACGACGGCCTGCGCGACGAGCTGATCCCGGTGAACTCGCGGTGGAAGGTCGACGAGGCGCTCGACGCGGCGCGCTCGTACTTCGAGAAGACCGGCCGGCGGGTGTCGATCGAGTACGCGCTGATCAAGGACATGAACGACCACGCGTGGCGTGCCGACCTGCTCGCGCAGAAGCTCAACGAGCGCGGCCACGGCTGGGTGCACGTGAACCCGATCCCGCTGAACCCGACCCCCGGCTCGATCTGGACCGCCTCCGAGCTCCCGGTGCAACGCGAGTTCGTGCGCCGGCTCGAGGAGCAGGGCATCCCGACGACCATCCGCGACACGCGCGGCAAGGAGATCGACGGCGCCTGCGGGCAGCTCGTCGCGACCGAAGAGGACGAGGCGGCCGCCGAGGCGACGCCGGTCGCATAGCCCCGGTGGTCGAGGAGCGCCGCCGGAGGCGACGCGTCTCGAGACCCCCGCCTGATCTCGAGACGCGTCCTCGCTCCGCTCGGGCGCTCCTCGATCACCGGGACGTCAGCCCAGCAGCGACCCCTCCGCCGAGCTCGACGCCTTCGGGTCGGGCAGCCGGCGCATCCGGAACGCGTTCAGCACGCCGAGCAGCGCCGAGAGGATCGGGATCAGCAGCGCGATCTGCAGCGCCAGCGGGCGCGCCTCGGTGTTGATCCGGATGATCTCGTCCTGCACGGCCTCCGGCTCCTCGGCGAGGAGTTCGTCGAGCTGCGTGTTCGACATGATCTGCGCGTCGTCCTCGAGCGCGGTGTAGACCTGCGTCTTGCTGTCCTCGGGGATGACGGTGCTGGCGTTCACCTCGGCCGTGAACGTCAGGGAGAGCGCCCAGAGCATGATGGCACCGGCGAATGCGAGGCCGAACGACAGGCCGAAGGAGCCCGCCGCCGAGTTCACGCCCGCCGCCTCGCTGACCCGCTCGTCGGAGATCGGCGAGAGCGTGTAGTTGTTCAGCTGCGACACGAGCAGGCCGAGGCCGCATCCCGTGATGATGAGCGGGATCGTGAGCCACCATCCGGTGTCGGCCCTCGGCACGATCGGCACGAGGATCACCAGGCCCACGAGGGCGAGCAGGAAGCCCCAGAGGATGAGGTTCGCGGGCCGGCCCTTCCCGCGCCGGCCGGCGAGGATCGCGACCGCGAACATGCTCAGCGAGAGCGGGGCGATCGAGAGCCCCGCGTACAGCGCGTTGTACTCGAGCACCATCTGCAGGTAGATCGGCAGCACGATCATCGTGCCGCCGAGGGCGATCTGCTGCAGGAGTTGGCCGCTCACACCGGTGCGGAACATCTTCGACGCGAACAGCGCGGGGTCGAGCAGCGTCGGCTTCTGGCGCTTCTTCCGCGCGCCGAGCCAGAAGACCAGCGACGCCAGCGCGACGATGCCGATGCCGATCAGCAGGCCGACGTACTCGCCGCCCTCCTGCCAGACGAGGATGCCGGTGACGATGCCGCCCATGCCGATGACCGAGAGGACGGCGCCGAAGATGTCGATCGAGCGGTCGCCCGTGTACGGGACATCCTTCACGAGTCCGATGCCGAGCAGGACCACGGCGATGATGACGGCCTCGAGTGCGAAGCCGACCCGCCACGACAGGAAGGTCGTGATGAATCCGCCGAGCAGCGGCCCGACGGCGGCCGCGATGGCGGCGGATGCCCCGACGAGGGCGTACACGCGCTTCTGGTGGTCGCCCTCGAAGTTGCCGTGGATGAGCGACTGCATGGACGGCAGCAGCAGGGACGCGCCGATGCCGCCGATGACGGCCCAGAAGATGATGATCGCGCGAAGGTCCTGGGCGAGCACCATCGCGATCGCGCCGATCGCGTAGCCGAGCAGGCCGAGGATGTAGGCGAGCTTGCGCCCGATGAGGTCGCCGGTCTTGCCGCCGATGAGGATGAACGCGGCCGACACGAGCGCCTCGAGCGCGATCGCGCCCTGCACGCCGCTCACGGTCGTGTCGAGGTCCTTCACCACCGCCGAGATCGACACGTTCATGAGCGACGTGTCGACCACGAGCACGAACATCGCCATGGCCAGCAGGATCGCCAGCCTGCCGTTGAATGGCGCCGGAGCGCCCCCGTCCCCCGTCATGTGCACACCCTTCCACACGGACCGGCCGCCGCGATAGGTCTGCCACCGCGCGCCGGGACGACCGGGGCGTCGTCGAGCCCGACTGCGACAGCATGGACACCGACCGCGGACGGGCGTATGCTCGCCCCGGACCGCGGTCGCGGCATCCACTCGCAGGATCCGGAAGGAGCAGAGCAATGAACGCCGTCTTCGTCGTGCGCATCGCCGACCACCTTCCCTTCGAGGTCGCCGCCCGCTGATCGCTGCGGTGGCCTCCTGATCCGGAGCATCCACCGTGACCTTCTTCCATTCGTCATCCGACGATCCGTCCACCTCCCTCGCGTTCCTCGACATCGAGCCCGGCGAGGGCCAACGCTGGTCGACCTGGCCGGCCACCATCCCCAGCGAGCGAGGTCCCGAGCCGCGGCCCGACTGGCTCGTCGCCTCCGCTGCGGCGTTCGACACCGAGCTCGGTGTCGTGAAGACCGGCAAGGAGGCCGGCCTCCACCTGATCGAACGCGCCGTGCCCGGCGCCGCGCCCGGCACGCTCGGGGAGCACGTGCTGCTCGCCGCCAAGCGGTACCGCGGCAGCGAGCACTCCGACTTCCACCGGTCGGCGATCTACACCGAGGGCCGCGGCATCCGCCGCAGCCGCGACGTCCGCGCGGTCGAGAAGGGCACGAGCTTCGGCCGCTCCGTCGCCCGCGTGCAGTGGGCGAACGCCGAGTTCGACGCGCTGTCGCGCCTGTGGTCGCTCGGGGCGTCCGTGCCGTACCCGGTGCAGGTGCACGGGACCGAGGTGCTGATGGAGTTCATCGGCACCGGTCGGGCCGCCGCCCCGCGGCTCGCGCAGGTGCGTGCTGAGCCCGATGCGCTGCGCGACCTCTTCCACCAGGTCGTGGCGTTCATGCGGACCCTCGCTGCGGCGGGGCTCGCGCACGGCGACCTGTCGCCCTACAACCTGCTCGTCCACGACGGGCGCGTCGTCGCGATCGACCTGCCGCAGGTCGTCGACCTGATCGCGAACCCGCAGGGGCTCGACCTCCTGCACCGCGACTGCGTGAACGTGTGCGCGTGGTTCACCAGGCAGCGGCTCGAGTGCGACCCCGAGCAGCTGTTCGGCGACCTGGTCTCGGAGGTGTGGCGATGAGCGGATGACCCGCCCGGCGTCAGCGCGAGCCGGCGACCCGTCTCCGGGCGATCGCGACCGCGGCGAGCAGGCCGCCCGCGGCGAGCAGCGCCGCGGCGCCCGCGACGAGCGGCGTCGCGTCGACGCCCGCGGCGGGCAGCGGGCACGACGGATCGACCGTCGGGCCCGGGCACGGTGGCGGCGGGACCGGGGCCGGGTCGACGGTGAGCCGCATCGGCTCGCTCGCGACCGGGTCGAAGAAGGCGCTCGTCGCGACCAGGCGGAACAGCGTGCCCGAGCTCGCGAGGAGGCCGGCGACGGTCAGGGTCTCGCTGTCGGCGCCCGTGATGTCGACCCAGGTCGTGCCGCCGTCGGCGCTGGACTGCCATCGGATCTGCTGCCAGAAATCGACGGCCACCGCGGTGAAGGTGGCGGCCGTGCCCTCGACGACCCGCTGGTCGCCGCCGCCGGTCACGGTCGCGCGCGTGAAGACGAGCAGTTCGTCGGTGCCGCCGCTCGTGGCGTAGAGGTGCTTCGCGACGCCGGCGGCATCGCCGACGACCTCGACGGATTCGACGTTGGCGCCGATCGGCACGAGCTCCGAGGTCGGCCCGGTCGGCGCGAAGTTCGACGCGACGATCCCGCCCGAGAGGCACGCGAGGTACCCGCGCAGGCCGTTCTCGCTCGCGTCGCCGTTGCGCGGACCGCACGGCACCGGCGTCGTCGTGACCGGGCCCCCGGACGGCGAGAAGGACGACACCGACGTCGGCGTGCCCGAGTTCGAGGAGATGATCCGGTCGGCCGCGCCGACGTAGGCGATGCCCCACGGCACGTCGCCGGTCGCGGTGAACGTGCCGATCGCGAGCGTCCCGTCCGCGGCCACCGTGACGGCCTGCACGCCGCCGGCGGGCGCCGGCACGGGCTGCGTGAACCACACGGTCGACCCGTTCGTCGCGACCCCGCGGGAGCCCGACGGGAGGCTGATCGTGCGCGGCGGCGCGTTGGGGTCCGCCGTCGAGAACTGGTACTGCGGGTTGAACAGCGTCGCCGCGTAGATGTACGCGCCGGTCGGGTCCTCGGTGAGGTCGACGAACCCGCCGCCGCCCGTGAGCACGATCGGCGCCGGCGCGGCGCCCGCGGCGAGCGCGGCCGTGTCGTAGACCCAGACCTGCCCCGGGTTGTAGAAGGACACCCAGACCTGCGAGCCGTCGGCGGACACCTGCACCGCGGTCGGGTTGAACGCGTCGGCCGGCCCGAACACGATCCGGTTCACCTCGGTGAACCCTCCGGCCTCGTAGACGCGGAGATCGGACTCCCCGCCGTCACCGCGCGAGATGACGAAGACGTACGAGTCGTCGGGCGTCGCGTTGACGTCGATCGGGTAGCGGCCGGCCGGAACGGCCAGGTAGGTCTGCGCGGGATCCGCCTGCGCGGGGGCCGCCGCGCCGACCGCGAACCCCGCCACGAGGAGCGCGAACCCGAGCGCTCCGGCGCCGAACCTTCCGATCGCACGCGATCCCCGACCACGTCCCACGCGTCCCCCCTTCGACCGACGAAGCCATGAGACATCCTCTCAAATCGCGCCCGCGAGGCGCCAGCATCCGGCGTCCGCGGCGCCGAACGCGTCGCGCACGCGCGCACGGCGCGGCGAGGGGGTACAGTTCCCGCAGATCAGCGACGATCGGCGGGCGCGAGGCATCCGTCATCCGTCGTTCACCCGAGCGAATGAGACTGCCGCCATGACCGAACGCAGCGACGGGGCATCCGTCGTCCCCCCTGCCACCGCCGACTCCGGCGCGATCGCCGTGATGGGCCTCGACCTGCAGGGCGACCGGCGCGTTCCGCGCCGGCAGGTGTGGGCGTGGGCGATCTACGACTGGGCGACGCAGCCGTTCAATTCGGTGCTGCTCACCTTCGTGTGGGTACCCAGCTTCCTGGTGTCGTCGTTCTTCCTCGACCCCGCCGTCGCGGCCACGGGCATCGTCGACGGCACTGAGATCGATTGCGACACGTCGGCGAACTCGACGACGGTGTTCTGCCGCGCGCTTGGTGCGCTGGATGCGAACCTCGGGTGGGGGATCATGGTCGCAGGCATCCTCATCGCGCTCCTCGCCCCGGTACTGGGGCAGCGCGCGGACGCCAACGGTCACCGCAAGCTCATGCTGGGAATCTTCACGGGCCTCCTGATCGCCTGCCAGTTCGCGATGGCCTTCGTGAGCGGAGTTCCGCCCATGTTCTGGTTCGGAGTGGCGATGATCGCCTTCGGCAGTGTGGTCGGGGAGATCGCCGCAGCGAATTACAACTCGCTGCTCGTCTCGGTTTCGACGCCGCGAACGGTGGGCCGCGTCTCGGGCCTCGGTTGGGGTTTCGGCTATCTCGGGGGCATCGTCGCCCTGGTGATCGTCGTCGGCCTCATCCTGGGTGGGGTGCTCGACGGTACGCAGTCCCTCACGTTCCAACTGATCGCCGCCGGCGCCACCGTGTGGACGCTCGTCTTCTCGATCCCGATCTTCCGAATCGTGCCCGAGCCACCTCCGTCGCCGGACGCGAAGCATGTCGGGTTCTTCGCGGGCTACGTCGAACTGTTCCGTTCCATCGCCCGCCTCTGGCGGGAGAGCCGCACCACGCTCTGGTTCCTCCTGGCTTCGGCCGTCTACCGCGATGGACTCGCCGGCGTCTTCACGTTCGGTTCCGTGATCGCTGCGCGCGTGTTCGGGTTCGGGTTCACCGACCTCGTCATCTTCGGAATCGTGCTGAACCTGGTCGCCGGTGTCTCCACCATCTTCGCGGGTCGCGTCGACGACCGCTTCGGCCCGAAGGCCGTGATCCTGTTCGCGATCGGCTCCATCGTCGTCTGCTGCATCACCGTCTTCGTGGGCGCGGGCATGGGGAAGGGCCTCTTCTGGGTGGCCGGCATCTTCCTCGCCATGTTCGTGGGCCCTGCACAGGCGGCGTCCCGCTCGTTCCTCGCCCGACTGACACCGGCCGGGCGCGAGGGCGAGGTCTTCGGGCTCTACGCCACCACCGGGCGCGCGGCGAGCTGGATGGCCGCACTCCTCTGGGGCGCCTTCATCGCAGCGGCAGCGAATCAGACCCTCTATGGAATTCTCGGCATCGCGCTCGTACTGGGCGTCGGATTCGTGCTCCTCCTGTTCATCAAGGCACCTCCGCGTTCGACTGCGGCGTAGGGAGAAGCCCGACGGCCGGGCGTTGGTGTCCGCGCCTGACCGCGGTGACAATGGGGGCATGACGACCCACGCGCTCCTCGGCATCTCGCACGGCACCGCCTCCCCCGAGGGGCAGGCCGCGGTGCGGGCGCTCGTCGACGCCGTCGCGGCGCGACTGCCCGGAACCACGGTGCGGCTCGGGCACGTGGACGTGCAGCAGCCGGACGTGGCGGCATCGATCGACGCACTGCCGGCCGGCGAGTCGATCGTGCTCGTGCCCCTGCTGCTGTCGGCGGGGTACCACGTGCACGTCGACCTGCGGAAGGCGACGGCCGCGCACCCGCACGTGCAGATCTCGGCGGCCCTCGGCCCCGACGGGCGCCTCGCCGACGTGCTGGCCGCCCGGCTCGCCGAGGTCGGGCCGGCCGACGATGACGCGATCGTGCTGGCCGTCGCGGGGTCGAGCGACGAGCGGGCGGTCGTCGACTGCCGGCGCATGGGCGACCTGCTGGCCGAGCGGCTCGGCCGGTCGGTGTCGGTCGGGTTCCTGTCCGCGGCGGAGCCGCGGCTCGCCGATGCGGTCGCGCAGGCGCGGTCGGATGCCCCGGGCGGGCGCGTGGTCGTGTCGAGCTACCTGCTCGCCCCGGGCTACTTCCAGGACCTCGCGGCGGCCGCGGGCGGCGACGTGCTGACGCGTCCACTGCTCGACGCCGACGAACCGGCGACGGCGCTGGTGGAGGTCGTCGTCGACCGGTACCTCGACTGCCTCGACGCGCCCATTGCGTCAAGCCTGTGACGGAATCTTTCGCTCTACGTCGCTCGATGACGGAGCGTTGCGGCCTCTGACGCCCCCGGCGTGACGCATACGGGGGGCTCGCCTAGCGTCGACCCAGTCGACTGGGCGGCCCGGTCGGCACCGGCACCGTCCGGACGACGGAGGGAGGGCTGACTGTGACGCTGAGTGACACCGAGACGCGTGGGACGGACGACCGGCCCGAGGCATCCGCCCGGCCCGCGGTATCCGCCCGGCCCGAGACCAGCCGCGTCCGCCCATCGCGATCGACGAAGCCCAACGGCCAGTGGAAGGTCGACGGCACCGCGCCGCTCAACGGCAACGAGGAGTGGAAGCAGGTCGACGACGGCCTCAGCGTGCGGGGCCGCATCGAGGAGGTCTACTCGAAGGGCGGCTTCGCCTCGATCGACCCCACCGACCTGCACGGCCGGTTCCGCGTCTGGGGCCTCTACACGCAGCGCAAGCCCGGCATCGACGGCGGCCGCACCGCGACCCTCGAGCCGCACGAGCTCGAGGACGAGTACTTCATGCTGCGCGTCCGCATCGACGGCGGGCAGCTCACGACCGAGCAGCTGCGCACGATCGCCGGCATCTCGACCGAGTTCGGCCGCGACACCGCCGACCTCACCGACCGCCAGAACATCCAGCTGCACTGGATCCGCGTCGAGGACATCCCCGAGATCTGGCGCCGCCTCGAGGCGGTCGGACTCCAGACGACCGAGGCGTGCGGCGACGTGCCCCGCGTCGTGCTCGGCTCCCCCGTCGCCGGCATCGCCGCGGACGAGCTCATCGACCCGACCGCGCAGATCGAGGAGATCACGAGCCGGTTCATCGGCGACCCCTCGCTCGCGAACCTGCCCCGCAAGTTCAAGTCCGCCATCACCGGCCACCCGAGCCAGGACGTCGTGCACGAGATCAACGACGTCGCGTTCGTCGCGGTAGAGCACCCCGAGCTCGGCATCGGATACGACCTCTGGGTCGGCGGCGGCCTCTCCACCGCGCCGCGCCTGGCGGAGCGGCTCGGCGTGTTCGTCGCACCCGACCAGACCGCCGAGGTCTGGCACGGCGTCGCCCAGATCTTCCGCGACTACGGCTTCCGGCGCCTCCGCAACCGGGCCCGCCTGAAGTTCCTGCTCGCCGAGTGGGGCACCGAGAAGTTCCGGCAGGTGCTCGAGACCGAGTACCTCGGCCACGCGCTGCCCGACGGCCCCGCCGCGCCGACTCCCTCGACGCCCGGCGACCACGTCGGCGTGCACCGCCAGAAGGACGGCCGCTCCTACGTCGGCGTCACCCCGATCGTCGGCCGCGTCTCGGGCCCGACGCTCGCGACGCTCGCCGACGTCATCGAGGCGCACGGCTCGACCCGCCTGCGCACCACACCGCACCAGAAGCTCGTCGTCCTCGACGTGCCCGACGACCGGCTCGACTCGCTCGTCGCCGAACTCGACGCGCTCGGCCTGCAGTCGCGCCCGAGCCTGATCCGCCGCGGCACGATCGCCTGCACGGGCATCGAGTTCTGCAAGCTCGCCATCGTCGAGACCAAGGCGTACGCGACGGCCGCCGTGCTGGAGCTCGAGGAGCGCCTCGCCGGCCTCGACCTGCCGCACCCGATCAGCCTCCACGTGAACGGCTGCCCCAACTCGTGCGCGCGCATCCAGACCGCCGACATCGGGCTCAAGGGCCAGCTCGTCACGATCGACGGCGAGCAGGTCCCCGGGTACCAGGTGCACCTCGGCGGCGGGCTCGCCTCGCAGGACCGCGACGAGGCCGGCCTCGGCCGCACGGTCCGCGGCCTGAAGGTCGCCGCCGACGGCATCGCCGACTACGCGGAGCGCGTCGTCACCCGCTTCCTCGCCGACCGGGATGCTGCGACCGACGAGACCTTCGCCCAGTGGGCCCACCGCGCCGACGAGGAGGCCCTGCAGTGACCGTGTCGCTGGCACCCCGAGTCGCCGCGAAGCGCTCGCACGACGAGCTCCGCGCCCTCGCCGAGCAGGGCGCCGTCGAGCTCCGGAGCCTCGCCGACGGCGAGGCATCCGCCTACGAGGTCGTCGCCTGGGCGGCCCGCACCTTCTCGACGGATGCCGCGGCCGTGGCCTGCTCGATGGCCGACGCGGTCCTCCCGCACGTGGTCGCGCAGTCTCTGCCCGGCGTCGACGTCCTCTTCCTCGACACCGGCTACCACTTCCGGAACACGTACGCGACGCGCGACCTCGTCGCCGACGCGCTCGACGTGCGGATCGTGGACGTGCTGCCCGAGCAGACGGTCGCCCAGCAGGACGCCGAGTTCGGCGCCGAGCTGTTCTCGCGCGACCCGAACCTGTGCTGCGCGCGCCGCAAGGTCGCACCCCTGCGGGACGCCCTCTCGGGCTACGAGCTGTGGTTCACGGGCGTGCGCCGCGACGAGGCCCCGACGCGCGCGAACACGCCGCTCGTCTCGTGGGACGAGCGCAACGGGCTGGTCAAGGTGAACCCGCTCGCGGCGTGGAGCTTCGACGAGCTCCTCGACTACGCGGGCGCGTTCGGCGTGCCCGTCAACGACCTGCTCGGCCAGGGCTACCCGTCGATCGGGTGCGAGCCCTGCACCAGGCAGGTCGCCCCGGGCGAAGACCCCAGGTCCGGCCGCTGGGCCGGCCTCTCGAAGACGGAATGCGGGCTGCACCTATGACACTCGACGCGACTCAGGGCGTTTCGTCTCGCTTCGCTCGCTCAACGACCGAGGTATCCGTCGAGACTCCGGGCGTTTCGTCACGCTTCGCTCGCTCGACGACCGAGAAACCGGTCGTTGAGCGAGGGAGCGAAGCGACCGAGACGAAACGCGCCGGGCTCGACACGCTCGACCTGCTCGAGGCCGAGTCGATCCACATCATCCGCGAGGTCGTCGCCGAGTTCGAGCGGCCCGTGCTGCTGTTCTCCGGCGGCAAGGACTCGGTCGTCGTGCTGCACCTCGCCGCCAAGGCCTTCTGGCCGGGCAAGGTGCCGTTCCCGGTGCTGCACGTCGACACCGGCCACAACTTCCCCGAGGTCCTCGCGTTCCGCGACGAGACCGTCGAACGGCTCGGCATCCGCCTCGAGGTCGCCCGGGTCCAGGACTACCTCGACGACGGCCGCCTGCACGAGCGCAGCGACGGCACGCGCAACCCGCTGCAGACCCTGCCCCTGCTCGACGCCATCGCCGCGGGCCGGCACGACGCCGTGTTCGGCGGCGCACGCCGCGACGAGGACAAGGCCCGGGCCAAGGAGCGGATCATCTCGCTCCGCGACGAGTTCGGCCAGTGGGATCCGCGCAACCAGCGCCCCGAGCTGTGGAGCCTGTACAACGGCCGCCACACGCCCGGCCAGCACGTGCGCGCCTTCCCGATCTCGAACTGGACCGAGCTCGACGTGTGGCGGTACATCGAGCGCGAGGGCATCGCGCTGCCGCCGCTCTACTACGCGCACGAGCGCGAGGTGTTCCGTCGCGACGGCATGTGGCGCGGGGTCGGCGAGTTCTCGCAGCCGCGCCCCGACGAGGCCGTCGAGGTCCGTACGGTCCGCTACCGCACGGTCGGCGACATGAGCTGCACGGGCGCCGTCGAGTCGGATGCCGCGGACGTGGCCGCCGTCGTCCGCGAGGTCGCGCAGTCCACCCTCACCGAGCGCGGCGCGACCCGCGCCGACGACCGGATCTCCGAGGCCGCCATGGAGGACCGCAAGAAGGACGGGTACTTCTGATGACGACCGAGGTTTCCAGCGTTTCGTCTCGCTCCGCTCGCTCAACGACCGAGATCTCCCGCGTTTCGTCTCGCTCCGCTCGCTCGACGACCGAGGAACCGATCGTCGAGCGAGGGAGCGCAGCGACCGAGACGAACCGCGTCACCACGCTCTTCCGCTTCGCGACCGCGGGCTCGGTCGACGACGGCAAGTCGACGCTCGTCGGCCGGCTCCTGCACGACTCGAAGGCGATCCTCGCCGACCAGCTCGAGCAGGTCGCCCGCACCTCGCGCGAGCGCGGCTTCGGGCAGGGCACGGGCTTCGACTTCGCGCTCCTCACCGACGGCCTGCGCGCCGAGCGCGAGCAGGGCATCACGATCGACGTCGCGTACCGCTACTTCTCGACCGGGCAGCGGGACTTCATCCTCGCCGACTGCCCCGGCCACGTGCAGTACACGCGCAACATGGTCACGGGCGCCACGACCGCCGACGCGGTCGTCGTGCTCATCGACGGCCGGAAGGGCGTGCTCGAGCAGACCCGCCGCCACCTCGCGGTCGTCGCGCTGCTCCGCGTGCCGCACGTGATCGTCGCCGTGAACAAGATCGACCTGCTCGGCTTCGACGAGGGCGCGTTCCGCGGCGTCGAGCAGCAGGTCCTCGACGTCACCGCCGAGCTCGGACTCGGCCGCGTGCACGTGCTGCCGGTGTCGGCGCTCGAGGGCGACAACGTCGTGGACCGTTCCGACCGCACGCCCTGGTACGACGGCCCGGCGCTGCTCGAGCTCCTCGGGCAACTGCCCGCGCAGGACGAGCTCGTGTCTCGATACGCTCCTTCGTCGCTACTCGACAACCGGGCTCACGAGGCCTTCCGCCTCCCCGTCCAGCTCGTGCTCCGGCCGCAGGGCGGGCTCACACCCGAGCTCGCCGCCGACCCGATCGCCGCCGAGGAGTTCCGCGACTACCGCGCGTTCGCCGGCCGGATCGCGTCGGGCCGGGTGCGCGTCGGGGACCGGGTGCAGGTCTTCCCCTCCGGGATCGAGACCATCGTCGCGGGCATCGACGCCGCCGGGGCATCCGTCGACGAGGCCTCGTCGCCGCAGTCCGTCGCGATCCGCCTGGCCGACGACGTCGACGCCGCGCGGGGCGCGGTGATCGGCGGCGCCGGCACCCTCCCGCAGGGCAGCCGCGAACTCGCGGCCGAGCTGTTCCAGCTCGACGCGCGTCCGCTCCTGCCGGGCGCGCGCGTGCTCGTCAAGCACGGCACGCAGACCGTCCAGGCGATCGTCGGGTCCATCGACTCGCGTCGCGACCTCGACACGCTCGCCCACGAACCGGCCGACTCGCTCCAGGTGAACGACATCGGCCGCGCCACGCTCCGCCTCGCGTCGGAGCTCCCCCTCGAGTCGTACGAGGCGAACCGGGCATCCGGGTCGTTCCTCGTCATCCATCCCGCCGACGGCGCCACGCTGGCGGCCGGGATCACCCACGCCTGAGCCGACCGGCCGCAGGCGCAACCCCGTTCACCCGACCCAGCGAAGGAGGCGATCGCACGTGAACATCCGCACCATCCGCACTGCCAGCACCATCACCGCCCTTGGAGTCGCCGCCATGATGCTGGCCGGCTGCGCCGCGTCCGGAGCGACCGCCGACCCCGACGCGGCCGCGTCGGGCGACACCTCGCCCGCGACCGAGCTCCGCCTCGGCTACTTCGCGAACGTGACGCACGCACCCGCGCTCGTCGGCCTCCAGGAGGGCCTCTTCGAGGAGGCGCTCGGCGAGACGAAGCTCACGACCGAGGTCTTCAACGCGGGCCCCGCGGCCATCGAGGCGCTCACCGCGGGCGCGATCGACGCGACCTTCATCGGCCCGAACCCCTCGATCAACACGTTCATCCAGTCCGGCGGCGCGTCGGCCGTCGTCGTCGCGGGCGCCGCGACCGGCGGTGCGTCGCTCGTCGTCCGCGAGGGCATCGACTCGCCCGAGGACCTCGAGGGCACGACGCTCGCGTCCCCGCAGCTCGGCAACACGCAGGATGTCGCCCTGCGCGCCTGGCTCGCCGACGAGGGGTACGAGACGGATGTCACGGGCGGCGGCGACGTGCACGTGACGCCGACCGAGAACGCGCAGACGCTGACCCTCTTCCAGCAGGGCCAGCTCGACGGCGCGTGGCTGCCCGAGCCCTGGGTGTCCCGCCTGGTCGTCGACGCGGGCGCGCACGTGCTCGTCGACGAGGCCGACCTCTGGGACGACGGCGCGTTCCCGACGACCGTGCTCCTGGTCTCGAAGTCGTTCCTCGCCGAGCACCCCGAGACCGTCGAGGCCCTCCTGCAGGGCGAGCTCGCGTCGCTCGACTGGATCGCGGCGCACCCCGACGAGACGGCCGACGTGATCAACGCGCAGCTGACGGCCGACACCGGCAAGGCGCTCGACGAGGCCGTCATCGACCGCGCGCTCGAGCACGTGACGTTCTCGGCGGACCCCCACGCGGAGACGTTCGAGACCCTCGTCGCCAACGGCCTCGAGGCCGGCACGCAGAAGGACGGCTCGATCGACGGCCTGTTCGACCTCGCCATCCTGAACGGCCTGCTGGAGGCCGCGGGTGCCGAGCCGGTCTCGGCCGGCGGCCTCGGCACCGAGTAGCCCGGGCAGGCACGGAGGAGCACCATGACCGACCGCACCGCGATCCGCCTCGAGCACGTGGGCAAGCGCTTCGGCGCCGGCCCCGTGGTGCTCGACGACGTCACGCTCGACATCGCCGAGGGCGAGTTCGTGTGCCTGCTCGGGGCATCCGGCTGCGGGAAGTCGACCCTGCTCAACCTGATCGCCGGGCTCGACCGACCCTCGGCGGGCGTCATCACGACGCCCGCCGAGGGATCGGCGGTCATGTTCCAGGAGTCGGCGCTCATGCCGTGGCTCACGGCCGCGAGGAACGTCGAGCTCGCGCTCCGGCTGCGCGGCGTGCCGCGGGCGGCACGCCGCGTGCAGGCGCTCGAGCTCCTCGACGTCGTGAACCTCGCGGACGCCGCCGACAAGCGCCCGCACGAACTCTCGGGCGGCATGCGCCAGCGCGTCGCCCTCGCCCGCGCCCTCGCGCAGGATCGGCCCGTCCTCCTCATGGACGAGCCGTTCGCCGCGCTCGACGCGATCACGCGCGACCTGCTCCACGAGGAGCTCGAGCGCGTCTGGCGGCAGACCGGCCGCACCATCGTCTTCGTCACACACAATGTCCGCGAAGCCGCGCGGCTGGGGCAACGGGTCGTCCTCCTGTCGAGCCGCCCCGGCCGCGTCGCGGGCGAGTGGCGCATCGCCGAGACCGAGGGGCGCCGCATCGAGTCCCCCGAGGTCGCGGCCCTCTCGATCGAGATCACCGAGCGACTGCGGAAGGAGATCCGCCGAAATGCCGCGTGACGAACTGCTCTCCGAGGAGAGGTCGACCGATCTCGAGACGCGTCCGACTTCGTCGGGCGCTCCTCGATCACCGGAGGCCGACACCGACCGCGCTCCCCGATCACCGGAGGCCGACACCGACCGCGCCCCTCGATCACCGGAGGCCGACACCGACCGCGCTCCTCGATCACCGGAGGCCGACACCGACCGCGCCCCTCGATCACCGGAGGAGCCGACCCAGACCGGTGGTCGAGGAGCGACGACGGAGTCGACGCGTCTCGAGACCCCCACCGCCGACCCCGACGACCTCCGCTCGCTCGAGGCGGGCCTCGACCGCCTCCAGACCGACACCGGTCGCCGTCGCAGCCCGTGGCGCGTGTTCACCACGAGCGTCCTCCCGCCCGTCCTCTTCGTCCTCGCGCTCCTGGTCGCGTGGCAGCTGTACGTCGTGATCGCGCAGCCCCGGCCCGACATCGTCCCGAGCCCGGCCGACGTCTTCGACTCGATCGCGACCGCCTGGGAGTCGGGCCGGCTGCAGCTCGCCGTCGCCACGAGCCTCGAGCGGGGCATCCTCGGTTTCCTCATCGCGGTCGCGGTGGGCACGCCGCTCGGCCTGCTGCTCGCCGAGGTGCGCCCGCTGCGGCGCGCGATCGGGCCGGTCATCTCGGGCCTGCAGGTGCTGCCCTCGGTCGCGTGGGTGCCCGCCGCGATCATCTGGTTCGGCCTCACCGACGCCACCGCGTACTTCGTGATCCTGATGGGCGCGATCCCGTCGATCGTGAACGGGCTCATCGCGGGCGTCGAGCAGGTGCCGCCGCAGCTGCGCCGGGTCGGCACGGTGCTCGGCGCCGGCTGGTTCCGGCTGCCGACGCTCGTGGTCCTGCCCGCCTCGCTCCCCGGCTACGTCGCGGGCCTCAAGCAGGGCTGGGCGTTCTCGTGGCGCTCGCTCATGGCGGCCGAGATCATCACGACCGGCGGCACGATCGGCTTCGGCCTCGGCACGATGCTCGACCAGAGCCGCGAGCTCGCGGACCTCGCGTCGGTGCTCGCGACGATCCTCACGATCCTCACGATCGGCGTGCTCATCGAGCTCGTCTTCTTCGCCCCGCTCGAGCGCCGGATGCTCCGCCGCCGCGGCCTGCTCGTGGAGCGGGACCGATGAGCGCCGAGCACGAGCGTCCGGACGCCGCCCCGGCGGGCGCGAGCGCGGGCGGGAGCGCAGGCGCGAACGCGCGCGCCGGCGACGGCGCGGCCCGCGCCCGCGGCCTCGTGACGCTCGTCGGCGCCGGCCCGGGCGACGCCGGCCTGCTCACGCTCCGCGGGCTGCGCGTACTCGAGGCGGCCGACGTGATCGTCGCCGACCGGCTCGGCGCCCGCGGCGTGCTCGACGGACTCGCGGCGGAGGGCGTCGAGCTCGCCGCCGAGGTCGTCGACGTCGGCAAGCTCCCCGGCCACCACGCCGTCCCGCAGGACGCGATCAACGCGCTCCTCGTCTCGCTCGCCCGGGACGGCCGGCGCGTGGTCCGCCTCAAGGGCGGCGACCCGTACGTCTTCGGCCGCGGCCTCGAGGAGGTCTTCGCGTGCCGGGAGGCCGGGATCGACGTCGAGGTCGTGCCGGGCGTCTCGAGCGCCGGCAGCGTCCCCGCGATCGCGGGCATCCCGCTCACGCACCGCGGCATCGCGACCGCGTTCACCGTCGCGACCGGCCACGACCAGATCCGTTCCCTCGGCGGCGGCCGCGACCACACCGTCGTCCTCCTGATGGGCATCGGCACGCTCGCGAACGCCGCCATCACCCTGGCCCGCGGCGAGCGTGGGGGCGAATGCCCAGTCGCCATCGTGGAGGATGGGTACGGCCCGGGTCAGCGGGTGACCATCGGCACGCTCGACACCATCGCGGTGCAGGCGGCGCGGCGGGGCATCCGCTCGCCCGCCGTCGTCGTCGTGGGCGACGTCGTCGCGCTCAGCCCCTACGCCCCCGAAGCCCTCGCAGCTCCCCTCCGAAAGGCAACCGCACAGTGACCCTCAACCTCCGCGTCGCGATCATCGGCGCCGGCCCGGCCGGCATCTACGCCGGGAACATCCTGAACAACGCCGTGCGCGCCCAGGGCGGCGAGGTCTCGATCGACCTGTTCGAGTCGCTGCCCGCCCCCTACGGACTGATCCGCTACGGCGTTGCGCCCGACCACCCCCGCATCAAGGGCATCGTCAACTCGCTGCACGAGATGCTCGACGCCGGCACGATCCGGCTCATCGCCAACGTCGAGGTCGGTCGCGACGTGTCGGTCGAGGACCTGCAGGACCACTACGACGCCGTGATCTTCGCGACCGGCGCGATCCGCGACGCCGCGCTCGACATCCCGGGCATCGACCTGGCCGGCTCCTACGGCGCCGCCGACTTCGTGAGCTGGTACGACGGGCACCCGGATGTCCCGCGCACGTGGCCGCTCGAGGCGAAGGAGATCGCGGTCCTCGGCAACGGCAACGTCGCGCTCGACGTCGCGCGCGTGCTCGCGAAGCACCCGGTCGACCTGCGCTCGACGGATGTCCCGGCCAACGTCCTCGCCGGCCTCGAGGCGTCGCCCGTGACCGACGTGCATGTGTTCGGCCGCCGCGGCCCCGCGGACGTGAAGTTCACGCCGATCGAGCTCCGCGAGCTCGGCGAGGTGCCGAACGTCGACATCGTCGTCTCCGACGAGGACTTCCAGGCGATCGACGCGACGCAGGCGCCGAACAACCAGGTGAAGATCATGCTCCGCACGCTCGAGTCGTGGCGGGGCCGCCCGTCGACCGGGGCATCCCGCCGACTGCACCTGCACTTCTACCACTCGCCGGCCGAGGTGACCGGCGAGGGCCGGGTCGAGGGCATCCGCTTCCAGCGCAACGAGCCGGTCCCCGGCGGCGCGTGGGGCGAGGTCCGCGCGACCGACGAGTTCCGCTCCTACGACGTGCAGGCCGTCTACCGCGCGGTCGGCTACTTCGGCTCGCCGATCGTGGGCCTGCCGTTCGACGACCGCCGCGGCGTGATCACGAACGCGGGCGGCCGCGTGCTCGGCGACGGCGGCGAGCCGCTGCAGGGCCTCTACGCGACCGGCTGGATCAAGCGCGGCCCGATCGGCCTCATCGGCCACACCAAGTCGGACGCGATGGAGACCATCGAGCACCTGGTCGCGGATGCCTCGGCCGGTGCGCTCCGCGCGCCCGTCGTCGCCGACCGCGACGCCGTGTTCGCGCTCCTCGAGGAGCGCGAGGTCGAGTACTCGACGTGGGAGGGCTGGCTCGCGCTCGACGCGCACGAGCGCTCGCTCGGCGAGACCGACGAGTTCCCGCGCGAGCGCGTGAAGGTCGTGCCCCGCGAGGAGCAGGTCGCGATCTCGCGCGGCGCACTGGTGGGCTCGGGCGAGTAGCGCGCGACCTCCCGGTGGTCGAGTAGCGCCCGACGCAGTCGGACGCGTATCGAGACCACGGCGACCCGGCCTCGGCTCACCAGGTCTCGATACGCGTCGTCGCTCCGCGCCGGCGCTCCTCGACCAGCGGGACACCACCCGACGGTCGAGTCGCACCAGTCCGGTGGTCGAGTAGCGCCCGACGCAGTCGGACGCGTATCGAGACCACGGCGACCCGGCCTCGGCTCACCAGGTCTCGATACGCGTCGTCGCTCCGCGCCGGCGCTCCTCGACCAGCGGGACACCACCCGACGGTCGAGTCGCGCCAGTCCGGTGGTCGAGTAGCGCCCGACGCAGTCGGACGCGTATCGAGACCACGGCGACCCGGCCTCGGCTCACGAGGTCTCGATACGCGTCGTCGCTCCGCGCCGGCGCTACTCGACCAGCGGGAACACCGGCACGCGACGGCGCTCCGAAACAGCGGGAGGGACCGATCAGCTCGCGGCGAGCTCCTCGGGGACGGGCTTCGGCTCGAAGCCGGCCGCCGCGACGCGCTCGGGCTCGTGCCGGAGGCACGCGACGGCGCGCGCGGCGCCGTCGGCGGGGACATCCGTCGACCCGAGGCTCGGCGTGAGCGTCCCGCACGCGTCCCACGCGAACGCGCAGCGGTCGCGGAACGCGCAGCCACCGCCGAGCTTCGCGAGGTCGGGCGGCGAGCCCGGGATGCCGGTCAGCTCGCGCCGCGGCCCGCGCAGCGGCGGGAACGAGTGCAGCAGCGCCGACGAGTACGGGTGCCGCGGCCGGTGGTAGACGTCGAGCGCCTTCGCGTCCTCGACGATCTCGCCGGCGTACATGATCGCGATGCGGTCGGCGATCTCGATGAGCAGCGACACGTCGTGCGTGATGAAGATCACCGAGAACCCGAGCCTGGTGCGCAGTTCCGCGATCTGCTCGACGATCTGCCGCTGCATGACCACGTCGAGCGCCGTCGTCGGCTCGTCCATGATCAGGACCTGGGGCTCGAGCGCGAGCGCCATCGCGATCATGACGCGCTGGCGCATGCCGCCCGAGAGCTGGTGCGGGAAGGCGCGGAGCCGGTCGGGCGCGATGCCGACGAGTTCGAGCAGTTCGGCCGCGCGCTCGAGCGCCTCGGGCTTCTTCACCCCGGGTCGGTGCGCCATGATGCCGTCGGCGATCTGCGACCCGATCCGGTGCACGGGGTTCAGCGAGTTCATCGCACCCTGGAAGACGATCGCGAGGTCCTGCCAGCGGGAGGCGCGCAGCGCCCGGTCGTCGAGGCGCAGGATGTCGGTCGTGTTCCCGTCGCGGCCGGTGAACAGCACCTCGCCGCCCGTGATGAGGCCCGGCGGGGGCAGCAGCCTGGTCGCGGCGTACGCGAGCGTCGACTTGCCGCAGCCGGACTCGCCCGCCAGGCCCAGCACCTCGCCGCGGCCGAGGGTCAGCGAGACCTCGCGCAGCACGTGCACCGGTTCCTCGTAGCCGTAGTCGACGGAGAGGTTCCGGATCTCGAGCACCGGGTCCGCGACGGATGCCCCGGCGCGGAGGGCTTCGGGAGTGTGGAGCGTCATGCGCTGCGTCCTTCCGTGATGGTGCCGGGCGCGGAATCGTGGGATCTCGAGACGCGTCCTCCTTCGTCGGGCGCTCCTCGATCAGCGGAGGCCGCCGGTGCCTCGGCGACGACCGGCGTGAAGCCGATGCGCGGGCGGATGCCGCGCTTGCGCAGCGAGCGCGCGTTCGCGCCGGTCGAGCGCAGGCGCGGGTTGACGAACTCGTCGATGCCGAAGTTGATGAGCGTGAGGCCCATGCCCAGCAGGGCGATGCACAGGCCCGCGGGGATGAACCACCACCAAGCGCCGCGCTGGAGCGCGAGTTGCGACTGCGCCCAGAACAGGATGGTGCCCCAGTTCCAGTCGCTGCCCGAGCCGATGCCGATGAACGCGAGCGTGATGAGCGAGAGCACCGCGAACGTGACCGTGCCGACGAAGCCCGACGCGATGATCGCGGTGAGGTTCGGGAGGATCTCGACGAGGACGATCCGCCAGGTCCGCTCGCCCGACGCCCTGGCCGCCTCGACGAAGTCCCGGCGGCGCAGCGACAGGGTCTGCGCGCGCAGGACGCGGGCGCCCCACGCCCAGCCCGTGACCGCGATCACGACCGCGACCGTGATGCCGCCGACGCTCGGGAGCTGACCGGCGATGATGATGATGAGCGGGAGCTGCGGGATGACGAGGAAGACGTTCGAGAGCGCCGACAGCGTCTCGTCGCCCACGCCGCCCACGTAGCCCGCGGTCACGCCGACGACCACGCCGATCGCGGTCGCGAGGATGCCGGCGACGAAGCCGACGACCATGACGCCGCGCGTGCCGACGAGCAGCTGGCTGAAGATGTCCTGCCCGAGGTGCGTCGTGCCCATCCAGTGCTCCCACGAGGGCGGCTGGAGCAGGTCGTCGCTCTGCGCGCTCGGGTCGTAGGGCGCGATCCAGGGGCCGATGATCGCGATCAGGGTGAAGAACGCGAGGATCCCGAGGCCGGTGAGCGCCTTCGCGTTCCGGAGGAAGAGGAACTTGCGGCCGGGCTTCCGGGGCCGGTGCGCGGCCGCGGCGACCGCGGTCGTGCTCGGCGTCTCGGTGAGGCGGCCCGCCTCCTCGAGTTCCTCGACGATGCTGGTGTCGATCGTCATGTCAGCCCTCCTGCCGGGTGCGCGGGTCGAGGATCGCGTACGCGAAGTCGGCGAGGATGTTCGCCGCGAGCACCGCGATCGTGATGACGAGGAAGCAGCCCTGCATGAGCGGGTAGTCCTTCGCGTTGACCGCGTTGAACAGCAGGAAGCCGATGCCCTGGTAGGTGAAGACCATCTCCATGATGAGCGTGCCGCCGACGATGAACCCGAGGGAGAGCGCGAAGCTCGACACCTGCGGGAGGACCGCGTTGCGCGCCGCGTAGTGGGTCATGACCCGGCGCTCGGAGATGCCCTTGGCCTGCGCGACGGTCACGTAGTCCTCGCTCGAGACCGTGACGACCATGTTCCGCATGCCGAGGATCCAGCCCGAGATCGAGGAGACCACGATCGTGAGCGCCGGCAGCGTGCCGTGGTAGATCACCGAGGAGATGAACTCCCAGTTCCACGCCGGCACGAGCGACCGGTCGTAGCTGCCCGAGGCGGGGAACCACCCGAGCGTGACCGAGAAGATGAAGATCGCGAGCAGCCCCAGCCAGAAGTACGGGACCGCCGAGAAGAACGTCGAGATCGGCAGGAGCGAGTCGGCCCACGTGCCGCGGCGCCAGCCGATGCCCGAGCCGATGATCGTGCCGACGAAAAAGCTGATGATGGTCGCGATGCCGACGAGGCCCACGGTCCAGGGCAGCGCCTCGCCGATGACGTCGAGCACGGGCAGCGGGAAGAACGTGAATGAGATGCCGAGGTCGCCCTTGATGAGGGTCGCCCAGTAGTCCCAGTACTGCTGCCAGAGCGTCTTGTCCTCGTCGAGGCCGAACATCGCGTAGAGCGCGGGCATCGCGTCGGTCGGGATCCTGCCCTGGTTCTTGGCGATGAGCGCCTTCACCGGGTCGCCCGGCATGAGGCGGGGGATGAAGAAGTTGATGGTGACGGCCGCCCACGCGGTGATCACGTAGAAGGCGAGGCGTCGGGTGATGAACCTCATGCGGATGCCTCCTCAGCGGTGGCCTCGGACGCGGCGGCGTGGGCGACGACCGCGGCGGCCTCGGGCACGGCGGGCCGGTCGCCGAACGCGTCGAGCACCGAACCCAGCCGGGGCCGGTCGTCGCGGTCGGAGTACCCCCAGCAGGCCGCGGTGCGGCCGTCGCCGACCGGCAGGAGCGGCGGGGTCTCGGTGCGGCACACGTCGGACGCGAACGGGCAGCGCGGGTTGAAGCGGCATCCGCTCGGGGGCGTGACGAGGCTCGGAGCCTCGCCTCGCGCGCCGTGCGCGCGGGCCTCGAGATCGTCGGGGTCGGGGGCGCTGCGGATGAGCAGCTGGGTGTACGGGTGCTTCGGGTCCTGGGTGACGGACTCGCTGTCGCCCGTCTCGACGACGCGGCCGGCGTACATGACGACCGTGCGATCCGCGAAGTACCGGGCCGACGCGATGTCGTGCGTGATGTACAGGATCGCGATCTGGAGCCGGTCGCGGAGGTCCTTGAGGAGGTTCAGGATGCCGAGCCGGATCGACACGTCGAGCATCGAGATCGGCTCGTCGGCGAGCAGCACCTCGGGCTCCGCCGCGAGGGCTCGCGCGATCGAGACGCGCTGGCGCTGGCCGCCGCTCAGCTCGTGCGGGTACTTGTCGACGTACCGGGCCGGCGGGGTGAGCTGCACGCGCTCGAGCAGCTCGTCGAGCGCGAGTTCGAGCTCGCGGCCGCGGAGGTGGCCGCGGTGGATCCGCAGTGCGCGCGTCAGGGTGTGGCGCACGGGGTGGATCGGGTTCAGCGACCCGAACGGGTCCTGGAAGATCATCTGCACGCGGCCGACGTAGCGCCGGAACCCGCGGCGGTTGCGCACGACCGCGTCGGCGCCGTCGAGCGTGATGCGCCCGGCGGTGAGCGGCATGAGCTGGGCGAGGAGCCGGGCGATCGTGGACTTGCCCGAACCGGACTCGCCGACGAGCGCGACGACCCTGCCGCGGTGCAGTTCGAGGTCGACGTCGTCGACGGCGTGGACGAATCCGCGCCGACCGAGTCCTCGGACGGGGAAGTGCTTGCGCAACGCCTCGGCGCGGAGGACCGGGGCGTCGTCGGGGGGAGTGTTGCTCATGCGTTCACCTTTGAAACAGCCTCGGAACAGGGTAGGCGTCGGTTGCGCGAATGCGGAATCGAGCCGTGCGAGACCGGGTGGCGGGCGGCTGGGAAGCCTTGGTGGGACGGGACGGGCCGGTGGAGCCCGTGCGGCGGGCGGCGGCTCGGCCGCCGCCCGCCACATGGGGTTACTTCTCGGAGGGAACGAGCTTCGAGAGGATGAGCGCCGCCTGCGGACCCGTGGGCTGCGGGTTCGCGTAGGGGTCGTCCTCGGTCGGGAAGCCCGTGTAGTTCACCGTCGAGTACTGCGCGACGGCGGGGCGCTGCCAGATCACGAGGCCGGGGACCTCTTCGACGTAGTGCTGCTGGATGACCTGCATCGCGGCGGCACGGGTCTCGTCGTCGGACGCGGACTTGAAGTCGGCGAGCGCCTGCGTGACCTCGTCGTCGTTGTAGCGGCCGAAGTTCCAGTTCGCGGTCTCACCGAGCGGCACGTACGACACGCCGTCCATGATGTTCGAGTACAGGTTCCACGGCGTGGAGCCGTTGTCGACCCAGTGCAGGGTCGCCTGGAAGTTGCCGAACGGGATGATGTCGTTGAACCAGGTGTCCTGCACGGCCGGCTCGACGGTCGCGGTGGCGCCGAGCTCCTCGGCACCGGTCTTGATGATGTCGAGCGCGGACAGGTAGTCGCTCCAGCCGGCCGGGTTGGTCAGCGTGAACGTGACGGCGACGCCGTCGGGGTCGACCAGCTTGCCCGAGGCATCCCAGGTGTAGCCCGCGTCGGTCAGGATCTGCTTGGCCGCGTCGAGGTCGACCGAGATCTCCTGGCCCTGGAACTCGTCGGAGATGTACGCGTCACCGGTCGGCGTGGGCAGGCCCGTGATCGAGGTGAGCACCGGCCAGACGCCGTACCCGGCCTTGGCGGAGATCTCCTCGCGGTCCATCGTGAGGTTGAGCGCCTGGCGGAACGCGACGTCGTCGAACGGCTTCGTCTCGTTGTTCAGGAACAGCACGTCGACGCCGAAGCCGCCGCCGGCGACCTGGTGGTAGTGCTCCGGGTCCTTGGCGATGAACGTGTTCTCGTAGTCGGGGATGAAGGTCCAGCCCCACTGCGCCTCGCCGGTGGTGAGGGCGGTGGTCAGGCCGTTGTTGTCGTTGAACGTGTCGTAGCGGAGCGCGCCGACCTTGGGAGCGCCGCCCCAGTAGTCGGCGTTCGCCTTCAGCGACACCGACTGCGAGCTGAACTTGTCGAGCACGAACGGGCCGGTGCCGATCATCTCGTCGTCGGTGAACTCGACGGGGTTGTCGACCTCCGACCAGATGTGCTCGGGCACGATGAGGAGCCGGTACAGCTTGTCGCGGTTGACGTACTGGCCGCCGGTGAAGTTCACCACGACCTTGCCGTCCTCGACCGAGATGTCGCCGTACTGGTCGGGGAAGTCGATGTTCAGCTCGGGGTGGTCCTTGCGGAGCTGGATCGAGAACGCGATGTCGTCGGCGGTGAAGTCCTCGCCGTCCGACCACTTCACGCCTTCGCGCGGGGTGATGGTCGCCTGGGTCGAGTCGTCGTTCCACTCGACCGACTCGGCGAGCCACGGGGTGGGGTCGTCGGTCGGGTGCAGCTCGTTGACCTGCATGAGCGACTCGTAGACCACGAACGCGTAGCCGAGCGAGAGCGATGCCGATCCGGTTGCCAGCGGGTTCTGGTTGGGTGCCTGCGGGCCGTTCGGCATGCCGACGACCAGGACCTTCGAGCTCGAGCCCTCGGTGGCGCCGCCGGCGCTGCAGCCGGCGAGCGCGAGTCCCGCCGCGACCACGACGGCCCCGGCGACGAGGATGCGCTTGCGCATCATGTCAAATGCCTCCTTGCATTTCCTTGGTGTGTTGCGGGTTTGGAACTACTCGTCCTCGACGACGACCGAGGTCGCCAGTCGGAGGTCTCTGGAGGACCGACCGACGCGGAGCGTATACGAACCGCGCGGCAGGTCCCAATCGTGATGTTCGGCGTCCCACACCTCGAACGCCCGTCGGGCGATCGGGATGGAGACCTCCGCCTGGACTCCGGGCTCGAGGTCGACGACCGCGAAGCCGGCCAGCCAGCGCACGGGACGGTCGGCCCCGGGCTCCGGCGCGGAGAGGTACGCCTGGACGACCTCGCGGCCGGGCCGGGCGCCCGTGTTCCGGACGGTGACGTGCAGTGTCGCGAACACGGAGTCGGTGGATGCCCCGAGCGGGTCGGATGCCCCGAGCCGGTCGGATGCCCCGAGCTTCACGCGTGCGTCGGCGTAGGTCCACTCGGCGTAGCCGAGGCCGTAGCCGAACTCGCGCGCGGGGGTGCGCTCGAGGCGGTCCCAGCCGCGGTGCCCGACGTGGACGCCCTCGGCGTAGGTGATGGCGCCGTCGACGGGGATGCCGTCGGGTACGGGGACATCCGCCTCGCTCGCCGGCAGCGTCCACGGCAGGCGGCCGCTCGGCTCGATCGCGCCGGTGAGCACGGCTGCGAGGGATGCGCCGGCCTCCTGGCCGGGGAGCCACCACCAGAGCACGGCGGGCGCCTCGTCGAGCCAGGGCAGGATGACCGGGGCGCCGGCGTTCACGACGACGACCGTGCGCGGGTTCGCCGCGAGCACGCGGCGGACGAGGTCGTCCTGGTGCGCGGGCAGCGCGAGGGTCGGGCGGTCCCAGCCCTCGGACTCGGTCTCGGGGTTGGTCCCGACCACGACGACCGCGACGTCGGCCGCGGCCGCGGCGGCCACCGCCTGGGCGATCTCCTCCTCGACCGTGAGGCCGGGCGCGCGGTAGCGGAAGTGCACGCGGACGAAGCGGCCGTACGACTCGCCGTCGATGACCTGGAGGTCGGCCTCGACGCGGACCGCGCGCGATGCCGGCGAGGCATCCGTCACCTCGATCGCGGTCGCGATCATCGGCGGGTTCGCGTAGCTCGAGTTGAGGATGACCTCGCGGCCGACGTGCTCGGCCGATTCGCCGCGGACCTCGCCGTCGACCTCGACCCGGTGCGCCCCGACCGGGCCGACCTCGATGACGTGCCGTCCGGCGCCGTCGAGCACGAGGTCGGTGCGGAGGCGGACGGATGCCACGCGCGCGTCGTCGATCGGGAACCACAGCGCCTCGGCGTCGGGCAGCACGTACGTGCCGATCACGGCGCCGTCGGCGTCGAGGTGGTCGATGCGGATGCCGGGTTCGCCCTCCGGTGTCGTGACGATCGTCGCGGGCACGAGCGGAGCGGTCCGGGTGGTCGCGCCGCCGCGGTGGAGTTCGACCTCGGCCGACGGGAAGGCGGCGCGGAGCGCGTCGATCGGGAGCGAGACGTGCGGGGCCGTGACGAACGCACTGCCGCCGCCCTGGGTGAACGGCTCCACGGCGTTGTGGCCGATGAGCGCGATCCGGGACGGGGCATCCTCGCCGTCGACGGCGATCGGCAGGAGCGCGCCCTGGTTGCGGAGCACGACGGTCGAGCGGGCGGCGGCCTCGCGCAGGAGCGCGGTGACCTCGTCGGCCGCGGGGTCGGCGGTCGCGCCGGCCCGGTCGAAGGGGAGGACCTCGCCGGCGAGGCCGCTGAGGGCGCCGACCCGCTCGGCGAGGCGCACGATGCGGGCGACCTTGTCGTCGATCACCGACTCGGCGACCCGGCCGTCCTCGACGGCCGCGACGAGGGCTGCGCCCCACGGTCCGAGCGGACCGGGCATCACGAGGTCGAGCCCGGCGTTCGCGGACTCCTCGGTGTGCTTGGTCGCGAGCCAGTCGCTGATCACGACGCCGTCGAAGCCGAGGTCGTCCTTCAGGAGGCCCGTGAGGAGGGGACGGTTCGCGGTGGCCGTCTCCTCGACGCCCTCGACGGCGATGGCGTTGTAGGCCGCCATGATCGTCCAGACGCCGGCGTCGACGACCGCCTCGAACGGCGCGAGGTAGACCTCGCGGAGCGTCCGCTCGTCGATGCGCGAGAGGTACTCGGTGCGGTCGGTCTCGGTCTCGTTGCCGAGGAAGTGCTTGACGCAGCCCGCGACGCCCCGGGCCTGGAGCGCGTCGATGAAGGCGACGGCGAGCCGGCCCGTGAGCAGCGGGTCCTCGGCGAGGCACTCGAAGTGGCGCCCGCCGACGGGGCTGCGCTGGAGGTTCACGACCGGCGCGAGGACGACGTCGACGCCCTTGCGGCGGGCCTCGGCGGCCATCAGGCGGCCGAGGTCGGCCTGCAGGCGCTCGTCCCACGTGGCGGCGGTCGCGCTCGGGGCGGGCATCTGCGCCGAGGCGAGGCCGTCCTCCCCGGTGCCGCGCACGCCGATGGGGCCGTCGGAGACCGTGATGGTGCGCAGGCCGAGTTCGGGGAGCGCGGTGAGGGTCCACGTGCCGGCGCCGGTGAGGAGGGCGACCTTGTCGGCGAGCGGGAGGGAGTGCGCGATCGCGATGGCGTCGTCGAGCCCGATGGTCGTCGGTTCGGCGGCCGGGATGCTCCGGTCGTCGGTGGCGGTCGGGGTCGAGGTCACGCCGTTGCTCCTTGGGCTCGTGATCGAGCCGTCAGGCTCGCCGGTGAGGACTCGAACATGGTTACACACTTACTGACTTGTAAGTAAGTCGACGTGGTAACGTTTCGATAACGCGCCGCCGATGGTGCGATCGGGCGTTCCGCATGGAACGATGCAGTGAACGCTCACAGCGTCAGGAGAGGCCTCGACGTCGAGGCATCCGGAAGGGAACACGAAGCACGTGGCAGCAGGCGACGCACGTACCAAGCCCGCGGCCGAGCGCGTCCAGCGCCCCCAGGCGCGCACGCTCGAACGACGCGAGGCCGTGCTCAAGGCGGCCATGAAGGTGTTCGGGGCGCGCGGCTACAACAAGGGCGCACTCGTCGAGGTCGCCGAGGAGGCGGGGATGACCCACGCCGGCGTCCTCCACCACTTCGGCAGCAAGGAGGGCCTGCTCGTCGCGATGCTGAAGTACCGCGACGGCGAGGAAGTCAACGGCGTTCCCGCGAGGGCCCAGACCGAGGGCCCGGCGTTCCTCCAGCACCTCGTCGACACCGTCGAGGAGAACACCCACCGCCGTGGCGTCGTGCAGGCCTACTCGGTGCTCTCGGGCGAGGCCGTCACCGACGGCCACCCGGCACACGACTACTTCCACGACCGGCTGCACATCCTGCGCGACAAGATCGCGGGCGTGTTCGGCGAGGTCACCGGCAACACGGACGACGTCGCACTGCACGATGCGGCCTCGACGCTGATCGCCGTCATGGACGGCCTGCAGGTGCAATGGTTGCTCGAGCCCGAGGGCGTCGAGATGCCCCGCCTCGTCGGCACCGTCATCGACGAGCTGATCGCCCGTCTCGAGGCCGGTCGCTGACGCTGGAGTAGCGCCGGCCCGTCCCCCGCGGTCGGGCCAGCCCGTACCCGGTGGTCGAGTAGCGCCGGCGCGAAGCGACGACCCCCGGTGGTCGAGTAGCGCCGGCGCGCAGCGACGACGCGTATCGAGACCTCGCGAGCCGAGGCAGGGTGCCGTGGTCTCGATACGCGTCCGACTCCGTCGGGCGCTCCTCGACCGCCCAGACGCTGCCCATCGCGCGCCGGAATCGGCCGCGCCCGCCTATCCCCGCGACCACCCCTCGACGAACTTCGCGAGCAGCCGCGCGAACTCCGCGCGCTCGTCCGCGGTGAACCCGGCGAGCGCGGCGTCGATCGCCGACCGGCGTCGACCGAGCATCGCGACGAGTGCGGCGCGACCCGCATCGGTCAGGACGAGGATGCTCCGCCGAGCGTCGCGCGGATCCGCCTCGCGCCGCACCTGGCCGGCCTCGACGGCGGCCTGCACGAGCCGGCTCGCGCGCGGCTGGTCGACGCCGACGTGCGCGGCCAGGTCGCTCACCGAACTCGGGCCGTGATGATCCAGCGCCAGGAGGAGCCGCACCGCGGCATGACCGCCCCGCCCGCCGGGGCCTCCGCCCTCCCCGCGCCGCCCGTACCCGCGGCGACCGTGCCCGTGCTCGCCGTGCGCGTGGTCGTGCTCGCCGTGGTCGTGCTCGCCGTGCCCGTGCGGGCCGCCGTGGCGACCTCGCTCCCGGTCCTGGTCTCCGCGCGGCCCGGGGGCGAAGGGCCCGGCGCCGAACGGCGGGCCCCCGCCGGGCCATCCTGCACCCGGACCCCGCCCGCGGAGCGCGGTGAGCGCGGTCTCGATGGCGTCGAGCGGGTCGGGCCGCCCCGCGTCTTCCGACCGCACCGCGACTTCCGGCGGCAGGGGCTCGTCCGAACCTGAGCGTTCGCCGAACTCGCCTTGACTCGAGGCATCCATGCATGTCATGGTACATATACATGTCAATTGACATGCAATCACCCAGTACGCGCGACGCGCGCCGGCCTCCGAACCCGGAGGACCGTGAAAGGAACACCATGACCACCGAATCCACCCCTGACCAGCGCCCCGACGAGCCCGGCGAGCACGCGGGCCACGCCCCCGGCCGTCGTCCGTTCGGCTTCTGGCTGAAGCTCGTCGACCGCCGCCTGGCCGACGAACTCGACCGCACCCTCGCCGCCGACGGCCTGTCGCGCGGCGACTGGCGCACCCTCAACCTGCTCGCCGGCCTCGCCGACGACGAGCACCGCACCGCCCGGCTCCTCGCCCGACCCGAACTGCTGGACCGCCTCGTCCTCCGCGGCTGGGTCGAGCCCTTCGACGAGGGCGCCGAACTGCCCACCCTCACCGACGAAGGACGCGCGGCACGCGACCGGCTCGAGGCATCCGTCGAGGGCCTTCGCGCCCGTATCGCCGGGGCCGTTCCCGCGGACGACTTCGCGACCACCCTCCGCACGCTCGAGGCCGTCGCGCGCGAGCTCGGCTGGGACGAGACCCAGCCGATGCCGCGCGGGCACCGAGGCGGTCGCCGCGGGCCCGACGGCCACCGGCACGGCGGCGGCTCGAGCCAGGGCGGCTGGCACGGCCGCGGGTACGGCCGGCGCGGCTTCGGCGACGGCGGGCCCCACGGCACCGGACGCGAGTTCGAGCACGGGCACGGGCACGGCGTCGACCACGAGGCCGGGCACGGGCACCACGGAGCCCCGCACCCGCACGACGACGGGCACGGACACGGTGGCCACGGGCACGGACACCACGGCCCGCAGCAGGACGTCCACGTGCACGTGCACATCCACGACGGCCGCGACGCCCACAGCGGTCACGGCCGGAAGCACCGGCCGCACGGCAAGGGCTGACCGCCGCCTACCGGTGGTCGAGTAGCGCCGGCGCGAAGCGACGACGCGTATCGAGACCTGGTAAGCCGAGGCAGGGTCGCCATGGTCTCGATACGCGTCCGACTCCGTCGGGCGCTACTCGACCACCGGGGGAAGTCCGACTCCGTCGGGCGCACCTCGACCACCGGGGAACTCCGACTCCGTCGGCCGCACCTCGACCACCGGGGGAAGTCCGACTCCGTCGGGCGCGGGGGTTCCCGGTGGTCGAGTAGCGCCGGCGCGGAGCGACGACGCGTATCGAGACCTGGCGAGCCGAGGCAGGGTCGCCTTGGTCTCGATACGCGTCCGACTCCGTCGGGCGCTACTCGACCACCGGGGGAAGTCCGACTCCGTCGGGCGCTACTCGACCACCGAAGGGCGGATGGGGCCCGCGCCGACGTCTCAGATCCCGCGGACCAGCGCCTCCCGCAACTCCTCGCCCAGCGACGGCGGCTCGTCGACGTCGACCGCGAGCGACTGCAGCAGCGTGCCCAGGTACACGCGCACGGCCGCGGCGATCGCGATGTCGGCGATCTCGCGGTCGCTGAACCCGTGCGCGCGGAGCTCGAGCGAATCGGCATCCGTCATCGACGAGGCATCCGAGGCCGCCTTCTCGGCGAACCGCATCATCGCGACCTCGGCGTCCGACAGGTCGGCGTGGGCGTAGTCGAGCGCGATCCGCTCGAGCTGCGGCGCCTCGGCCACGCCCTTCGCGAGCACCTTCGCTCCGTGGGCGAGCCTGCAGTGCCGGGACCCGCGACCGCGCGCAGCCGCGAGCGTCACGAGCTCGTACCGCCTGAGGCCGAGCGTGCCGACGGTCGACTTCACGATCTGCTGGAACCCGGCGAACGCCGCCGGGTTCACGGCCATCGCGAACGTGTGCGAGGGGATGTACCCGGTCTCGCGCCGCTCGGCCTCGTAGAGATCGGCGACCTCGCCCGTCGCCTCCGCCTCCGGCGTCGTCGCGATGATCATGGCGTCCCCCTTCGCGTCGCGGCCATCCTGCCAGTTCCCACGATGGGCGGCCACGGGTTGCGGCGGGGACCCGTGGCGGGGACCGGGTCCGCGCTCAGGCCTCCGACGCCCCGCGCGCGTTGTAGACCACGGCGTCGGATGCCCCGTACTCGCGGAACACCGCGATCGCCTCGTCGCGGCGCACGTCCTGGACGACGCGGATGCCGCGCCGCTCGAACTCGGCGACCCAGTCGGGATGCATCGGGCCCTCGTCGAACCCGGTGAGCTCCTCGCACTCGGGCCCGTCGCCCGCGATCGTCAAACGGCGCACTCCCGACCACATGGTCGCGCCGTAGCACATGACGCACGGGCGCCAGTTGACGACGAGTTCGAGGTCGGCGCCGCCCGCCCCGAGGTCCCACCGACCCAGCCGCGCCTGCGCGAGCGTGAGCGCGGTGACCTCGGCGTGGCACGAGCTGAGCCCCGAGGACAGCACGACGTTCACGCCCGCCGACACGAGCGCACCGGATGCCGCGTCGACGACGATGGCCGCGAACGGCCCGCCGTTCCCGGCCCGCCAGTTGCGGTCGGCGAGCTCGTTGACCAGGTCCATCCGCTCCTCGGGCGTGCCGAGCGGCCGGTCGGCGAGGGAGTCGAGGTCGGCCACGAGCCACGGGGGCAGCTCAGCGTGGAATCCGGTTGCCAGCGGTGCGTCGAGGCGGCTCATCCGCCCAGTCTGCCCGCCGCGCCCGTCCCCGCGCTCCCTCATTTCAGGACCACAGCCGTCATGGCTGCGATATGCGCTTGTGATGTATCGGGACATCGGTGACGGTTCTGCATCAGGACATCGGTGACGTTTGGTGTGTCAGGACATCGGTGACGTTTTCGGGGTTGGTGGGCGTGGTCCGCGGGGGCGGCCGTTGCTGACGTACGTGGTGCCGGGTGCGGGTCGGGGGTGCTCGATCAGGATCGTGCCGTCGGTATCGGCGAACGTGATCGTCTCGGGGTTCTCGATGATCAGGATCTGGTGTCCGGCGAGTCGCCCGTCGATGTGGAACTTCACGCCGCGGACCTTGATCCCGCCGTTGGCCTCGACGCGTGCGAGCCGGACCTCGTCGGTGCTCGCAGGGGTCGGGTCGTAACTGCGTGGGCGGGTCGGCTCGATGGGCCGGGGTCGGGGTGGTTCGGCTGTCGGGGTCGCGTCCCAGGCCTGTTGCGGGGTGATCCGGCCGGGTAGGCCCTGGTGCGGGCGTTCGCGGTTGTAGATCCTGTCGAACCGGTCGACCTGGGCTTGGAGTTCGGCGAGGGTGTTCGCGAGGGGCTGTTGGTCGAGGAACCGGAACAGGGTCTGGTGGAAGCGTTCGTTCTTGCCCTGCGTGGTCGGTTTGTACGGTTTTCCGGTGATCGGTTCGATACCGAGCCGGGACACGTGGATCACGAGCCGGCCGTGGATGCCGCGACGGGACGGGTTCAACGCCGTCCCGTTGTCGGTGAGGAGCCGTTGCGGGACCCCGTGCGCGGTGATGCCCTTATCGACCACGGCGATCGCCGCGTCCGAGGTTTCCGACCATGCCACGAGCGACGCGACCGCGTACCGGGAATGGTCATCGATGAGTTGGAAGATCACGCACCGGCGGCCGCCGGTCAGGACGTACTCGGTCGCATCCAACTGCCAGCACGCGTTCGGTGCCGGGTACACGAACCGGCGGTACGCGGCCCGCGGCTTCTTCCTCGGCTCCGCACGAGCCACTCCCGCGTCACGGAAGATCCGCGCCAGCGACGCCGTCGACGGGGGGATCATCCCGAGGCTGAGCATCCGGTCGTGCACGCTGATCGGCCCGTGATCCAGACCCGACTGCTCCAGCGCGGCCCGCACCTGGATGGCGTGGACCTTGATGTCCGCACCGATCCGGGACGGGCTCACGGCCGGGCGTTTCGAGCGTGGCTCGAGCGCGGCCGCCGGCCCATCCGTACCGACCCGTCGACGGATCTCGTAGAACGTCTTCCGTGAGATTCCGTGCTCGGCACAGAACGTCGTCACCGCACCCCGCGGTGCGTCCGGTGGCCACTGCGTGATCGCGAGACGGACACGGGGATCGACAGGCTCGTTTCTGCTCACCCCGCCATCAGAGCCGCAGAAGTGTCACCACCAAACACCCACGAAGTGTCACCGATGTCCTGATGCAGAACCGTCACCGATGTCCCGACACATAACACTGCGATATGCGCTCATGACGGCTGTGGTCCTGAATTGGGAGCACGGAGCAGCGAGCAGGGAGCAGGAAGCGACCGCTCAGCGCGAGGACGCCGCGCGCGAACGGCGCGGCGCCCGACCGCCGATGGTCCCCTCGGCGCCCTCCGACAGCCGCTGCGCGATCCAGATCGGCACGATCGACACGATCACCAGCACGACCGCGATCACCGACACGATCGGCGCCTGGTTCGGCCGGAACATGTTGTTCAGGATGAAGATCGGCAGCGTCGTGACGCCCGACCCGGCTGTGAAGGTCGTCACGATGATCTCGTCGAACGACAGCGCGAACGCGAGCAGCGCGCCCGCCAGCAGGGCCGAACGCAGCTGCGGGAACGTCACGAGGCGGAACGTGGTCCACACGCCCGCGCCGAGGTCGGCCGAGGCCTCCTCGAGGTTCGTCCCCGTGCGCCGCAGGCGCGCGATCACGTTGTTGAAGACCGTCACGATGCAGAACGTCGCGTGCGCGATGACGACCGTCCAGATCGAGAGCGGCACGCCCATGATCGTGCGGAAGAAGTTGTTCAGCGCGATACCGGTGATGATGCCGGGCAGGGCGATCGGCAGGATCACGAGCAGGCTGATGGCGTCCCTTCCGAAGAAGTCGAACCGCTGCAGCGCGAACGAGATCAGCGTGCCGAGCACGAGCGCGACCAGCGTCGAGACGACGGCGACGGCGACGCTCGTCTCCACGGCCTCGAGCGCGCCGGCGCTCTGGAACGCCTTCCCCCACCACTCGAGCGTGAACCCGGGCGGCGGCCAGGTGAGCGAGGTCGAGGTCGAGAACGAGTTCACGAGCACCACGAACAGCGGCACGTAGACGATCACGAGGATGACCCCGGTCACGGTGCCGAGCGTGAGGCGGGCGGCCCTGCTGAGACGCATCCGTCGCTCCTAGAGGTTGTCGAGCGCGCCGGTGCGGCGCACGAGGAAGAGGTAGCCGAAGATGATCGCGATCGGGATGAGCGCGATCGCCGCGGCGAGCGGCAGGTTGTTCGCGGCGCCCACGTTCGTGTAGACGAGGTTGCCGAGCATCTGGTTGGCGCCGCCGACGATGTTGACCGTGATGTAGTCGCCGAGCGAGAGCGAGAAGCTGAAGATGGTGCCCGCGATGATCGCGGGGAAAGCCATCGGCAGCACGACGTGCCGGACCGTCGGCCAGGTCTTGCCGCCCAGGTCGGCGGATGCCTCGAGCAGCGAGTCGGGCACGCGTTCGAGTCCCGCCTGGATGGGCAGGATCACGTACGGGAGCCAGAGGTAGGAGAGCGTGATGACGGTCGCGGGCAGTCCGTACCCGGGCGTGTGCAGGCCGAACGGCTGCAGCAGCCACTCGAGGATGCCGTCCTGCGAGAGCACCGACCGCCAGGCGTACGCCTTCACGAGGTAGCTCGCCCAGAGCGGCATCAGGACGAGGATCAGCAGGATCCGCCGCGAGCGCGGCGTGGCGACCTTCGCCATGTAGAACGCGATCGGCAGGGCGAACACGACGTCGATGAGCGTGACCAGGAGCGCGACGCCGAGGGTGCGCAGCGTGACCGTCTGGTAGAGCGCGCCGGTCACCACTTCGATGATGTTGTCGAGCGTCCACTCCGTGGTGATCTCGCCCGTGAAGCTGTCGACCGACCAGAACGCGGTGACGAGCAGCAGAACGAGCGCGACGATGTAGACGATCACCAGCCAGAACAGCGGCGCGGCCAGGAGCAGCGCGAGGCGGGTCCGCGGGTGGGTGGTGAGGTAGGCGGAGCCCGCCCGCGCCGCAGAGCGACGCGGGCGGGACACCGCTGCGGGGGCCGTCATCAGCCCTTGATCTCCTGCCAGGCCTGGGTCCATGCGGCGTAGTCGGTGCACTCGACATCGGTGCGGCCGTCGAGGCACTCGGCGATCGGCGTCGACCAGTACCAGATCTGCGACGCGTAGTCGGCGTCACCGGCGTGGTACGCCTCGCAGTCCTCGCGGTACTCGCATGCGGCGTCGCTCGAGGGCGCCTCGCCGAAGTACGAGGTGGCGGTGGCGTTGGCCTCGGGCGAGGCGATGTAGTCGAGCCACGCGTACGCGCAGTTCGGGTTCTTCGCCTCGGACGCGATCATCCACGTGTCGCTCCAGCCCGTGGTGCCCTCGTCGGGCAGGACGACCTGGGTCGTCGCACCCTCGGACTCGAGCACGTTCTGGATGACCTGCCAGCTCGTGCCGACGACGGTGTCGCCGGTCGTGAACGCCTGGATCTCCTTGAGGTAGTCGCTCCAGTACTCGCCGATCGACTCGCGCTGCGTCTTCAGGAGGTCGACCGCGGCGGCCAGCTGCTCCTCATCGAGGGAGTAGGGGTTCTCGATGCCGAGGTCGGGGTTGTGCGCCATGAGGTACACGGCCGCGTCGGCGATGTAGATCGGCGAGTCGTAGGCCGTGACCTTGCCCGCGTTCTCGGACGCCTTGTCGAACACGACGTCCCACGAGGTGGGCGCCTCGGGGAAGACGTCCGTGCTGTACATGAGCAGGTTCGCGCCGTAGCCGTGCGGGACGCCGTAGGGGACGCCGTCGACCGAGTTCCACGACTCGTTCTTCAGGAAGTCGTAGATGCCCTCGTAGTTCGGGATCAGGTCGGTGTTCACGGGCACGACGTCGCCGGCCGCGATGAGGCGCAGCGTCGCGTCGCCCGACGCGGAGACCACGTCGTAGTCGCCGGTCTTCATGAGGTTAAGCGCCTCGTCGGACGTGCCGAAGGTCTTGGTCGTGACCTCGCAGCCGGTCTCGTCCTCGAAGGGGGTGACCCAGTCGACCTCCGGGTCGTTGGTCCCGTCCTCGACGTAGCCGGGCCAGGCCAGGATCGAGATCTGGCCCTCCATCTCGCCGAGCTCGGTCGCGGCCTCGCCGCCGCCGTCGCCGCCGCCGGAGGTGGTGCCGCAGGCGGTGAGCAGGGCGACGGAGGTGATCGCGAGTCCCACGGTCACGCCCCGTCGGGCCGTGCGCGTGTTGCGCATCATGGTGCTCTCCTTCTTGTCGTGGTGCAGGGTGCTTCTCTTGGGGTGGTGGTGCGGTGGTGCGGTCGGTGGGCGCCGCTCGTCAGACGGCCTCGGAGACCCCGGTCAGGGGGTAGGCGACGGATGCGCCGCCGGGGACATCCGCTCGCAGCTCGACGACGTCGTCGTCGTGCCAGGCGACGAGCACGCGGTCGCCGCGCTGGTCGTCGTGGAGCCGGCCGCGCGCGTTCTGCTCGAGCACGCTGATGCGGGGCCCGGCGTCGAGGTCGACAACGATGCGGATGCCGCTGCCGAGGTAGATCGCCTCGACGACGGTGCCCCGAGCGGTGCGGAGCGCGGGTTCGGCGGTGTCCGGTGCGACGACCGAGAGCTTTTCGGGCCGGATGGAGTGCGTGCCCTTCCGGCCGAGCACTGCCACCGAGGCATCCTCGTCGAAGAGGTTCGAGGTGCCGACGAAGTCGGCGACGAACCGCGAGGTCGGCCGCTCGTAGAGCTCGGCGGGCGTGCCGAGCTGCTGGATGCGCCCGTCGTGGAACACCGCGACGCGGTCGGAGAGGGTCAGGGCCTCCTCCTGGTCGTGGGTGACGAAGATGAACGTGATGCCGAGCTCGCGCTGGATCTGCTTCAGCTCGACCTGCATCTGCTCGCGGAGCTTCAGGTCGAGCGCGCCGAGCGGCTCGTCGAGGAGCAGCACCTTGGGCTCGACCACGGTCGCGCGGGCGAGTGCGACGCGCTGGCGCTGGCCGCCCGAGAGCTGCGAGGGGCGGCGGTCGGCGTAGGGCTCGAGGCGCACGCTCGCGAGGGCGCGGCGGGCGCGCTCGTGCCGTTCCCTGCGTCCGATGCCGCGCACGCGGAGGCCGTAGGCGACGTTCTCGAGCACGCTCATGTGGGGGAAGAGCGCGTAGTCCTGGAACACGGTGTTCACGTCGCGGTCGAACGGCGCGCGCCGGGTGACGTCCTCGCCGAAGAGCTCGATCGTGCCGGAGGTCGGCTGCTCGAAGCCCGCGATGAGCCGGAGGACCGTGGTCTTGCCCGAACCGGACGGGCCGAGCATCGAGAAGAACTCGCCCGCCCCGATCTCGAGGTCGACGTGATCGACCGCGGTGACGGCCCCGAACTCCTTGGTGAGTCCAGTCAGCCGGATCGCCGGGTGCCGGTCGGTCATGTGCGCCTCCTTCGGTGCAGCCACCCGGTGGAGCGGGTGCCGTTACTCGAAATCATATGGATCCATATGTCTAAGTCCAGACGAACGTGTTACGTTCAGGTCACGGAATCGACGGCGAGCTGCAGGAGGTCGGGATGCCCCAGGCCACGCGCCGCGCGGACGCGACCAGGGCCGTCGTGTTCTCGCCGCTCGACGGCGCGGGCCGAGCGGAGCTCGTCGAGCAGCGCCTGACCGACGCGATCGTGGCCGGCGTCCTGCGCGACGGCGAGCGCCTCCCGAGCGAGACCGACCTCGCCCGGAGCCTCGGCGTGGCCGTCGTCACCGCGCGCGAGGCGCTCCTCGCGCTCCGCGACAAGGGCCTCGTGCTCACGCGTCGCGGCCGCGACGGCGGCAGCTTCGTCACCTACGACCGGGATGCCTCGCAACGGCTCATCGACGACCGCGTGCGCGCGCTCAGCCGGATCGAGCTGCGCGACCTCTCGCTGCACTACGCCGCGATCGCGGGCATGGCCGCCGAAGTCGCCTCCGACCGCGCGAGCGACGACGACCTCGAGAACCTCGCCGACGTCGACGCGCGCGCCGACCTCACGACGGCCGGCGGCGCGCGGCGCGCGGTCGGGCGGTTCCAGCTCGAGATCGCCGCGGTCAGCCAGTCCCCCCGGCTCGTGCACGAGGAGCTGCGCCTGCAGGCCGAGGCCGGGCCCCTCCTGTGGCTGTGCCTGCGCGAGCAGCGCTCGCGCGATCGCAGCCGCCGGGCCCGCCTGGACGTGATCCAGGCGATCCGCTCGGTCGATCCGGAGGCCGCGCGGCGCGCGACCGTCGCGCACATCGCCGAGGCGCTCGAGTGGCTGCTCGACGAGAAGGTGCGGCTCGAGGCATCCACCGCGCCGGCCGAGGTCGTCGCGCCCGCGGCGACCGCACCGCCCCATCCCGCACCCGACCTGCCCGGCCCCGCACCCGTCCTGGAGGGAGAGCGCGCATGACGCTCGGTATCGACCTGTCCGCGTCGCGCGTCGCGACGCTGGTCGCCTCGACGATCGACCCGGTGTTCGCGACGATCGACGGCTGGCGCGACGCGCTCGCCGCCGAGCTCGCGCGCCGCGACGAGCCGACCGCACGCGAGCTCGACCCGTTCGTCGAGTCGCTCGTCCGCCCGGAGCTCGGGCGCATCGACGGCCTGGTCACCGGCGCCGGCTTCGTCGCCGATCCCGGCTACCTGCCCGATGCGCCCTGGCACCTCGCGTGGTGGCTCGGCGCGGCGAACACCTTCGGCGCCGGAGCGGGCTCGGGCGTGCGGCGGCTCGACGCGGTGAGCGACCCCGACTCGGAGCAGTTCCGCGACTACACGACGCTCGAGTGGTGGCGCGTGCCCGCCCGAACAGGCCGGCGGCACCTCACGGGCCCGTACGTCGACTACCTCTGCACGGACGACTACACCGTGACCATCACGACGCCCGTGACGGTCGGCGGCGAACTCGTCGGCCTCGTCGGCACCGACGTCTACGTCGCCCGCCTCGAGCAGGTGCTGCTGCCGGTGCTGCGCGGGTCGGGGCATCCGTGCAGCCTGGTGAACGCATCGACCCGGGTGGTCGCCTCGACCGACGCCCACCGCGCACCGGGGTCGCTGCTCCGGCTCGACGGGCTCGCCGACGCGCTGGCCCCGCTCCGCGACCGGCCCGAGGGGGCGCCCGCCGCGCGGCTCGCGGGCGGCGCGGCCGTGGTGCCGTGCGGCGACACGTCGCTCGCGCTGGTCCTCGAGGGCTGATCCGGAGCCCGAGGGACGGTCGGGTCAGACCCGGAGGGCGGCGGCGGGTTCGAGCAGGGAGTCCGCGATCGCGGTGTCGGCGCCGAGCGCGACGAGCCGATCGCGGTAGGCGCGGCGCCCGCGGCGGTAGGGCTCGTCGGTGTCGCGGATCGTCGCGAGCAGGTTCATCCACTCGAACATCCCCTGCTGCTCGAACGCGAGCTGGGCGGGGTCGTCGAGGCCCGGCAGCTCGCCGAGCTCGACCGCGTATCGCGCGGACGCCTCGAGGTACGCGATCCACGCGTCGAGCGCGTCGGCGAGCGCCTCGCGCACCGGCCCGGGCTTGGAGTGGAAGTCGGATGCCGCGGTCGAGAAGAAGCAGCCGCCGGGGAAGACGCGGTCCTGCGAGTAGGCGACGTTGCGGTCGAGCAGCGCGACGAGGCGACGGATGCCCCGCGGCTGGACGCGCGCCGGCACGACGACGGTGGCGACGAACCGCTCGCGCGCGGCCTCGACGGCCGCGAGCTGGAGCCGTTCCTTGCTGCCGAAGAGCGTGGCGACGCTCGACTTGCCGACGCTCGCGGCATCGGCGATGCGGGCGATCGAGAGCTGGTCGAGCCCCTCGACCGACGCGAGGTCGACGGCGTGGGCGAGGATCGCGCGGCGCGAGGCATCCCCTCTCGCCCGCCTCCCGTCGACGATGACGCTGGATTCCGACATCCCCCTAGTGTACGTACGAACGTTCGTATAATCTACGAACGATCGTTCGTACGTACACTCATCCGCCGGAGGACTCCGATGCATCCCGCTGCCGACGCCGTGTTCGCCTCGCTCCGCACCGCCGAGCGCGTCTCCCCGGGCCTCGCGGCCCGCCTCGCCGAGCCGGTGTTCCGCTCGACGCGCCCCCCGGCGAAGGTCCGGCCGGGCGACCTCGCGACGCACGGGACGGCCGCGCGGTCGACCCTCCGCCTGCCCGCGCACCCCGGCGACCGCCGGGGCCGCGAGGCGATCGTCTACGAATGGACCGGGCGAGGCGCGCCCGTGCTGCTCGCGCACGGCTGGCGCGGGCGCGCCTCGCAGTTCGCGACGATCGTCCGCGAGCTCCGCGCCGAGGGGCACCGCGTCATCGCCTTCGACGCGCCCGCGCACGGCGACGCCCCCGGCCGCCGGGCCGACATCCGCGACTGGCTCGCGATCATCGACGCCCTGCACCTGCGGAACGACCGGTTCCACGCGATCATCGGCCACTCGTTCGGGTCGCTCGCAGCGCTCACCGCCGTCCGCGAAGGCGTCCGCGCCGACCGCGTCGTCACGATCGCGGGCATGGCCGACGCGCGCTACCTGGTCGACGGCTTCGGCGCCCTCACTGGCCTCGGGCCCGACGCGTGCGACCGGCTCGCCGGACGGTTCGCTCGCCGGGTCATGCCGGGGATCGCCGACCCGTGGCCCCGCTTCGACGCGGTCGCCGACCCGCTGCCCCGCGGGCTCCCCCTCCTCGTCGTGCACGACCGGGACGACCGCGAGGTCGCCGTCGGCGAGGCGGTCCGCCTGCACGCGGCGCACCGCGACCGCGCGCGGCTCGTGCTCACGGGCGGCAGCGGCCACAACGCGGTCCTCGGCGCCGAGCCGACCCTCGACGCGATCGTCGGCTTCGTCACCGACGGACTCGCGGGCGTGGATGCCTCGGGCCTCGGCCGGCCCGCGACCGCCGACGTCACCGCCTGATCACGTGACGTGCTCGGCTCACGGCATCGTGTCGCCGAGCTCCCGGTAGAGCCGCGCGAGGCCGGCCACGTCGTCGCGTGCGAACGCGGCACGCTGGCGTTCGGCGCCGGCACCGCGTGCGAGGAGCTCCGCGAGCGCGTCCCGGCACGTGCGCTCGGCGTCGATGGCGTCGAGCAGGTTCGCGACCACCGCCGGCACCGACGCGAGGCCGCCCCGGATCGGATCGGGCACGAGCGCGGAGTGGCCCTCGTGGGCGGCCGCCCAGACCGCGGCGGACACGACCTCGACGGGGGCCGCGCGCATCGAGGCATCCACCGAACCGTGCCGCCCGACCGGACCGCGCGGGTCGGCCAGGATTGCGGTCGCGATCGCGCGACACAGCAGCGCGATCGCGATCGCGTCGTCCGGATGCAGCTGCGCGTCGCCGAACCGCAGCTCGACGGTCGGCAGGTGGTGCGAGATCCGCATCATCCAGGCCACCGCGGCACGGTCGCGCGTCGCCCCGAGGCCCA